>CAVFRF010000016.1:0-2633 GCA_963624975.1 Bacteroidaceae bacterium
GCGTGCAGGGCAGCCTTGCGGTCTTCGTCGAAGGCGTTGGCCGTCATGGCCACGATCGGAATGCCCGACCTGCCGGCATCGTCCAATGCGCGGATCTTCTTCGCAGCATCGTAGCCGTTGAGATTGGGCATCTGTATATCCATCAGGATCGCGTCGTAGTAGCCCGGCTCGCGGCTCGTTAGCATGTCGACGCACACGACGCCGTCCGGGGCCACTTCCACGGTGGCGCCGAGGTTCTCCAGCAGCGCCTTGGCGATCTCCATGTTCAGCTCGTTGTCTTCGGCCACCAGGATCCGTCTGCCGTCGAGGCTGAACGCCTCTGCGCTCTCGACCACGGCCTGCTCCATCTGCAGGTACTCCTCGGGGTTCTGCACGATGCGCATGTCCATGGCGATCCTGAAGGTGGTGCCCTCGCCCAGCTTGCTCTCGACCTTCACGGTGGCGCCCATGAGGTCGGTGAGCTTCTTGACGATGGCCATGCCAAGCCCCGTGCCCATGACCTTGCTCTCGGTGGAGTTGTGCTCGCGCGCGAAGGTGTCGAAGATGTGCTGTTGGAACTCCTCCGTCATGCCTATGCCGGTGTCGGAGATGCTGCACTCGTAGCTGGCGTAGCCCTCGCGGTCGCAGGGGCGCTCCACCAGCTCGAGGTGCACCGAACCCCCGTCGGGCGTGTACTTGATGGCGTTGGACAGCACGTTGAGCAGTATCTCGCGGATCTTGTGCGCGTCGGTGTACACATAGCGGTGCTCGATGTTCACCTCCTGCGTGAAGTCGAGGTGCTTCTGGCGCACGTCGTTCTCGAACACCACGCCGTAGCTGTCGTCCATCAGGTCGGCGAACTCCTCGTTTATGGTCTCTTGCCCGCTGTCGATGCGCGCGACTTCCAAGACGTTGTTGATAAGCCCCAGCAGGTACTCGCCCGAGAACTTGGACTTCTCGATGTAGTCTCTGAGCTTGTCGGGGTCGTCGATGTTCTCGAGCATGAGGTCGTTGAAGCCCAGCACTGCGTTCATGGGCGTGCGGATGTCGTGGCTCATGTTGAAGAGGAACCTGCTCTTGGCGGCGTTGGCCTCCTCGGCCTCGCGCTGCAGGGACTCCCTGAGCGCCAGCTCCTGCCGCTGCTTGCGGATGTAGAGCACGAGCAGCACGATCACGATGGCGATGAGGATGGCGGCGAAAGCCGCTACGCCCACCGGGTTGTCCTTCACGAAGTCGGCGGCGCCATAGGAGTAGAGCTGGTCCACGTACTGGAACGCCCTGTCGTAGCCGTAGGACGTGCCTACGATCTTGAGTCCGCGGTTCACCAGCATCAGCGGGGCGCTGTCGCCCTGCGCGAACCCGAAGCACTTGCCGGTAACGTCGTTGAGCTGCACGTACTGGAGGCTGTTGTACTCCGGCCGGTCCGTCACATACTGCACTCGCAGCGAGTCCATGACGGTGCCGTCCACCTCGCCCTTGACCACCGCGTCGAGGCATTCGTCGATGTCCGCGTAGTACACGATCTGCACGTCCGGATACACCAGCTCGGTGTACTCGTCCTGGAAGACGTTGCCCTCTACCGCTGCCACCTTGTCGATGTTGTTCCTATCGCACGACGACCCGTAGAACAGCACGCCGCGGTCGGAAATCACGTTCTCGGAAGCGATGACCCCGTCCTGCTCCAGCGTCCACTCGTTGTCGGACACTGGGAATCCCATGTCTATCTCGCCTGCTACGAGCGCGGCGGCGATGGACTCGTAGTTCTTGTAGGCCACGTACTGGAATTGGGGAACCGTGTCGACCTCTAACGACGAGAAAACGGCATCCAGCACGTTGGTCAAAAGTCCGGTGGCCTGCCCGTTGGAGCCGGTAGCGCAGTAGGGGAGGTAGTTGTCGACGTAGCCCACCTTCACCACGGGATGCTGCCCGAGCCATGCCTGCTCTTCGTCGCTGGGCGTCCGGCTCGTGTACACCGAGCCATATGTGGCGTACTGCAGCTCCTGAAGCGCATACGGTTCGACCGATTCCATCTTGGCGATGGCGTTGTCGAGCTCTTGCAGCAGGTCGGGCCTCTGGTTGCTCACCGCCAGGTAGGACGGCTCTTCTCCCAGACTCACGGCTGCCACGATGCTGGAGTAGTCGGATGCGCCGTCGGCAGTGCGCGGCTCGAGGTCGATCTCGTCGTTCTCGAACGCCGCATGCAGCGATTCGAAGGTGCTGTAGTAGATGGTCTGCGCGTTCACGCCCTTAGCATCGATCCAGCTCTCGGCAAACTCCGAGATGCGGTTGTTGCACAGAAGTCCGATCTTCTTGCCGTCGAACGTGGAGAGGTCGCTGGACACGATGGAGGAATCGCCGGAATGCTTGTACAGGTAGTACTTGTCGGTCTCCATGGCCTGGTCGGGGAAGAGCATGAGGCCAGAGCGCTCCTCCGAGTACGACATGCCCGCCATGAAGTCGATCTCGCCGCGGCAGAGCTTGTCGTAGAGGTCGGACCAGTCGCCGTATACATACTCGTAGTTCCAGGACGCGTAGTTGGAGAGCTTGCGCAGGTAGTTGTAGGAATACCCGCTCTTGGGCTCGCCCTCGGCACCTTCTTGGAAGAGGTCGCTTTCGAACCAGCCTACGCGCACGGTCTTGTTGTCGCTTTGCGA
>CAVFRF010000017.1:0-44945 GCA_963624975.1 Bacteroidaceae bacterium
TGCACAAGATTAGCATCATCAGTCGTGGCAGGGCTTTGGGCTACACGCTGTCTATTCCTGATGCGGACAAGGTGCTTAATGGCCGCAAGCAGATGTTCGACGAGCTGGCCATGTTCTTGGGCGGTCGTGTTGCTGAAGAAATTTTCTGCGACGACATTACAACGGGCGCTTCGAACGACTTGGAGCGCGCCACCAAGATGGCCAAGCAGATGGTGACCCGCTATGGCATGACCGACGCGCTGGGCCATCAGGTTTACGGCGAGGCCAACCACGAGGTGTTCCTGGGCAGGGACTACGGCGCCACGCCCGACTACTCCGACGAGACCGCCAACAAGATCGACGTCGAGGTGTCCAAGCTCATGAGGCAGGCCTACGAGATGGCCCGCAAGATCCTCACCGAGAACCGCGAGCAGCTCGACCTCATGGCAAGCGTGCTGCTCGAGAGGGAGACCGTGGAGGGCGATGCCGTGGTGGCGCTGCTCGACAACAAGTGGGACGAGTACCTTGCCAACGAGGACAAGATCAAGGAAGAGAAGCGCATCGCCGAGGCCAAGGTGATCGACGAGACCGGCGCTCCTGCTGGCACGGGGGCTGGAGCCGAGGGCGCTGCGGAAGGTGCTGCTGGCGCTGGCGCGCCCGCCGTGAGGCAGGCTCCCCGCGAGCGCGACCGCGCCGACCAGATCGCGCAGGCCATCAGGCAGCAGACCGGCGAGTACGAGCCCTTCGCTCCGGCGGCCGACGGCAAGCCGATCGACGACTCGGCGCTCGGCCAGCAGCAGGCCGCTGGCAATGCGGACGGCACCGGCAACGGCGCGCCGGCAATTGCCGACCAGCCCACGATAGACGATGCGGGCTTCGCCGCGTATCCTACCGTGGACGATTCGCAGTACAAGCACGAGGACGGGGCGGGCAACGCGACCCCGGGAAATACCGACGACAGCAACAAGGCACAGTAAAGGGGACAGCCCAATGGTCGACCACGAGAAAATCGAAAAGGCAGTGAGGATGATCCTCGAGGGCATCGGAGAGGATCCCGACAGGGAAGGCTTGCTCAAGACCCCGGCGAGGGTCGCTCGCATGTATGACGAGATCTTCGCTGGCATGCACGAGGATCCCAAGCAGTACTTCGAGACGATGTTCAACGAGAACCATCAGGAGATGGTGCTGGTGAAGGACATCCCGCTCTACTCCATGTGCGAGCATCACCTGGTGCCGTTCTTCGGCAAGGCCTTCGTGGCCTACGTGCCGGGCGAGAGCGGCAAGGTGTGCGGTCTTTCCAAGATCGCCCGCCTGGTGGACTGCTACGCCAAGAGGCCGCAGGTGCAGGAGAGGCTCACGTCGCAGATTGCCGACACCCTCATGGAAGAGCTGGATGCGGCTGGCGTGATGGTGATCATCGAGTGCGAGCATATGTGCATGTCGATGCGCGGTGTCAAGAAGCCCGGCACCACCACGACCACGAGCGCCGTGCGCGGCCACTTCAACACCAACCCCAGCACCCGCGCAGAGGCAATGCAGCATATTTACGGACAAAGGCTGGTCTAATAATGCAGGCACATAGCTTGTTCGAACTGCCGTCGGCTCCCATCTGGAAGGTTGGGAGCAGGCGGCTTGTTCTTTCTCGCCCCTATATCATGGGCATCCTCAACGTAACGCCCGACTCGTTCTCCGACGGCGGGCAGCACAACGGCGTGCAGGATGCCGTCGCGTTCGCGCACGAGATGCTGGAGGCCGGCGCCGACATCGTCGACGTTGGCGGCGAGTCCACGCGTCCGGGCGCTGCTGCCGTGAGCGTGGAGGAGGAGCTTTCGCGCGTGCTGCCGGTGGTGGAGGCCCTGGCTGCCGAGGGGGTCGTGGTGTCGATCGACACCTACCATCCCGAGGTGGCAAGGCGTTGCGTCGAGGCGGGCGCGGCCATCATCAACGACATCTCCGGGTTCTCCAATCCCGACATGGTGGAGGTCGCCGCCGCGTGCGATGCGGGCGTGATCCCGATGCACATGGCCGGCTCTCCCAAGAACATGCAGAACGACCCACGCTACGGCGATGCCGTGAGCGAGGTGCGCGACTACCTGCTGGGAGTCGCCGCGATGCTGGAGTCGCACGGTGTATCGAGCGACAGGATCTGCATCGACCCGGGTCCGGGCTTCGGCAAGAACTCGAGGCACAACCTGCAGCTGCTCGAGGGCATGGGCGACATCGCAGCGCAGGGCTACCCGCTCATCGCCGCGTTTTCGCGCAAGACCACGCTGGGCCGCATTACCGGCGTCGACGTGGCCTCGCAGCGCGTGGCGTCGTCGACCACGGCTGCCGCGCTGGCCTATTGCGGCGGCGCCAGGATCTTCAGGGTCCACGACGTGGCGCAGACCGTGGAGGCGCTGGAAGTCGTGTCCAACACGGCTTATGCGGCGCTCTCGAAGTCGAGCGGCGCGGCGGCGGGATTTTCCACGATGCTTCCCGGCAAGAGGGCGCTGGTGGCCCTGGGCGCCAACATGGGCGACCCGGTGGAGAGCCTCGTGGCCGCCACGGCCCAGCTGGACGCCATCCCCGGCGTGAGGGTAATCGCCTCCAGCTCCATCTACAAGACCGAGCCGGCCTACTACGCCGAGCAGGAGCAGTTCGCCAACTCGGTGGCCTGGGTGCAGACAACGCTGGCTCCCAGCGTGCTGCTGCAAAGGCTCTTCGATGTGGAGAACGAGTTCCACAGGGTCCGCACCATAGCCAACGGGCCGCGCACCCTCGACCTCGACCTGCTGGACTACGAGGGGGTCGCGAGCGATGACGTGCGCCTCACCCTGCCTCACCCTCGGATCCTCGAGAGGGACTTTACTGTAACGCCCATCATCGAGCTGGAAGAGCGCATGCGCGATATGCTGGGACGCTACGTTGCCGACGACGTGTACCTCGAGCTGGGCAACAACGCCGAGGGCGACGATGCCCACGGCGGCTTCAGGCTCGCCGACGGCAGCCGCGTGACCAGCGATGCCGTGCAGTACGGCACGGTGCTGGAAAGACTGATAGACGCAGACGAGGTAATCTAGCGATTGCCGCACCCCGATAGGAGGCTCTACATGGCTAGAAACGACATCGGCATCTTTTCCGGAGCCAAGAAGGACAGGCGCAAGGTCACGATGGTGACCTGCTACGACTACAGCATGGCCCGCGTGGTGGAGCAGACCGGCATCGACGCGGTGCTGGTGGGCGACTCGCTGGGCATGACCATGCTGGGCCACACCAACACGCTGGGCGTGACCATGGACGACATGGTGAGGGCCACGCAGGCCGTGGTGCGCGGCACGACGAGGCCGCTGGTGGTGGCCGACATGCCGTTCTTGAGCTATCAGGCTTCCTTCGAAGAGGGCTTTCGCAATGCCGGCAGGCTGGTGAGCGAGGGCGGTGCCAACGCGGTGAAGCTCGAGGGCGCCACGCCCGCCACCGTGAACCTGGTGGCCGAGCTGGTGACCCACGGCATTCCCGTGGTGGGGCATCTGGGCCTCACGCCGCAGTCGGTCAACCGCCTGGGCGGCTTCAAGACGCAGGCCAAAACCATGGACGACATCGCGCTGCTGCTGCTTTCGTGCGAGCGCCTGGCCGACACCGGCATCTCGGCGGTCGTGCTGGAATGCGTGCCGGCCGAGGTGGCGCAGCACATCACCCTCACGTTCCCATTCGCCACGATCGGCATAGGCTCCGGTCCGCACTGCGACTGCGAGCTGCAGGTGCTGCACGACGTGCTGGGACTTTCGGAGAAGAGCTACAGGCACGCCGGCTGCTACATGGACGGCTTCGGGCTTGCGGCCAAGGCGCTGGCGGCATTCGACGCAGAGGCCAAGGCGCGCAAGTTCCCCGGTCCCGATGCCTGCGAGCACGTGGACGAGAACACCATCGGCTCGGCCGAGAACCTGCTCGACGACCTGTTCGCGGGATACCTGGATCCCGAAGACGACATCGACAACTAGCCTTGGGCGGCGGGGCGATGCAGGATAGCGGTTTGCAAGACGACGGCGCGGCTGCGCGCGGGAGCGGCGGCGAAGGGCTGCTGGCGGTGTGTGCCACTCCCATCGGCAACAGAGGCGACATCACGCAGCGCGTGGCGGAGATGCTCGAGAGCGCCGACGTGGTGTATGCCGAGGACACGCGCGTAACGCGCAAGCTGCTCGAGATGCTGGGCATCTCGGCGGAGGTGCGCCGCTGCGACGAGAACGTGACGGCCAAGGTGGCGCCCCGCATAGTGGAGGAGGTCGCGGCCGGACTCACGGTGGCGCTGGTGAGCGATGCCGGAATGCCGTGCATCTCCGACCCGGGACAACGCGTGGTGGCGGCGGTGCGCGAGGCGGGATTGGCAGCCACGGTGCTGCCGGGCGCCAGCGCCGTGGCGACCGCGGTGGCCGGCAGCGGCTTCGTGTGCACGAGCTTCTACTTCGGTGGCTTCTTCCCCCGCAAGGCGGGCGAGCGCCAGAGGCTGCTGGCATCGCTGGGGCAGCTGGACAGCCTTCTGGTTTTCTACGAATCCAACCACCGCACGGTGGGCACGCTGCGGGCGATCGCCGAGCTGCTGCCCGGCCGCCGCGTGTGCATGGCCCGCGAGCTTACCAAAATGCACGAGGAGTATCTCGTGACGATGCCCGGCGAGATGGCCGACGCGCTGGAGGCCCGTCCCGGCGAGCTTCGCGGCGAAGTGGTGCTGGTGATCGAGCAGCCCGGCGCTGCGGGCGCGTGCACGGGCGGCACGAGTGCGGGCGCGGGCGCGGATGCGGGCGCGGCGGCCGCCGACCGCGATGTCGCGATGCGGGCCTTTGCCGCAACCCTGGTGGGCGAGGAGGGCATGACGGCCTCGCGCATCGCCAAGCGCATCCAGCGCGAGTTCGGCATCTCCCGCGACGAGGCCTACGAGCTGGCCCGCTGCGCCCGCCGAGATTTGCAGGGGTAGCGAACCGGCACCTGGGTTGCCCGCACGCGCAAGGCGGGGGCACGTCCGCGTGCCGTGGTGTGTACAATTGTGGGAAAAGAATTTCAATGCAGACCTGCGGCGTTTTTCCGCAGGTGCTGCCTGTATCATGTGAAGGGTGCCTGCTGGCAAGGGCGCCTGCCGCGAGTGCTCGAGGAAGGAACCGATCTTATGTCGCAGAGCTATTCCATCACCACCCCCATCTACTACGTGAACGCCACGCCCCACCTGGGCACCGCGTACACCACCGTGGCGGCCGATACCCTGGCGCGCTTCCAGCGCATGGACGGCAAGGACGTGTTCTTCCTCACCGGACTCGACGAGCACGGCCAGAAGGTTGCCGAGTCGGCAGCCAAGAACGGCATGACCCCGCAGGAATGGTGCGACGGCATCGCCCCCAAGTTCCAGGAGATGTGGAAGCACCTGCTCATCACCAACGACGACTTCATCCGCACCACCGAGGACAGGCACATGCGCGGCGTGCAGGCCTTCTGGACCGACCTCTACGAGAAGGGCTATCTCTACAAGGCCTCGTATTCGGGCTGGTACTGCGTGCACGAGGAGACCTACTACACCGAATCGGAGGTCGAGGAGGTCGACGGCGAGAAGTGCTGCCCCGAGTGCCACCGCCCGCTGCGCTTCAACGACGACGGCGAGGAGAACTGGTTCTTCAAGCTCTCCGAATTTGGCGACAAGCTGCTGGCCTTCTACGACGAGCATCCCGACTTCGTGCAGCCCGAGACCAGGCGCAACGAGGTGGTCTCGTTCGTGAAGAGCGGCCTGCGCGACCTCTCCATCTCGCGCACCACGTTCGACTGGGGCGTGCCGCTGCCCTTCGACGAGGGCCACGTTACCTATGTGTGGATCGACGCGCTGCTCAACTACATCACCGCCATGGGCTACGGCGGAACCCCCGAAGAGGTCGCCGAGTTCGAGCGCAGATGGCCGGTGCAGTACCACTTCGTGGGCAAGGACATCATCAGGTTCCACTGCGTGATCTGGCCGGCGATGCTCATGGCGGCCGGACTGCCCCTTCCCGAGAAGGTCTTCGCGCACGGCTTCCTGCTCACCAAGGGCGAGAAGATGTCGAAGTCCACGGGCAACGCGGTGTCGCCCGACGACCTCGTCGAGATCTTCGGGCTGGATGCCTACCGCTACTACTTCATGACCGACGTGCAGTTCGGCGCCGACGGCTCCATCTCGATGGAGCGCATGGTGCAGGTCTACAACGCCGACCTCGCCAACACGTGGGGCAACCTGTGCTCGCGCGCATTCAACATGGCCGTGAAGTACTTCGACGGCAAGGTGCCCTCGCTTTCGCCCGAGCGCTATGCAGAGCTTGAGGCGGAGCTGGGCAACCCGCTGCACGAGATTGCCGACGGGCTTTACGAGACCTACGCGCAGTACTTCAACGCAGTGGACTTCACGCACGCGGCGGAGAGCGCGGCCAAGCTGGCGCAGAGGGCCAACGCCTACATCGAGGAGAGCGCTCCGTGGAACCTGGCCAAAGACGAGGCCAAGGCCGACGAGCTGGCCTATGTGATCTACAACGCGCTGGAGGCCATCCGCCTGGTGGCGCTGTGCTACGCGCCCATCATGCCCGTGACCTCGCAGATCGCCTTCGACAGCCTGAGCCTGGGACAGGTGGCCGACACCTGCGACTTGGCCTCGCAGTGCAAGTGGGGGCTGCTCGAGGCAGGCAGCACGGTGAGCAAGTGCCCGCCGATGTTCCCGCGTCTGCAGGTCGAGGACCTGAGCCTTTAGGAGATTCGATGGAAGAGCAAGACGTCGACCAGGATCTGATACTCGACGCCGAGTTTCGCAACTCCAAGGGCGCGGTGGTAGCCAAGCCCTTGGTGGAGGGGCTGGTGGCCGACACGCATTGCCACCTAGACATGCTCGCCCGTCCGGGTCTGGCGCTCGCGAGATGCTCGGCTTCCAACGTGCAGCTGGTGGTCACGGTGGTGGAGACCTCCGAGAACGCCGAGCACGTGTACGACATGCTGGCGGAGTGGCTGGGCGACGCCATGATGCTGCTGGACAGCTGGCACATGGGCGCCATCCTGCCCACGTGCAAGGTGGTGGCCGGGTGCCATCCGCAGCTGTCGGCCAGCTACGATGCCGACGTGGAGAAGATCACGCGGCTGTGCGCACGCCATCCGCTCACCGTGGCCATAGGCGAGGTGGGGCTGGACTACTACTACGACGAGGCGCCGCACGACGTGCAGGCCAGGGTTTTTCGCAAGCAGATCGAGATTGCCAACGAGGCCGGCAAGCCCATCGTGATGCACATCCGCGATGCGCACGACGATGCCCTCAAGATCCTGGAGAAGGACGGCATTCCCGAGGCCGGCGCGCTGCTGCACTGCTTCACCAACGACTACGACACGCTGCAGCCCTTCCTCGAGCTTGGGTGCTACGTGGCGTTCGGCGGGGCGCTCACCTTCGGCAAGAGCGATGCCATCCGCGAGGCCGCCAGGCGTGCCCCGCTCGACCGCATCGTTACCGAGACCGACAGCCCCTACATGTCGCCCGTTCCGCTGCGCGGCACGCCGTGCTCGCCCGAGAACACCGTGTTTACCGCGGACTTTCTGGCGAAGACGCGAGAGGTGGCCGCCGAGGACAGGCCGGCGTTCTTCGATGCGATATACAAGAACGCCTTCGACGTGTTCCATTTGGAAAGCTACATCTAGGACCTGGGGGAGGCGGCAATGGATACGCAGCTAGACGATGCCGGGCGCGATGCCGAGAGGTCGGGGCTGGTGCAGAAGGGCACCGGCGAGCTGGCTTCGCGTGTGCGGCCCCGTGCAGAGGGCGGTGCAACGGCGGCTCGCGATGCAGGTGCTGTGGCTGGTGACGTGGCGGCCGGCGCCGCGCGCCGGGGCTTTGTTCCGAGCGTGTTTGCGCACGGAAGCCGCGAGCGCATTCCGTCGGTTGCCGACGATGCCCCCATGCTGCTGCTCTTGAGCGGCTCTCCTAGGCGCAAGACATGTGTGGCGCTCATCGACGCGATCGAGCTTGGCGCCCGCGAGGCGGGCGTGCGCACCCAGCGCTTCATGCTGTGCGAGAAGCACGTGGATCCCTGCATCGGCTGCGGGGCGTGTTCCAAGACGGGCAACTGCGCGCTGGCCAACCGCGTGACGGTGGACGGCCGCTTTGCCGACGACTACCTTGAACTTACCGGCTTGCTGGACCGCTGCGACGGGCTGGCACTCGTGGCCCCCGTGTACTTCTCGGGT
This sequence comes from Bacteroidaceae bacterium, assembly GCA_963624975.1. Taxonomy (GTDB): domain Bacteria; phylum Actinomycetota; class Coriobacteriia; order Coriobacteriales; family CADBOM01; genus CAVLCC01. Next base: position 8,188 of record CAVFRF010000017.1, read on the forward strand.
CCGACCGCGCAGCTCAAGGCGCTGTTCGACAGGTTCCAGCCCTACTGGTCGCGCAAGTACGTGTTGGGCCGTCCGTTTCCCGAAAGGCGACCCGCACAGCTCTTCGTGGTGGGTGCCGGCGGCGACCCGCATGGCTACGAGCCCTTCGTCACCATCTCGCGCAGCTGCCTGCAGATCGCGGGCTTCGAGCTGGAGAAGGTGGGCAACTTCGTTGGGTGCAGGTATCCGGGCGATGTGCAGCCGCGTCCTGCTGGCGAGCAGGCGGAGGGCATGAGCGCTGCGGAGCTGGCACGTGCCAACGCTGCGGTGGACGCGCAGGAGGAATTCTGGATGCGCGCCCTGGAATCGGGTCGCATGCTGGGACGCATGCTCAAGAAGGCCGCTGCCGATGCGGCGGAGGGCGCTGCGGACGTGGCCGATGCAGCTGCCGGTGCGGACGACCCGGCGGAGAGCTGCTAGCATGGCCAGCTCCTTTCTGGCCAGCCCCTCAGCCACCGTGGACTCCCTCAAACGCTGGGGGCTGCACACCAAGAAGTCGCTGGGGCAGCATTTTCTGGTAGACGACTCCACCGTGGGCAAGATCCTCGACCTGGCCGAGGTGGGCGCAGGCGAGACGATTCTCGAGGTCGGACCCGGCATCGGCACCCTCACCGTGGGACTTGTGGGACGCGGGGCACGTGTGGTTGCGGTGGAACGCGACCCCGACCTGCCGCCTGCGCTGCGCGACAACGTTGCTCTTGCGGCCGACGGCGACGAGAACGCCCTCGCTCTCTTGGAGATGGACGCGCTCGACCTCGACATGCAGACGCTGGCCGGCGCCTGCGGCGCGGATGCTGCTGGCGAGCGCGACCCCCGGCTTCCCCGCAAGTTCGTGGCCAACCTGCCCTATGCGGTGGCGGCCACGCTCGTGCTGGAGTACATGCAGAAGCTTCCCTGCATCGAGATGGCCTGCGTGATGGTGCAGGCCGAGGTGGCCGACCGCATGTGCGCGGCACCCGGCAGCAAAGACTACGGCGCGTACACCGTCAAGCTGCAGCTGCTGGCCCAGCCCGGACGCAGCTTCGCGGTCAAGCCTGGCAGCTTCCTGCCGCCTCCTCGTGTGGACTCCAAGGTCATCAGGCTCGATAGGCGCAGCGGCGCAGGCGCCGACGCGCAAAACGCGGAGCTGCTCGACACCGCGTGTCTGCTCGCCGACGCCGCATTCTCGCAGAGGCGCAAGACCATCCGCAACTCCATGAGGTCCTACCTCGCGTCGCGGGGCATCGATGCCGCGCTGGTCGACCCGATGCTGGAACGGTGCGGCATCGACCCGAGGTCGCGCGGCGAGGTTCACCCCGTGCCGACATACCTGCAGATGGCCCGCGAGTTTCAGGCTCTGAGTTAGCCTTCGGAATCTGCGATAATCGCAAATTTGCAGATTTGCGTGACAAATTTGCGGTTGTCGCAAAAAGTTCAACAAATTGAACGCCCTCAAATACGTTCGAGAGACAAGTCCGCTTCTAGGAAACGCAATTTTCTGCCAGATAATGGACAAATGTCGCCGAACTCCTTTTCAATATGATGCCAGTTAGAGTCTGCCTTGACCTGATGAACTGCGAATTTTGCGACAATCGCAAATCCGCAACGAGAATCGCCAATATTCCTCTCCAGAATCTGCGATAATCGCAAATTTGCAGCGGTGGCACATGGCGGAGGCATTCAGGACCGGCACTTAGGACAACAGGCGTTGCATCAGCGGTAAATGAGGGTTCTGCTACGCTGCATTGCCGTCTATAATTAGGGAGCTTGTGCATTAGACGAACTTGTTTGTTTACCACTAAGGAGGCGACGCTTTGGAAGACCCGTTTGGCAGTTATCACCCGGCCATATGCTTCACGTTTTTCATTGCGGCAGTCGTCTTCGGAATGATGTTCGTGCATCCGGCATTTCTTGCAGTATCCATAGTGTGCGCCAGCCTCTATTACCTGCTGCTCAAAGGCGCGGCGGGTGCGAAGTTCATGCTGGGCATGCTGACGCTCATGCTGGTGCTGTCGCTTGTGAACCCGCTGTTCAACACATATGGCAACACGGTGCTGTTCACCTACTTCGGCGACAGGCCCTACACGCTCGAGGCTCTGGCCTACGGCGTGGCCCTGGCGGTGATGTTCGGCTCGGTGCTCATCTGGTTCGCCTGCTACAACGTGGTGATGTCGAGCGACAAGTTCACCTACCTCTTCGCGAGGTTCATTCCGTCGCTGTCGCTGATCTTCACGATGGTGCTCAGGCTCGTGCCCAACTACCGCAGGCAAACCGCGGTGATCTCCAACGCGCGCATGTGCGTGGGCAAGGCCACGTCGGAGGGCAGCAAGAAGACCAAGCTCGACAACGCGGTGACCATCCTGTCGTCGCTCACGTCGTGGGCGCTCGAGAACGCCATAGTTACCGGCGACTCCATGCGCAGCCGCGGCTACGGCGTGGGTCATCGCTCCAACTTCGCAATCTACCGAATGGATGCGCGCGACAAGGTGCTGCTGGCCGTGCTGGCGCTGGCCACCGCTGGAGTCGTGTGCACGTCGTTCATGGGCGGCATGGCCGTGCAGTACACCCCGGCGATCGAGCTTGCCCCGATGGGGCCGGTTACGCTGGCGGCGCTTGCATGCTACGCCGTTCTGCTAGTGATTCCATCTGCAATCCATATCTGGGAGGATGCCACATGGCACATTTTGCGCTCGAGAATCTAACCTTCGCCTACCCCACGGCCGAGGGCCCGTGCCTGAAGGACGTGAACCTCTCCATCGAGCAGGGCCAGTACGTGGCGCTGTGCGGCAAGAGCGGTTGCGGCAAGACCACGCTCATGCGCCATCTCAAGAGCGTGCTCACCCCGCATGGCGAGCGCACGGGCAAGGTGCTGTTCGAGGGCATGCCGCTCGACGATGTGGACATGCGCACGCAAAGCTCCAAGATCGGCTTCGTGATGCAGAACCCCGACAGCCAGATCGTGACCGACAAGGTGTGGCACGAGCTGGCGTTCGGCTTGGAGAGCCTGGGATGCGACCAGAAGGTGATGCGCCTGCGCGTGGCCGAGATGGCCAGCTACTTCGGCATCCAGCGGTGGTTCCACCGCGACGTGATGGAGCTTTCGGGCGGTCAGAAGCAGCTGCTCAACCTGGCCTCGATCATGGCGATGCAGCCCACGGCGCTCATCCTCGACGAGCCCACGAGCCAGCTCGACCCCATCGCGGCCACCGACTTCCTCAACACCGTGCGCAAGATCAACCTCGAGCTGGGCACCACCATCATCATCTCGGAGCACAGGCTCGAGGAGGTGTTCCCCGTGGCCGACAGGGTCGTGGTGATGGAGGCCGGACGCATCATCGCCGACGACACCCCGCGCAACATCGGCGACCATCTCAAGGAAACCAACGACGACATGTTCGCCGCGCTGCCCTCGCCCATGCAGATCTACTACGGCGCCGGCAGCAACCTGCCGTGCCCCCTCACCGTGCGCGAGGGCCGCAACTGGCTTTCCGACGAGTTCGCCGGGCGCGAGCTTACGGCCACCGAGATTCCCGAGAAGGGCGAGCTGCCCGAGGTCACCGACCCCGCGGTCGAGCTTCGCGAGGTGTGGTTCCGCTACGCCAAGGATGCCCCCGACATCGTGCGCGGCGCGTCGTTCCAGGTGCAGCGCGGCGAGCTGTTCGCCATCGTGGGCGGCAACGGCACGGGCAAGTCCACCACGCTCAAGACCATCTGCGGCATCGCCAAGCCGTACCGCGGCAAGGTGCTGATCGACGGCAAGGAGATTGGCAAGTACAAGTCGAAGGAGCTGTTCGACGGGCTGCTGGCCATGCTGCCGCAGGATCCGCAGAGCCTCTTCGTGAAGAAGACGGTGCGCGAGGACCTCATGGAGATGCTCTCGGGGTCGAACGGCACCAGCGACGAGAAGCTGGCGACGGTGAAGGCCGTGGCCGCGCTCTGCGAGGTGGACCGCTACCTCGACAGCCACCCATACGACCTCTCGGGCGGCGAGCAGCAGAGGGCGGCGCTGGCCAAGGTGCTGCTATGCAACCCCAAGATCCTGCTGCTTGACGAGCCCACCAAGGGCATCGACAACTTCTTCAAGATCAAGCTGGCGCGCGTGCTTTCGACCCTGCGCGAGCAGGGGGTCACCATCATCATGGTCACGCACGACGTGGAGTTCTGCGCCAAGTACGCCGACAGCGTGTCGATGTTCTTCGACGGAGGCGTGGTAACCACCAACACGCCGTCGCTGTTCTTCTCGCAAAACAGCTTCTACACCACTGCGGCCAACCGCATGAGCCGCCATATGTTCAAGAACGCCATTACCAACGAGGACGTGATCGAGCTTTGCAAGAGAAACAAGTAGCCGGCAAGGGCATGGGTGCCCTTTCGGCGCTGGGGTTGGACGTGACCGCCAGCGACGACGAGAAGGCCAGCCAGGTCGATGTGATTGAGCATGCTGCTGCCGACGAGCATGCCAGCATGATGGAAGCCGTCGAGGAAGCCGATGCGATGCTCGAGGCTGCGAGCGAGCCTGCTGCAAGCGTGGCAGCTGCAAGCGTGGCCGCACCCGCGGCGGAGAGCGCGAAGCCGGCAGAGCCCGAGCAGGCCGCCGCTGCCGCGAAGACGCCCGCCGCGAGCGCCGCGTCTGCTGTGAGCGTTGCGCCCGCAGCCGCACCCGCGCCCGCCAAGAGCAACAAGCTCGGCAAGCGCACCATCTTCTCGATCTTCATCACCTGCATAGGCGTGCCAGTCGTGGTGGCGGCAGGCCTGCTGCTGGGCGACGTGAACTTCTACCTCACCAGCGTGGTGATCATCTTCCTGGTGATGCTGCCGTTCTTCGTGCGCTTCGAGGGCCGAAGCCCGCAGGCCCGCGAGCTGGTGGTCATAGCCGTGATGACGGCCATCGCCGCCGCGTCGCGCGCCGCCTTCGTGTGGCTGCCCATGTTCTCGCCGCTCATCGGCATCGCCATCATCACCGCTATCGCGCTTGGACCCGAGCAGGGCTTCATCACCGGCGCGCTGTCGGCGTTCGTGTCCAACTTCCTGTTCGGTCAGGGTCCGTGGACTCCGTGGCAGATGTTCGCCTACGGCATCGGCGCCTTCGTTGCCGGCCTTCTGGTGCGCAAGGGAATCCTCAAGGTCGATAGATGGCCGCTCACCATCTTCGGGTTCTTCATCGTCGCGATCTTCGTGGGGCCGATCCTCGACACCTGCACCGTGTTCGTGATTACCCCCGGCACCGTTGAGTCGATGCTGGCCGTGTATCTGGCTGGCGTTCCGGTCAACATCGTGCACGGTCTGGCCACGGCCCTCACCATCGCGCTGGTGTCCAAGCCCCTCTGCGAAAAGATCGAGCGCATACGCGTGAAGTACGGCATGGCGGAGGCCTAGTTGAAGTTCGACTCGTACCATCCGGCGATCAACCTGGTGTTCTTCGTGGCGGTCATCGCCATGACGATCGGGTTTACCCAGCCGGTGTTTCTCGGCATCTCCTATATCTCGGCGTTCGCCTACTCGGTGAAGCTCAACGGCAAGCGCGGCCTGGTGTTCGACCTGTGCCTCGTGGTGTTCGTGGCGGCGTGGACGTGGTTCTTCTCGGCGTTCAACCACTTCGGCATCACCAACATCGGGCGCACGATCGCCGGCAACCAGATGACGCTCGAGTCGGTGGTGTTCGGCTTCGTGATCGGCGTGATCATCGCCGCGGTGCTCATGTGGCTCTCGTGCATGCACGCGGTGGTGTCGTCCGACAAGGTGGTATACCTGTTCGGCAGGGTGTCGCCCAAGCTGTCGCTGGGGCTGTCGATCGTGCTGCGCATGGTGCCCATGATCAAGAGGCACGCCGCCAAGCTCGACGGCGCGCAGAAGTGCATCGGGCGGGGCAGCGGCCAGGGCAACCTTCTGCGCCGCGTGCGCAACGCGCTGGGCAGATTCTCGATCATGACCACGTGGACCACCGAGAGCATGGCACAGTCGTCGGACTCGATGCGCAGCCGCGGCTACGCGCTCAGGGGTCGCACGGCCTTCTCTATCTACCGCTTCGACAACCGCGACCGCAGCTTCGTGATCTTTCTGTTCCTGTGCATCTTCGTGGTGGTGATGGGCGCGCTGCTCAACCAGACCACCATAAGCTACAGCCCGGCCATCCTCATGAACCGCATCACCGCCACGAGCTACGTGTTCTATGTGGCCTACGCGGCGCTCTGCCTGTCGCCGCTGGTGCTGCAGACCGTGGGCGAAGTCAGGTTTGCACGTCTGAGAGCCGGAGCCTAGCGTCACGCCCGGTCTGGCAAATCGGCCTCTTTCTGCTATTATCTGCGAGAGCAATTTTTCAATTTTTGCACTCATGTTTTTACGCAACTCGAAAGGCCGGTGCATCGCCGTGGCAGCCGAATCCGCCAAAACCCGCAAGAACCGCAACATCGTGATGGTCGCCGTGATCGCCGTGCTGGCGGTGGTCGCCGTGCTGGTGATCGGAAACCTGCAAGGGTGGTTCGGAGGAAGCGGCTCGGGCATGACCGCGTCGGACAAGGTGGGCACCGTGAACGTGATCCGGTCCGACATCTCGTACGCGCTCGACGACGGCGCCGAGGTGCGCCAGGGCGACACGGTCGAGACGCTCACGGGAGCGAGCATCACGGTTGGCCGCTCCGACGGCGGTTCGCTGCACGTGGATTCCGAGACGCAGGTGGGAGTGGGCACCGCCGCATCCGACATCGCGTCGCTGGCTCAGCAGTACGGGGTCGAGGTGGGTGCCGGTTCGCAGCTCGACATCGTAGCCGGGCAGGTGCTGGCCAGCATGCCGTCGCAGTTCGCGATGCGCGCGGGCGACTCGCTCGTGTCGGGCGAGGGCGCCGTGCTCTCGGTGTCGATGCAGTCGGGCGCGCTCAACGTGGGCGTGCTCTCCGGCAACGTCGCCGTGAACGGGCAGACCGTCGAGGTAGGGCAGAACGCGCTCGTGACCTCGGGACAGCTCTCCACGTCGACTTTGGCGGCCTCTTCCTACGACGACTACATGCTGGGCGCGCTTTCGGGCCTGTCGTCGTCGACTGCGCTCTGCTTCTCGTCCGACGACCTCTCGCAGCTAGTGGCTCAACGCGCGGAGGAGAAGAAGCTTGCCCAGCAGCAGGCCGCAAGCTCGGCCACGCAGGGCGGCGACAAGAGCTGCACCATCGAGATCCGCTGCGACACGATCCTCTCCAACATGGACAAGCTAGCGGCCGACAAGACCGCATATGTGCCGTCCGACGGCGAGATTCTGGCTGCGACCACGGTGTCGTTCAGCGACGGCGAGACCGCATACGACGTGCTGTCGCGCGCATGCGAGGGCGCGAACATCCAGCTCGAGGCATCGTGGAGCCCGATCTACAACGCCTACTACGTGGAGGGGGTCAACAACCTATACGAGTTCGACTGCGGCAGCGCGTCTGGGTGGACCTACAAGGTCAACGGCTGGGTGCCCAACTACGGCCTGTCGGGCTACAAGCTGCAAGATGGCGACGTGGTCACGCTGCTGTACACCTGCAACTACGGCGACGACGTGTAGCAGACGGGGTTCGAATTGAGCTTTTCGCCTGAGGGTTGACATAAGTCGCATGATTGCGACTAGAAGAGCGCTTTTGGCAAGAACCGCGGAAGGCGAAAATCTGCCAAAAGCTCGCCATGCGAGCAAGCGGGAACCCGTGATTTGCAGCGAGTAGGCGCGCATGGCAGCTTGCATGTTGGGTCGCGGCTGCGCCGTCTGGGCTATCGTACAATCGAAGGCGGCGACAATCATACCGATGCAAGGGGCGGTGTAATTTTGGAGAAGCTGGAGCCCGACTTTAACGAAGAGGCCATCGTGGACGGCAACGCGAGCGCGACTGCAGCCGGCGAGTCGGCGAGCGCCGGCATCGAGGTGCCGAGCCTCGAGAAGGCGCGCGAACGCGTGGCGGCGCTGCGCGACGAAATCGAGCTGAACTCCAGGCTCTACTATGCCGAAGACGCCCCGCAGATCAGCGATGCCGCCTTCGACTCGCTCATGCGCGAGCTGCGCACGCTGGAGAGCGCCTATCCCGAGCTGCTGGTGCCCGATTCGCCCACGCAGCGCGTCGGGGGCTACGTGGTCGAGCGATTCGCCCCGGTGGTGCACGACCAGCGCATCTACTCGCTCGACAACGCGATGGACCTAGGCGAGCTTGACGCATGGATGGAGCGCACCGCCAAGGCGCTGGGCCGCTCTCCCGAATACGTGTGCGAGCTCAAGATCGACGGGTCGTCGCTGGCCCTCACCTACGAGAACGGCAGCTTCGTGCAAGCCGCCACGCGAGGCGACGGCACCACGGGCGAAGACATCACCATCAACGCCATGACCGTGGCCGACATCCCGCGCAAGCTGGCGGCGGGCGAGACCGCAGGCGCGGGCGAGCGTGTGGAGTTTCGCGGCGAGGTGTTCATGCCCAAGGAGAGCTTCGAGCACCTCAACGCGCAGATCGTGGACGAGTGGGAGCTCACCCACGAAAGCTCCGCCAAGGCTCCCGTGTTCGCCAACCCGCGCAACGCCGCCGCGGGTTCCATCCGCCACAAAGACGCCGAGGTCACGCGCCGCCGCAAGCTCCAGACGTTCATGTACGCAGTGGCCCGTCCCGAGCAGGTGCCGGTGGACTCGCAGTGGGGCCTGCTGTCGTACCTCAAGACCTGCGGCTTCAACGTGAACCCCAACATCAAGCTCTGCAAGACCCCCGACGAGGTACGCCGCTTCTGCGAGGAGGCCACCGAGTTTCGCCAGACCCTGCCGTACGAGATCGACGGCGTGGTGGTGAAGGTCAACTCGTTTGCCGAGCAAGGCGAGCTTGGATTTACCACGCGCGCGCCGAGATGGGCGATCGCGTTCAAGTTCCCGCCCGAAGAGGCCACCACGCAGCTGCAGGACATCGTGGTGCAGGTCGGCCGCACCGGCGTGCTCACCCCCGTGGCCGAGTTCATCCCGGTGAGAGTGTCGGGCTCGGTGGTGGCTCGCGCCACGCTCCACAACATCGACGAGGTGCGCAGGCGCGACGTGCGCGTGGGCGACACCATCGTGATCCGCAAGGCCGGCGACGTGATTCCCGAGGTGGTGGGCGCCGTGGCCGAGATGCGGCCCGTCGATGCGGTGCCGTTCGCGATGCCCGAGAGGTGCCCGTCGTGCGGTGCCAGGGTGTATGCCGACGACGACGGGCCGGCCGTGAGGTGCATCTCGGCGGAGTGTCCGGCGCAGCTGCAGGCCAGGCTCGAGCACTGGGGCAGCAGGGGAGCGATGGACATCGACGGGCTGGGCCCGGTGGTCATCTCGAAGCTCATCTCGACCGGGCTGGTGAGCGACGTGGCCGGGTTCTACAGGCTCACCGAAGACGACATCGCCGGCCTCGAGACCGGATCGCTCAAGTACGCGCGGCAGATGACCAAAGAGAAGCGCGAGCAGACCGGCGATTACGAACAGGTTCCCGCGCTGGTGGGGCACGTGGAGGCCAAGAAAATCTTGGCGCAGATAGAGGAATCCAAGACGCGCGGCTTCGCGCGCGTGCTGTTCGGGTTGTCGATCCGCAACGTGGGCAAGACCGTAGCCGAGGTGGTGGTGCGGCACTTCCCGTCCTACGACGCGCTGCTGGCGGCAACCGCCGACGACCTCTCCGCCATCGACACCATCGGACCCGTGATTGCCTCGAGCATCGTGGACTTCTTGCAGCTAGATGCCAACAAGCGCCTCGTGGAGGAACTGCGCCGCGCCGGAGTGATGCTGGAAGTGGAGCAGGGCGACCAAAAGCCGCAGACGCTGGCGGGTTTCACGTTCGTGCTCACCGGCACGCTCGACGGCATCAACCGCCAGGACGCGCAGGCGCAGCTCAAGGCGTTCGGCGCCAAGACCGCCTCGAGCGTCTCGAAGAAGACGAGCTACGTGGTGGCAGGCGAGAACGCCGGCTCCAAGCTCGACCGCGCGGTGGAGCTTGGGATCCCCGTGCTGGAGCAAGCCGAGCTGGAGCAGATTCTCGCTACGGGCACGGTGGACGGACTCGAGGTTGCAAGCGAGTAGCGGTTGCGGTCCGCTTCCTACATCACGATGCCGAACTCGTCTTCGAGGATGCGGTCGTAGGTGGCCTGGTCGGGCACGTCGACCACCGTCTCGGCCCTGTCGGAATCGTAGCGGTGGAAGTGGTCGCGGGTGAGGAGCTTGCGACCACCCGCTTCGTCGAGCGAGGTCATCGGGCCTTGCGTGAAGAACGAGTCGGGTGCGGTGCAGAAGTACTCGCAGCGCGGACGATACTCCTCGATCTGGTGGTCGACGAGGTTGAAGGCGTACATTACCTCCTCTTCACCCGAAGGAACTCGGCGGTTGAGGTAGTACGTGCCATCGCCGCGGTCTTCGACCTGCAGCATGTCGCGCATATCGCTTTGCCAAGTGCCAATCTCGAGACGAATCGGCGCCAGGTTGTTGCAGCCGTACCCCACGTCGGCAATCCATGTCTCCTCCGGATCGGAGAAGTCCACCATCAGAAACATATGGTCGAACTCCGTGGCGCCTTCGCGCACGCGGTGCGAGGCCATGCGCCTCACCTTGAAGCCCATCTTTTCCAGCATGTTGGAGAACAGCGTGTTCTGCTCGTAGCAAATGCCACCGCGCTTGCGCATTACCAGCTTGTCGTACACGTCTTCGAAGTCGAGCTTGAGCGGAATGCGCCCGGCGATGATGTCGAGATTCTCAAACGGGATGTGCTTGAGATGGCTGACCTGCAAGAGCTTGAGGCCTTCGGGCGTTGCTTCGGGCACGCTGTCGACTCCGATTCGATCGAAGTACCCGTCGATAAACTCTGCGTCGGTCATGATGCTCTCCTTCGTGTTGTATGCGAGATGCGTGTGGCGGCCCGCGATCTTGCTGTCCGCGGCATCCCCGATTGTAGCAGTCTGGCCGTGCGCGCCAGCTCGAACGGCAAACTTCTCGAATCTCAACACATTTAGCGCGACTTGGGCGAGGCCCGGCGAGAGGAATGTGCCCCTTCGTCATGATGCCCTCGAGTAGAACCGTCAGGCATCGCGCCCTTCCAAAGCCCATCTCCCGCTCTTACATTTCGAGCGGCAGGTTATGGAAGGAGATCCCTCCCTCTAGTGCGCGAGGCTTCCTGGGCTTGACAGTTTTCGGGAGTCGACGGTTCAGAAACGGGCACACATGACGGCATCTCGGGGCATCACAGGTCGGGATGGGAGCTGGCTGGAGGATGCCGTAGTTTCAAGGCGAAAATTTTGCTGCCTCAACACAACATGTTGTGTTCCCGTTTTCGCGCCCCGTCCCTCCGCCAGCGCGGCGGGCGAGAACGGCCGTCATGTGTTGGGGTTTTGGAACCGTCGGAGCGTGAAAACTGTCAAGCCGGAATGGAGAGTGGCTGTTCGGGACGCAGGGAGGAAGATGCTCTTCTCCGCAATGCACTCGAGCAGAACCGTCAGACACCGCGTCTATCCAAAGCTCATATCGCAAAACCAGCTGAATGTCTGAGGCTGCTGGACGAGCAATGCCCCTGCATTGCGGTCGCTTTTCCAACCCGCAGGTTGCGAAGGCATCCGAGCGAGAACTGCCAGATGCCGCGCCATTCCAAAGCCCATCTCCCGCTCTTACATTTCGAGCGGCGATCCAGCCACAGGCTATGGAAGGAGATGGCCATCCAGCGATGCAAATACGCGGGATCGACACTCGCGAGGAAGGGCACTCGGCTTAAACTTGTGTGAGCGATTTGGGTTGCGATGGCGGATGAGAGGAAGAGCCGATGCAGGTGGAGAGCGGGACCGGCTGGAATGCAGAGGGCGGGATGCTGCCGCACGACTGCCATGTGCATATGGCGCTCGACGGCGACGACTGGAAGGCGGCTCTCGCACGGCACGCCGGCAGGCCCGACGGAGCGCACGTGCGCAAGGTGCTGGCCGCTTACGCCGACGCGGGATTCGCGTACCTGCGCGACGGCGGCGACAACTGCGATGCGGGCTGGCTGGCGCGCGGTATCGCGCACGAGTACGACATCGAGTATGTTTCGCCTTGCTTCGCGATTCACGAGGAGGGGAGCTACGGCGGCTTCCTGGGCCGCAGCTTCGCCGACATGCGCGAGTTCGAGACGCTGGTAGACGAGGTGGCGCTCCTGGGCGGCGACTTCGTGAAGGTGATGCTGTCGGGCATCATGGACTTCGACCACTACGGCCGGATTACCGGCAAGACCCTAAGCCCCGAGATGGTGAGGATGATGGTGGCCTACGCGCACGCCCGCGGCTTTGCGGTGATGGCGCATGTGAACGGCGCCCGCGCGATCGAGGCCGCAGTCGAGGCGGGGGTCGACTCGGTTGAGCACGGGTACTTCTCCGACGAGCAGTCGCGGCGCGCGCTGGCGCGCTCCGGCGCGGTGTGGGTGCCGACGCTCTCGCCGGTGGCCAACCTGATCGGCACCGGCACAGCCGACGACGCGGTGCTGCGGCGCATCTTGAACGAACAGGTCGAGGCGGTGCGGGAGGTCGCTGAGCAGGGCGGGCTCGTCGCGCTCGGAAGCGACGCCGGTTCGCACGGCGTGCATCATGTGGGGGCGGCCGGAGGCGAGCTGCGGCTCATGTGCGAGGCGCTGGGCGAGAGCTGCGAGCAGGTGCTGAGCCGCGGCTTCGATGCGCTGCGCTCGCGTTTCGCGAGGCGGGACGGCTAGTGGCGAACCCTCAGGATGTCGTGCGGATGCAGCTCCACCGGCGACTCCACCAGGTACAGCTCCATCGTGCGCGTGGCATCTTGCACGGGGTAGGGCACGCCCTGCTCGATCTCGTCGGTCGTGTATTCCGGCATGTGCCGGATCGAGAGCGGCTCGAAGCTCACGGTCGTACGACCTGGGCTGATGGCCTCGACGACGTCGCCCATTCCGAAGCGGTTGCGCACCCGCACGCCCACGGTCCACGTGGCCGCACCTGCGTCCGCACCCGCGCTCGAAAGATCGCAGCTCTCCACCTCGCCGGCCCAGATGCAGTTGCGAATGTAGTCGTCGGAGTCGGGCGACTGCGTGGCCGGCCCGAAGTAGAATCCCGTTCCATACGGCCGGTGGCTCACCATCTCCAGCTCGTCTTGCATCGCGGAGGGGTCGGCGCCGTCGAGCACCTGCCTGTAGGCGTTGACCACCGTGGCCACGTAGAACGCCTTCTTGTTGCGTCCCTCTATCTTGATGGAATCCACGCCGGCCTGCGCCAGTTCGTCGAGGTGGGAGAGCATGTTCATGTCCTGCGCGTTCATGATGTAGCTGCCCCGCGCGTCCTGCTCGATGGGGATGTGAACGCCCGGGCGCTTCTCCTCCTCCAGCGTGTACTTCCAGCGGCACGACTGCGCGCAATGCCCGCCGAGCGCGCTGCGGTTGGCCAGAAAGTCGCTGATGAGGCAACGGCTCGAATACGCCATGCACATGGCGCCGTGCACGAAGGCCTCCAGTTCCAGCTCGCGGGGCAGGGCGCGTCGCATCTCGGCGATCTGCTCCAGCGACAGCTCGCGGGCCAGTACGATGCGGCTCGCGCCCATGTCGTGCCAGGCCAGCGCGGCCTCCACGTTGCACACGCTGGCCTGCGTGCTCACGTGCACGTCGACCTCCGGGGCGTGCTTGCGGGCCAGACGCATCGCGCCAAGGTCGCCGATGATGAGCGCGTCGACCCCGGCTTCCTGCATGGCTTCCAGGTACGGGGGAAGCGAGAAGATGTCGGCATCGTGCATCATGATGTTGCAGGTCACGTGCACCTTCACGTCGCGCTCGTGGGCATAGCTCACCACCTCGGGCATCTCGTCCAGCGCGAAGTTGGCGGCCCGCTGCCGCATCCCGAAGCGGTCGGCGGCCAAGTACACCGCATCGGCTCCGTAGAAGATGGCGTAGTGCAGCTGCTCCCAGCCGCCCGCGGGCGCGAGGAGCTCGGGCTTGCGATGTTCGAGATTCATGCGATATCCAATCGTGTGCAGCGTGAGCGAATGTTCAAGATTGTACTCGGCGGGCACTTCGCCCGTGCTAGAGTGCGGGGAGCGGGCGGGCGGCGGTATACTAGACTGTCAAGCGGGCGGCGCGTTCGCGCAAAGAGGCCGCCGCAAATACTTTTGAAATATTCCCGACTAACACAGGAGCTGCAACCGTATGTGTGGAATCGTAGGATTTACCGGGCATGGCGATACCAGCGCGTTCTTGCTGGACGGTTTGGCCAGGCTCGAATACAGAGGGTACGACTCGGCTGGCGTGGCAATCGAGGGTAGCGACGGCAAGTTCGAGCCGATCTGCCGGGTGGGGCGCGTGGCCGAGCTGGCACGCGCCGTGAAGGATTCGAAGGTCGAGGGTTCGTGCGGTATCGGCCACACCAGGTGGGCCACGCATGGCATCCCCAGCGAGGCCAACGCCCACCCGCATATCGACTGCACGGGGCAGATCGCGGTGGTGCACAACGGCATCATCGAGAACTACGTGGAGCTTAGGGAGGAGCTGACGGCCAAGGGCCACAAGTTCCGCTCCGAAACCGACACCGAGGTGATCGCCCATCTGCTCGAGGAGTTCTACGAGGGCGACTTCTTCGAGGCCATGCGCAAGACCGTGGAGCGCATCGAGGGCGCCTACGCCATCGCCGCGATTCACGAAAAGCACCCGGGCACCATCATCGTGACCCGCAAGGATTCGCCCATCGTGGTGGCCAGCTCCATCAAGGGCGCGTTCGTGGCATCCGACACCGTGGCCGTGGTAGACCACACGCGCGACGTGGTGTACATGGAGGACGACAACATCGCCGTGCTGCACGACGACGGGCACATCGAGTTCTACGATGCCGAGGGGCAGCGCTGCTATCCCGACTCGGTGCACATCGACTGGGATCCCGAGACCGCGGGCATGGCGGGCTTCCCCGACTTCATGCTCAAGGAGATTCACGAGCAGCCCCGCGTCGTGGGCGACACGCTCGACGGCCGCCTGGTGGACGGGCGCATCTCCTTTCCCGAGCTGGACGACATCGAGGGCAGCATCGACGATATCGATTGCGTGACCATCGTGGGCTGCGGCACCAGCTACCATGCGGGGCTTATCGCCAGGCAGCTCATCGAGAAGTGGTCGCGCGTGCCCGTGAGCGTGGAGATCGCGTCGGAGTTTCGCTATCGCGACCCGATCGTAACGCCGCGCACGCTCGTGGTGGCCATCACGCAGTCGGGCGAGACGGCCGACACCCTCGAGGCCATGAAGCAGTCGCGTGCGAAGGGCGCCAAGGTCGTGGCCATCACCAACGTGGCCGGTTCGCGCGCCACCCGCGAGAGCGATGCGGTGCTGTTCATCAAGGCCAAGATGGAGGTCTCGGTGGCCGCCACGAAGTCGTTTTTGGCGCAGAACACCCTGCTGGCCCTGCTGGCGCTCTACATCGCGCAGGAGAAGGGCGCGATGCCGCAGGATCAGATCGAGCAGGTGTTTGCCGAGATGCAGAAGCTGCCGTCGCAGATCGAGTGGATCTTGCACCAGGCCAGCGATGCCAGGAAGTGCGCCAAGGCGTGCTTCAGAGCGCATTCGGTGATGTACATCGGACGCGGCTTTGGCGAGGTAACCTGCAAGGAGGGCGCGCTCAAGCTCAAGGAAATCAGCTACGTGCACGCCGAGGCATATGCTGCGGGCGAGATAAAGCACGGCCCCATCGCGCTGATCGACGACACGGTGCCGGTAGTGGCCATCGCCACCAAGAGCCCGTGCTACGACAAGGTGATCAGCAACATCGAGGAGGTCAAGGCGCGCGGTGCCAAGATCGTGGCGCTGGCCACCGAAGGCGACGAGAAGATCGCGCAGTACACCGACTACGTGATGTACATCCCCGACGTGCCCGACTACCTGTCGCCCATCACGGCGAGCGTGCCGCTGCAGCTGTTCGCGCGCGAGATCGCGCTCATGCTCGACCGCGACGTGGACAAGCCGAGGAACCTCGCGAAGTCGGTTACGGTGGAGTAGCCGATGACAGCGGAGGTTCGGAACATGGCGGATAGCGAAGAGCCGAAGGCATCCGGCGACGTGCAGGCTGCTGAGGTCGGCGATGCGGTTGCGGCCGGCGGCGAGGCCGCTGCGCCCGCAAGGCCCGATGGCCTCGCGGGGCTGGGCGTCGACATCGTCGAGATCGCCCGCATGGACAAGATCTTGAAGCGCACTCCGCGCTTCAAGCAGCGCGTGTTTACCCAGATGGAACGCGACTACTGCGAATCGAAGCCCAACCCGGCGGTGCACTACGCGCTGTTCTTCGCGGCCAAGGAGGCCGTGCTCAAGGCGCTGGGCACCGGGTTTGCGGGAATGGGGCTCAACGACGTGCAGGTCGCCCACGACGGGCGCGGCAAGCCGCTTGCGGTGCTGGAGGGCAAGGCCAGGCAGGTTGCCGAAGAGCAGCAGATCGCCGAGGTTTTCCTCTCCCTCTCCTACACGCACGAGACCGGGGTCGCATCCGCCGTGGCCGCACGCAAGGAGAACATTCCTCCCAAGGAGACGGTAGACGATCCGCAGCGCCAGATAGAGGCGCAGTTCAAGAGCATGAGGGCCATGCTCGACGAGATGGATGCAAAGCTCAGCAAGATAGAGGAGTCCAAGGGGGCCGATGCATAGATGATGCAGCAGGAAGCGCCGCGGCACAGGATTTCGATGGGCGCGCAGGACGCAGGTTCGCAGGCGGCGGAGTTCGACGACGATTTCGAGTACGAGCAGTCGCAGGAGCCCGAGATGTCGCTGGCCGACTTCGACCCGCGCGACCTGAGGTGGTCGTGGGTAGAGGTGGAGCGCAAGGCGATCGTGCACAACGTGCGCGAGTTCAAGAAGCGCATAGGCGCACGTCCGATGGTGCTGGCCACCGTGAAGGCCGATGCCTACGGGCACGGCGCGGTGCAGTGCTCCAAGATCGCGCTTTCGGCTGGAGCCACCTGGCTCGGCGTGGCCACGGTGGCCGAGGGCGTGGAGCTGAGGCAGGCCGGCATCGACGCCCCGATCCTCGTCTTGTCGCAGCCTCCCGCAACGGCGATCCCGCTGCTTTTGGCCTACCGCATCGTGCCCGCCGTGTACACGGTGGAGTTCGCCATCGCGCTGGGCGAGATGGCGGCCGCCCATGGCATGACGGCCGACTTCCACCTTGCAGTGAACACCGGCATGAACCGCATCGGGGTGTGGTACTCCGAGGTTGGCGAGTTCGTGCAGACCATCTCCTTCCACAAGGGGCTGAACATGCAGGGCGTGTTCAGCCACTTCGCAACCGCCGACTGCCAGGAAGACTACGCGTTTCGGCTGCAGCTCAAGCGCTTCCAGGAGGCCGTGACGTGCATCTGCGATGCCGGCATGAAGCCCAAGATCGTGCATTGCGCCAACTCGGCCGCGGGCATGCGCTACAAGGACAGCTGCTTCGACATGGCCAGGCTCGGCATCTCGATGTACGGCCTGCATCCGTCGAGCGTGACGTACGGCACCATGGACCTCATGCCCGCGATGTCGGTGCACGCCAGGGTCACGGCCGTGAACAACGTTGCCGTGGGCGAGGGCGTGAGCTACGGGCTTAACTACAGGTCGCCCGGCGGGGTAAAGATCGCCACCATCCCGGTCGGGTACGCCGACGGGCTGGCGCGCGCCCTGTCGAGCAGGATGAACGTGATGTTCAAGGGCAAGCTGCTGCCGCAGGTGGGCAATATCTGCATGGACCAGTGCATGTTCGAGGTCGATACGCGCTCGACGCTGCTCACCGCCGCGGTGGACGTGGAGATCGGAGACGAGGTGCTGCTGGTGGGCAGGCAGGGCGACAACCAGATCACGCTCGACGGCATGGCCGACCAGCTGGGCACCATCAACTACGAGCTGGCATGCAGGTTTGGCATGAGGATGCCCAGGATCTACGTATAGGCGGGCTTGCTTATGAGTTTGCATGTTGCAAGGAGCCTCGACGAGGTGAGGCGCGACGCGCTGCAGTGCCACAAGTGCCCGCTGTGCGAAACGCGCAACACGGTGGTGTTCGGCGTGGGCAACCCCGATGCCGAGGTGATGTTTATAGGAGAGGCGCCCGGCAGGCAGGAAGATTTGGGCGCCGAGCCTTTCATAGGGGCTGCTGGCAAGTTCCTAAACGAGCTGCTGGCGGTCGCGGGGCTTAAGCGCGAGGACATCTACATCGCCAACGTGCTCAAGTGCCGGCCGCCCTCGAACCGCGACCCCAAGCCGGCCGAGATCGAGGTGTGCACGCCGTACCTGCGCGAGCAGGTGAGCGCGATCGCGCCCGACGTGCTGGTAACGCTGGGCAACTTTGCCACGAGGTTCATTCTCAAGACCGACCGCGGCATCACTTCGCTGCGCGGGCGGGCCTACACCGCCGGCAGGTTCTACGTGCTGCCGACGTTTCACCCCGCAGCGGCGCTCTACGACAAGTCGAAGGGCGCGGTGATGCAGCAGGATTTCGAACTGCTGGCGCGACTGCTGGAGGTCGAGCGGCAGCGCAAGGCCGAGCGGCTTGCGGCGGCTGATGCAGCCGGTGCGGCTGGAGCCGCGGCCGGGGCCGAAGCGAAGGGAGATACGCGATGAAGGTCGAATCCCACGACGTGGAGAGCACCATCGGGCTTGGCCGCAAGATGGCGCATCTGCTGCTGCCGGGCGACGTGCTGGTGCTCTGCGGCGACCTCGGCGCCGGCAAGACGCACTTCTCCAAGGGCGTGGCCGCTGGCCTTGGAGTGACCGACGAGATCACCAGCCCCACGTTCAACATCCTGAGACAGCACCATGGCAAGGCGGGCTACGACGACCCATCCGGCGCGTTCGGCGGCACGCAGGATGCCCCGGTGCTGGCCCATTGGGACCTGTACCGCCTGGACGACCCCGACCAGCTCGAAGACGTGGACTTCTTCGGCATCTTGGAGTCGGGCACCATCAGCCTGGTGGAGTGGGGCGACAAGTTCGTGGAAGAGCTGCCCGACGAGTACCTGCGCCTGGACTTCGCCATAGACGCGCAGGGCGTGCGGCACATATGCATAGACGGAGTTGGAGACAGGGGAGAGCGCCTCGAGCGCGCCCTGCGGGAAGAGGCTTAGAGCGTGCGCGACGAACTGATAATTGCACTGGACACATCTACCGAGGCCATCGCCATCGGGCTGGCTAGCAATCTGGAGGCTGCCGAGTTGGGAACCGATGCGCTTGCCGGCTCGCAGGCCATGATGGACGCCGTGGCGCACACCGATTCGATCGCGGCCAAGCGCTGCGCCAACGAGCGGCTGCTGCTCAGCATCCAGGAGATGATGGATGCCGAGGGCGCCGACAAGGGCCGGGTTGCGGCCGTGGTGTGCGGAAGAGGTCCGGGGTCGTTTACCGGCGTGCGCATAGGAGTTGCCACCGCCAAGGGCATGGCCAGCGGACTTGGCTGCCCGCTGCACGGGGTGTCGACGCTCGATGCCGTGGCCTGGGAAGCTTGGGCTAGCGGACAGAGGGGCCGGCTGGGCGTGGTCAACGACGCGCTTCGCAAAGAGGTGTATCCGGTGAGATACGACCTGCTCGATTCGGGTGTGGTGCGGCTCGACCACGACAACGTGGACAAGCCCGCCATCGCCAGCGAGCGCTGGGCCGCCGCAGACTCGCCGGGAGCGCTCTGCGACGGCGCTGCGGGCGAGGGCGAGCCTGCGGCGATGCTCGCGGGCGACGGGCTTCTCAAGTTCGGCCAGATGTTCACGGACGCATTGGCCGGTGCCGGCGTGAGCGTGCAGGTTCTGCCCGAGGAGCTGTGGCGGGTCACCGGGCGCGGCCTCCTTCTCGCCTACTGGGATGCCAAGCGCGCGGGTCTGCTGGGTTCGGGCAACCCGCAGGAGCTGCTGCCGGTGTACACCCGGCTTTCGGATGCCGAGGAGAACGAGAAGGTGCGCCTAGCCGAGGGCAAGCCCATGCGCGGCGTGCTGGTCAATCCGGTGGACTTCGTGGAGAAGTCCGACAGCGAGGGCGGGCTGGATCCAAGCTCGACCGACGACGTGCCGCAGACGGGGGTGGCCCTCGACGAGGAGATGCCCCTCATGAGCGGCGGAGCTTCTGCCGGAGGGCTGGAGGGCGCCGACCTCGAGGCCGAGCACCCTCTAATACTTGCAATCGAGTCTTCGTGCGACGAGACGGCTGCCGCCGTGGTGGATGGCAGCAGGCACATAGTGTCGGACCTCATCGCCACGCAGATCGACTTTCACAAGCGCTTCGGTGGCGTGGTTCCCGAAATCGCATCGCGCAAGCATACTGAGGCCATCGTCGGGCTGGTAGACGAGACGATGGACCAGGCGGGAGCCGCGCTCGGCCTCGACCGCGCGCTGCGCTGGAGCGACCTCGACGCGATCGCCGTGACCCAGGGGCCGGGACTCATCGGCGCCCTGGTGGTTGGACTTGCCTTTGCAAAGGGCGCGAGCTGGGCCACGGGGCTTCCGCTCGTGGGAGTCAACCATCTGGAGGGCCACATCTACGCCAACCAGCTCTCGAACCCCGGCATCGAGCCGCCCATGGTGGTGAGCCTGCTGTCGGGCGGCCACACGATGCTCGTGCACGTGAAGGGCTGGGGCGACTACCAGATCCTGGGGCAGACGCTCGACGATGCGGTGGGCGAGGCCTACGATAAGGTTGCCAAGGCGCTGGGCCTGGGCTACCCGGGCGGACCCGTGATCTCGAAGTACGCCGCCGAGGGCAATCCCGACGCGATCGACTTCCCCCGTGCGATGCTGCACAGCCACGACTACCGCTTCTCGCTTTCGGGCCTCAAGACCGCGGTGATGACCTACATCAGGCAAGAAGTGGACGCGGGCCGGCAGATCAACGTGCCCGACCTGGCCGCGTCGTTCCAGCGCGCGGTGATCGACGTTCAGGTGGCCAAGGCGGTAACGGCCGTGAAGGAGACCGGCGTGCGCGAGTTCTGCCTGGGCGGAGGCGTGGCCGCCAATCCCGAGCTGCGTCAGAGCCTGCTCGACGCGATGGGCAAGCTGGGCGTGCACGTAACGCTGCCCGAGCTGTCGGCGTGCACCGACAACGCGGCGATGATCGCGGCGGTGGCTCTCGACGAATACCGCGCCGGCAGGTTCATCGACCTCGCGGCCGACTCGATCGCTGATATGCCGCTGTAGGGCGCGCGCATGTGCCATGCATGGGCGCATGCGGTGGAGCTGGCAGGGTCTTTGCGAGTCGTAGGCCGAACTCACGTTGACAATCTGCCCGCAGATTGCCAAAATCTTTAGGTGCTGCAGCGTGGCAAGCGTTTCTGGCCACGAGATGCGGCGAAACATCTTGGGGATGTAGCTCAGCTGGGAGAGCATCGCGTTCGCAACGCGGGGGTCGTGGGTTCGAATCCCATCATCTCCACCACCAGGAATTCAAAGGGGCCGGGAGCCAATCGCTTCCGGCCCCTTTCTCGTGTACGCTGGCCGCCGGTCTCTGCTTTCAAAATAAAACCTATTGCATCCCTAGGAATACAGTGTTATAACTAACCCAGCCAAGTGCATGAGTCAACGCAAGTCGAATTTGGAGGAAGCGACATGGCAATCTACAGCAGCATCACCGAGCTGATCGGCAACACCCCGCTGGTCGAGCTAACCCATTGGGAGAAGGCGCACGACCTCGAGGCCAGGATCGTGGGCAAGCTCGAGTACTTCAACCCCGCCGGCAGCGCGAAGGACAGGATCGCCCTCTCGATGATCGAAGACGCGGAGAAGTCGGGCAAGCTTCACGAGGGATCGGTGATCATCGAGCCCACGTCGGGCAACACCGGCATCGGGCTTGCCTCGGTTGCGGTTGCCAAGGGGTACCGCGTGATACTCACCATGCCCGACAGCATGTCGGAGGAGCGCCGCACGTTCCTGCGCGCCTATGGCGCCGAAATCGTGCTGACCCCGGGCGCCAACGGCATGAAAGGTGCTATCGCCAAGGCCGACGAGCTGCAGAAGGAGATAGACGGCGGCATCGTGCTGGGGCAGTTCGACAACCCGGCGAACCCCGCCATGCACTACCGCACCACTGGTCCCGAGATCTGGGATGGCACCGACGGCAAGGTCGATATCGTGGTTGCCGGCGTTGGCACCGGCGGCACCATCACGGGCGTGGGCAAGTACCTCAAGGAGCAGAACCCCGACGTGAAGGTCGTGGCCGTGGAGCCCGAGACCTCGCCGGTGCTGTCGCAGGGCAAGGCCGGGTCGCACAAGATCCAGGGCATCGGAGCCGGATTCGTGCCGGCCACGCTGGATACCAGCGTCTACGACGAGGTGATCGCGGTGCCCAACGACGCTGCGTTCGACACCGGCAGGGAAGTGGGAGGCCACGAGGGATTCCTCATCGGCATCTCCGCCGGAGCCGCCGTGTGGGCTGCTACCGAGCTGGCCAAGAGGCCCGAGAACAAGGACAAGCTCATCGTGGTGATCTTGCCCGACGGCGGCGACAGGTACCTTTCCACCACGATGTACAAGTGACGCGCGAGCAGAAGTGCCGTTAGAGACAGCGTGCGCCGGATCCTTCGTTGGATTCGGCGCCCGCTTTGCTTGTGCGTCGAGCTTTGCTCGACGCGGCATGCGGTGCTCGGGATGCGAAGCTGCGCTCTCTACGAAATGGTTCGGAAGAGCGCCGTGACCTTGCCCAGGATGGTGGCATCGGTGGTGTAGATGGGCTCCATCGCGGGGTTCTGCGGCTGGAGCCTGATGCGGCCGTCTTCTCTGAAGAAGGTCTTGACCGTGGCCTCGTCGTTGATCATCGCCACCACGATGTCGCCATTGGCGGCGTCTTTCTGCTCCGAGACCACCACTATGTCGCCGTCGAGGATGCCCGCATCGATCATCGATTCGCCGGATACGGTGAGCAGAAACGAATTGGAATCTCCCACGATTTGCTTGGGCAGCCCGATCGTCTCCTCGATGTTCTGTTCCGCTAGAATCGGCGTTCCAGCCGCCACGCGCCCGACCAGCGGGATTGGCACCACGTTGCGGTAGACTTCCTCGACCTGCGGGCTGGCGGAGTCTTGCGACCGCGATTCGCCATCGGATTTCTCGCTGGACGAGCCATGCGAACCGTTCTTCAGCGCGAGCGCCCTTGCCGAAGACGAGCCGCGGGTAAGATAGCCCTTCTTCACGAGCGCGTTGAGATTCGACTGCACCGAAGACGACGACTTGAGTCCGACGGCCTCTCCGATTTCCCTCACGCTGGGGGGATAGCCGTTTTCCTTGATGCACTTCTCGATGAACCTGAGAATCTCGCTCTGCCTGCCTGTAGGCTCTGTGCTGCCAGCCATGGGCGTTCCTTTCTATCCTTTGCTCACGAGTATAGCCGCCGTTCGGCAAAAAAGCAAACAAATGTTCGATTTGGTGTTGATTCGAACAAGTGTTCGGATTACACTCGTGCAAACAGATGTTCGGTTCGAAGCTGTTGGAAGCTGCGAGCGGCGCGAGCGCGAGCATTAATGTCCGCCCCAAAACGTAAAACATCGGTGCAGTCAAACGAAGCAGGAGGGCATGGCGATGATGGGCAGAGCAGAGATTAGCAACGGAAAAGCATTCGAGTTCGGCATGGCAGGCAACGCTATCGAAGATGCCGCGTGCAATGCCGTCGAGGGCATCGAGCGTGCACTTGGAAACGCGTCTGCGCGCATAAGGGCGGTTCCCGAAGTGCGCAACCTCCTGAGCGGCTCGTCCAAGGGAGCGCCCGTGGCCAAGCTAAGCTTCTCCGACAAGGTGCTCTCGGTGGCCATGCTCTGCGGCAGCACGGCCCTGCTCAGCGTGCTCGCGGTGGTTGCCTGATGCGCCCGAAGCGCAGATGCATCGACCTTCTATCCTAGAGGCTCTTCTGCATAAGGCACGGTTGCAAGCATAATCTTGATATGCGCATGGCGTATCCGAAGACACGTGTCTAGGCTCGAGCAGAAGGGGTGTCTGTCATGAAGAATACCGATGGTGGCGGAGCAGCGGCAAGCATGGCATGCCTGACCCCGCCGCAGATGGAGCAGAAGGCGTGCGAGGTCGGAGACTCCAAGGCTTCGATGCCCATGTGGCAGATGATTCCCCTATCGATGCTCGCGGGCATCTTCATCGGATGCGGAGCGTTGTTCATGCTCGTCGTGAAGGGAGATTCCACCCTTCCGTTCGCGGCATCGCAGGTGGTTGGCGGAGTTTGCTTCTCGCTGGGGCTGATCTGCGTAACGGTGTGCGGAGCCGAGCTGTTCACTGGCAACAGTCTCATGGTCATCGGCGCTGCCGAGGGGCGCTACACATGGGGCAAGGTCGTCCGCAACTGGGCGGTCGTGTGGGTCTTCAACTTCGTGGGCTCGCTCGTGCTGGTGGCCATCGTGTTCTTCGCGGGCATCGCCTCGATGAACGATGGCGGGGTAGGCCAGGCCATGGTGAGCACTGCAGCCTCGAAAGCCAGCTTGGGCTGGGGAGTCATCTTCTTCCGAGGCATCATCTGCAACCTGCTCGTGTGCCTGGCCGTGTGGATGGGCTTCGCGGGCAAGACGGTGATCGACAAGATATTCACCACCATATTCCCCGTGATGGCCTTCGTGGCGGTTGGCGCCGAGCACTGCGTGGCCAACATGTTCTTCCTGCCGCTGGGATTCGCGCTCAAGACATCGGGGGCAGTTGAGGCCACCGGCGCCAACGTGGCCAATCTCGGCATCGCCGGCATCTTCTCCAACCTTTCGGCCTCCACGCTCGGCAACATGGTGGGAGGCTGCATCCTGGTGGGCGCCATGTACTGGTGGGCATATCGCAAGAAGAAGGCATAGCGGGCACGAGTTGTGTTGCAGCAAGCTTTTTCGCGATTTTCGACTCCATATAGTGTAAAGTCTTAGACAGACACGATTATGGCGACATGGGGGTGGAAGATGTATTGTCCGGTGTGCAATTCTGAAGATACCAACGTGGTCGATTCGAGAGTCGTCGATGAAGGCAGGTCGGTGAGGCGCCGTCGCCGTTGCCCGGAGTGCGGGCACAGGTTCACCACGTACGAGAGGCTCAACGAGAAGCCCATCGTGGTCATCAAGCGCGACAAGAGCTCCGAGCCCTTCGACCGCTCCAAGCTGCTGCGAGGTCTGCTCACCGCCACCGCCAAGCGCAACATCCCCCTCGGGTCTCTGGAAGACCTCATCTCCGACATCGAGAACGAGCTTAGGTCGGCCAGCAAGAACGAGATCGCGTCGAGCGTCCTGGGCGACATGGTCCTCGAAAGGCTGCGCGAGCTAGACGAGCTGGCCTACATCAGGTTCGCCTCGGTGTACAAGGACTTCAAGTCTGCCGACGAGTTTATCCAGGAAATCAACGGATTGAAGAAATAGCCGACTCAAGGTTTGGCGGTGCTTTCGATATGAGCGATCAAGACAACAACTTCGACATGCAGCAGCCCGACGACTCGGTGCACAAGACGGCTCCGAGCGAGCCTGACCTCGTGATCATCACGGGAATGTCGGGCGCGGGCAGAACCGAGGCCATGCACACCTTCGAGGACCTGGGCTACTTCTGCATCGACAACCTGCCGCCCTCGCTGCTCATCAACCTCGTGTCGCTTGCCAGCAGGCCCGACGGCGAGCAGCGCAAGCTGGCCGTGGTGTGCGACCTGAGGGCCCGGGAGTTCTTCCCCGAGCTAATCGAGGAGCTCAAGCGCATCACCGACATCGGGCTTACCTATGCCGTGGTGTTCCTCGACTCCGACACCAAATCGCTGCTCTCGCGCTTCAAGGAAACCCGCCGCCGCCACCCGCTTTGCGAGGGCGGGATGACCATAGTGGCGGGCATCGAGAAGGAGCGCAAGCTGCTGGTGGAGGCCAAACAGATCGCCGACTACGTGATAGACACGGCTGGCATGAGCGCCCGCGACCTGCGCAAGCAGATACGCTCGCTGTTCTCGTCGGAAGACGAGATGGGCGGCCTGCAGGTGTCGGTGTTCTCGTTCGGCTTCAAGCACGGCATGCCCATGGACGCAGACATCATGATCGACGTGAGGTTCCTTCCCAACCCGTTCTACGAGCCGGGACTGCGCACGCTTACCGGCAAGGATGCCGAGGTGCGCGACTTCGTGATGGAGAAGCCCGAAACGAAGGGCTTCCTGGAAAAATGGCACGGCCTGCTCGACGCGGTGATGCCCGGGTACGTGAAGGAGGGCAAGCACTACCTCTCCATCGGGCTGGGCTGCACCGGCGGACAGCATCGCAGCGTCGCCCTGGCGCAGGAGACCTACGAGTATCTGCTTGGGAAGGGGTATCAGGTTTCCGTGACGCACAGAGACGTAGCTCTGGCCGAGGTGAACTAGATGATTCCCGATTCTTTTAGAAAACGCGGCCAGTCTGCGGATGCGTCGCAGACCGGCAAGTTCGGCGCGATTCGCGATACCCGCAGCTTGGTTCCCGAAGAATGGCGCGGCAAGCACGTGCGCGAATCGATGTCGAACTGGAAGCGCAAGTTCGACGGCAAGCGCGACTCGCTGTCGCTCGACAACATACCCGACAGCAATTCGGGCTGGAACCTGGCCGATTCGCTGGCCAACACCCCCGAGGGCTTTCGCAAGTACAAGGCCGTGGTGATAGGCGGCGGCACCGGCGCTCCGGTGTCGATCAAGACGCTGCTGGCCATGGGCGTGCAGACATCGGCCGTGGTGGCCATGGCCGACGACGGCGGCTCTACCGGCAAGCTGAGGGAGCACACGCAGACCATACCGCCGGGCGACATCCGCAAGTGCCTCACCGCGATGGCGGCCAACAGCGCCGACCCGCTGGTGGAGGCCTTCAAGTACCGCTTCGACTACGCATACAACCACACGCTGGGAAACCTCATGATCACGGCGCTTGCCGAGGTGTCGTCTTTCGAGAACGCCATATCGGTTTGCGAGCGGATGCTCGGGTGCCTGGGGCACGTGTACCCCTCGACTCTCGACAGGGTCGACCTCGAGGGCGTCACCCGCGACGGACGCACCATCTGCGGGCAGTCGGCCATCGCGCACAGCGACACCGCGCTCGAGCGCGTGTGGCTCGCGCCCGGCAACCCGGCTCCGTACCAGCCGGCGATCGACGCGATCCTCGACGCCGACCTCGTGGTGCTGGGCCCCGGCTCGCTCTTCACCTCCATCATCCCCAACCTGCTGGTGCCCGGAATCGTGGACGCCATCAAGCGCAGCCGGGCCAAGACGGTGTTCCTATGCTCGGTGGCCGACATGCAGGGCGAGACCTGGGGGCTGGATTGCGCCGAGCACGTGCAGGCCATTCTGGACTGCGGTCTCGAGGACTACCTCACCGCGGCGTGCATCAACACGCTGCCCAAGACAGGCGACGCCAACAGCACCGGCGAGATGGTGGCGCTTGGCAAGATAGACCTGAGCCAGGTGCAGCCGCGCGAGTTCGAGACCCTCAACCTCGCCCACGAGGGCAAGTCGTTCGGCGCGCCGCGCGCCTCCAGGGGCAGCTCGGCCCGCAGGGTCATCAGGCGAGTGCCCTGCTCCGCGGAGTCGATCGCAAGGCTCGAAAGCTCCGTGCCCGTGCTCATCCAGAAGCAGCTCGCCGACCCGGTTTTCCAGACTTGGCACAGCCCGAGGGTCCTGGGCGAGATTTTCAAGGGGGTGCTCGACTTATGTCGTTTGCAGGGGAGGTAAGAGACGAGCTTGCCCGCGTAGAGCCCAATTGCGACGGCTGCAAGGTGGCCGAGCTGTCCGCGCTGGTGCGCATAGCCGGGCGCCTTTCGGCCAACTATCGGCTCGAGATCACCACCGAAACCGCGTCGGTGGCGCGCCGCATAGTGTCGCTCGTGCACGCCGTGTTCGGCCTCAAGACCGAGACCACCACCCGGCGCTCCACGCTCCACAAGTCGTACAACTACCTCATCACCGTGCCATCGCAGATAGGCCTCGAGCAGGCGCTGCGCGACATGGGCATCTTGTCGAAGGAGGGCCTGGAGTTCGGCGTTCCGCCAAACCTGGTCAAGCGCGAGTGCTGCCGGGCGGCGTACCTGCGGGGGGCGTTTCTGGGCGGCGGATTCGTGGCCGACCCAAGGGGCGACTTCCACTTCGAGCTAACCACCTCGCACGAGGAGCTGGCGCAGGGCCTGGTGGAGGCGATGAACGAATTCGATATCCCGGCCAAGGCATCGCAGCGCCGGGGCTCCTACGTCATATACCTCAAGGGGGCCGACGCCATCGCCGACTTCCTGGGAATCACCGGGGCGCATCGCGGGGTGATGGCCCTCGAGAACGTTCGCGTGACCAAGTCGGTGCGCAACGACGTGAACCGCAAGCTCAACGCCGAGATGGCCAACCAGGCCAAGAGCATCGACGCGGCCATGGAGCAAACCGAGGCCATCAAGCGACTGCTCGACAAGCGCGGGCTCGACTCGCTGCCGCCCGCTCTGCAGGACCTGGCGCTCCTGAGGCTGCGCCATCCAGACGTCTCTTTGCGTGAATTAGGTGAGCTTGCGGACCCGCCGCTGTCAAAGTCGGCTGTTTATCATAGAATTAGAAGAATCGAGGCCTTGGCGAACAACCTCAAGTAGCCAAGCGCCGGAGATGCGCAGCCGATGCGCTACGCGAAACGCATGGTTCAGATCGAAAACTTCTAAGGATTCGAAAATCGAAGGAAAGGACAGATCGTGGCTATCAAAGTTGGCATCAGCGGGTTCGGGCGTATTGGCAGGCTGGTTTTCCGCACGATGGAGAAAGACCCCGATTTCGAGGTCGTGGCCATCAACGGCACCAGGGACCTTGCAACGGCGGCTCATCTCCTCAAGTACGATTCGGTGCATGGGCGCGTGTTCGACTCCGTTGAGGTTGCAGAGGGCGGCATCACCGTGGACGGCCGCTTCGTTCCCGTGTACAACGAGCGCAACAACCTGGCCGACATCCCCTGGGACAAGCACGGCGCCGAGGTCGTGATCGAGTCCACCGGCAAGTACAAGACCGGAGCAGAGGCCGGCGCGCACCTGGGCGGCAGCGTGAAGAAGGTCGTTATCACCGCTCCCGGCAAAGAGGTCGATGCCACCATCGTGATGGGCGTGAACCAGGAGATCTACGACTACGACACCATGAACGTGGTGTCCAACGCCTCGTGCACCACCAACTGCCTGGCCCCCGTGGCCAAGGTTCTCGACGATGCGTTCGGCATCAAGCGAGGCTACATCAACACCATCCACAGCTACACCAACGACCAGCAGATGCTGGACAAGTCGCACAAGGACCTGCGTCGCGCACGTGCCGGCGCCGTGTCCATGATCCCCACCACCACGGGCGCAGCCAAGGCCGTGGGCGAGGTTCTGCCCCAGCTCAAGGGCAAGCTTGACGGCATGGCAACCCGCGTGCCTACCCCCGACGGCTCGATGGTCGACCTCGTGGTGGAGCTGAACAAGGACGTTACCAAGGAAGAGGTCAACGAGGCCATGAAGAAGGCCTCCGAGGGCTATATGAAGGGCATCCTCGAGTACTGCACCGACCCGATCGTGTCGGTGGACATCGTGGGCAACCTCTACTCCTCGATCTTCGACAGCCAGCTCACCATGGTGCTGGGCGGCACCGGCAACCTCGTGAAGGTCATCGCCTGGTACGACAACGAGGCCGGCTACTCCGAGAGGGTCAAGGACCTGGCCAAGTACATGATGCAGAAGTAGATACTGTACACGAGAGGCGGTCGCGCAGGGCGGCCGCCTCTCGCGGCGACAAGCGCAGGGCAGTCGCACATAGGCAATCACGCAAAGGCAATCACGCAAGACAAACCGAGTGGAGGCGGACACAACATCATGGAGAGCATTCGCGATGTGGACGTGGAGGGCAAGCGCGTGCTTATGCGCGTGGACTTCAACGTGCCGATATCGGATGGAACCGTAACCGACGACAAGCGCATCAGGGCTGCGCTGCCCACGATCGAGCATTTGGTGGGCAAGGGCGCGCGCCTGGTGCTGATGAGCCATCTCGGACGCCCGAAGGGAGAGGGCTTCGAGGAGGCGTATTCGGTGGCCCCCGCTGCCAGGGTGCTGGGCAGGCTGCTGGGCGCAGAGGTCGCAGTGGCTCCCGAGGTCGTGGGAGACGCGGCCGTGGCTGCCAGCCAGGCTCTGCAGAACGGGCAGGTCATGATGGTGGAGAACCTCAGGTTCGACCGCCGCGAGAAGAAGAACGACCCCGAGTTTGCCCAGGAGCTGGCCAAGCTCGGCGATATCTACGTGGACGACGCGTTCGGCGTGGCCCATCGCGCACATGCTTCGGTGGAGGCCGTGGCCAAGCTTCTCCCCGCATATGCGGGATTCCTTCTGGAGAAGGAGGTTTCGACCCTGCAGGGCGCGCTTGACAACCCCAGCCATCCGTTCATGGCGATACTCGGCGGCGCCAAGGTTTCCGACAAGATCGCGCTTGTGGACAAGATGCTCGACATCGTGGACGTGCTGATCATCGGCGGCGGCATGTGCTTCACCTTCCTCAAGGCCAAGGGCTACGAGGTGGGCAAGTCGCTGGTGGAAGAGGAGTGGGTCGAGCGCGCCGGCGAGATGATCGCCAAGGCCGAGGCTCGCGGCACCGAGCTGCTGCTGCCGGTCGACGTCGTGGTGGCTCCCGAGCTTAAGGACGACGCGCCCACCAGCGTGTGCTCGGTGGAAGAGATTCCCGCCGACAAGATGGGCCTCGACATCGGCCCCGCCACCTGCGAGCTGTTCAAGCAGAAGATCATGGGCATGAACACCATCGTGTGGAACGGCCCCATGGGCGTGTTCGAGATGAAGGCGTTCGAGAGCGGCACCAAGCACGTGGCCGAGGCTCTGGCGGCCAACGAGAAGGCGCAGACCATCATCGGCGGCGGCGATTCGGCCGCAGCGGTTGCCAAGTTCGGGCTGGAAGCCGAGATGACGTTCATCTCCACCGGCGGCGGCGCGTCCATGCAGCTGCTGGAGGGCACCCCGCTTCCCGGCGTGGTGGCCCTGGGCTAGAGGCGGCTGCAAGGCTTTTTGCAGGAGGCTTTTCGAAAGGTTGTGGCAATGGCTCGCAAACCCATAATTGCTGGCAATTGGAAGATGAACATGACGTGGGGTTCCGGCGTGAACCTCGCGCAGAGAGTATGCGACGGCATCTACAAGACGTACGAGAACGTAGAGGTCGTGATGTGCCCGCCCTTCACCTGCGTGAAGGGCATCGTGGGTGTCGTGGAATACGACAAGTCGGCGGCCAAGGTGGGCGCGCAGAACGTGCACGAGGTGCAGCCCGAGGGCAACGCCGCGTGCACCGGCGAGGTGTCGGTGGAGATGCTCGTGGAGCTGGGATGCAGGTACTGCATCATCGGCCACTCCGAGCGCAGGGCCGACAACGGCGAGACCGACGAGCTGGTCAACGCCAAGGCCAAGCTGCTGCTGGCCCATGGCATCGTGCCCATCGTGTGCTGCGGCGAGAGCGCCGAGACCAACGAGCAGGGCGAGTCGGCGCCGTTCGTGCAGGCGCAGGTGAGAGCGGCCCTCGCAGGACTCGAGCCTGCGCAGGTGGCTTCGCTGGTTATCGCCTACGAGCCCATCTGGGCCATCGGCACCGGACGCGTGCCGGTGCCCGAGGAGGCCGACAAGGTGTGCGGCGCGATCAGGGAGGTCGTGGCCAGCGACTTCGGCAGCGATGCGGCAGACGCGGTGAGGGTTCTCTACGGCGGCTCCATGAAGCCCGAGAACGCCGAGGCGTTTCTAACGATGCCCAACATCGACGGCGGCCTCATCGGAGGCGCCGCGCTGGACGCGGCCAAGTTCGTGGACATCATCAAGACCTGCAGCGCGGTCAAGGCAAAGTAGCGAAAGGCGGCAACGCAAGTGAACGCACCAGTGCTTCTGGCGATCATCGACGGCTACGGCATGGCCGAGCCCTCCGAGGGCAATGCAACGTCGCAGGCCAGGAAGCCCTTCATAGACTATCTGCTTTCGGGCAAGGACTACCCGGTGAGGACCATAGAGGCCTCCGGCGAAGACGTGGGCCTGCCTGCCGGGCAGATGGGCAATTCCGAGGTGGGACACCTCAACATCGGGTCCGGGCGCATCGTGTACCAGGACCTTTCGAGGATCAACAACGCCATCGCCGACGGCAGCTTCTTTGCAAACGAGGTGTTCGCCTCGCTGTTCGACGATGTCGAGAAGTCGGGCGGCGTGCTGCATGTGATGGGCCTGCTTTCCGACGGCGGCGTGCACAGCGAGTTCGACCATCTCAAGGCGCTGGTGCGCTACGCGGCCACGCATGGGGTCAAGCGCATCTTCCTGCACCCGTTCCTCGACGGGCGCGACGTGTCGCCCACGAGCGGCGTGGGCTATGTGAAGGAGCTGGAGGAGTTCGCAGCTGCGACTGCCGGCGAGTTCGGATGCGAGGTGCGCATCGCCACGATCGGCGGACGCTACTACGCGATGGACCGCGACAACAGGTGGGAGCGCGTCAAGCGCGCATGGGACACGATGGTGATTCCCAACCCCGAAGCGCATCGCATGGAGAACCGCTTCAGCCCGTCGGAGGCTGTGGAGAGGTCGTACGACGCGGGCATGACCGACGAGTTCGTGGAGCCCATCTCGTTCGTGGACCGCGGCGTGGAGGATGGCGACGGCATCGCCTTCATCAACTTCCGCCCCGACCGCGCGCGAGAGATCACGCGCGCCTTCACCAAACCCGAATTCGACTCGTTCGACCGTGGACGCAGCCCCAGGGTTTCGTACGTGTGCATGACCCAGTACGACGAGACGTTCGACCTGCCGGTGGCGTTTCCCAAGACGGTGCCGCCGATGGTGCTGGCCGACAAGATCGCCGATTTGGGGCTGAAGCAGCTCCACATCGCCGAGACCGAGAAGTACGCGCATGTGACGTTCTTCTTGAACGGCGGGGTGGAAGAGCCCAAGGAGGGCGAGCAGCGCATCCTGGTGCCCAGCCCCAAGGTGGCCACCTACGACCTGCAGCCCGAGATGAGCGCCGTGGAGGTTACCGACCAGCTGCTGGATGCCATGCGCAACGGCGCGGCCGACTTCTACATCGTGAACTACGCCAACTGCGACATGGTGGGGCACACCGGCGTGATTCCCGCCGCCGTTGCTGCTGTCGAGACCGTCGACAAGTGCCTGGAGCGCCTGATCGGCCTGCTGGTGGAACTCAAGGGCGTAGGGCTCGTGACCGCCGACCATGGCAAC
This sequence comes from Bacteroidaceae bacterium, assembly GCA_963624975.1. Classification (GTDB taxonomy): domain Bacteria; phylum Actinomycetota; class Coriobacteriia; order Coriobacteriales; family CADBOM01; genus CAVLCC01. The sequence goes on from CAVFRF010000017.1 coordinate 41,291, forward strand.
GTGGAGAAGATGGTGGGAGACGACGGTCAGCCGCACACCGCGCACACCACGGCAAGCGTGCCGCTGGTGGCCATCGACGCCACGGGTTCGGGCCGCAAGGTCGAGCTGGCAGATGGCGAGGGTCGCCTGGCCGACATCTCGCCCACGCTGTTCGACCTGGCCGGCATCGACGACGTGCCCGAGGAGTGGACGGGCCGCAGCCTCATCAAGCACTAGTTGCCCTCAGCTTCGTGTGAGATGTGCGCATTACCCAACAAAATGCGCCATCCACACGGCGAGGTTATACAAAGTGCCTTGTATGAAGCCCAAGCCGCGGTTATACTAGCAATTCCGCGTGCGCATTGGCACGCAAAGAAACACACGCATTAGGAGCATCGCTTTGAGTATTCTGCTTATTCTTCTGGTTATCCTCTGGCTCATCTCCGGAGTGGGCCTCGTCGTTATGATCATGCTGCACTCGGGCAAGGGCACCGGCGTCGGCGACATCCTGGCTGCCAGCTTCAACAACAGCATGACTGGCACGTCGATAGTCGAGAAAAACCTCGACAGGATTACCGTTATCCTTGCAATTGTATTTTTCGCGACTATTTTCGCGATGATAGTGGTGTATCCGCACTAACGTGTGGTAACATGCCAAAGGCGTTGCGACGCGAGAGCGATTGCAGCCAACATACAAGTCGGTGTGGCGGAACGGCAGACGCGCTAGCTTGAGGGGCTAGTGTCCGTAATGGACGTGGGGGTTCAAATCCCCCCACCGACACCAAGAAATTCGAAAGCGCTCCAAACGGGGCGCTTTTTTGTTGCCCTTGCAAGTGACGAATGCGATGGCGAGCGCCGTCGGGAAGCCTGAGGAGCGACCGCGGGGGACTGCGAGCTGACAGGTACCGGCAAGCGCAGGCGAACCTGATGGTGGAAGCTGGGCAGATGTTTGCTTGCGATTGAGCCCGCAACGCTCTTAGCGGGTGGCGTCGATCTTGAAGCTGCCCACGGGCGGCTCCACGTCGTCGTCGATGAGCCCCTGCTCCTTCTCCAGCTTCCTGAACTGCCAGCGGTGCAGGTCGCAGATCAGCCAGGTGAGGCCTGCGGTGCAGTACACCAGTATGAGCGCGGGGAGCAGCAATCCGGAGTCTTCTATGAGCAATACCACGACCGCCACGATCATCGAGGCGGTAAACGACGACTTGAAGAAGTAGTTCCTATCCCAGAACACGTCGTAGGGTTTGGGCTTGCCGATTCTGAGCCACGCGAGGTAGAGCCAGATAAACGCCAGCGCCACCGACAGCACCGGGCTGTAGAACAGCGTGTCGATGCTGAGCTTGAGCATGTTGCCCAGGATCGTGGGCACGTAGGCGATGCCATCCGACATGAGGCGCGATGCCGTAACGCCCAGGTGCGACTGCCCGCCCAGGCCGTCCACCAATATGAGCACCAGCACCAGCGCGGCGCATCCCAGCATGGTGCACAGAACGATCTTCCAGCTGATGCGGTGCCCCAGGAACATCCACCAGGCGGCGAACGTGCCGATGGTCATCCAGACCAGCGCTCCGAAGTTCGAACCCCACCACGGCGCGATGATCACGCCCATCAGCGCCAGCGAAAGCAGCGGGAACAGCACCCGGGCAAACAGCTTCGACACCTTGAGCGATGGGAACCTGTTGAGCAGCAGGCCCGAGAGCATCATCCAAGCGCCGAACAGCACGGCCGCGCCCTCGTTGCCGATGCCGGTGAAGCGTCCCATCTTGATGGGCTGGTAGGAGAGGAATCCCACGCGAGCCAGATGCGCGCCGGTAAGCTGGTCGCCCGCGATAACCACCACGGTGAGCGCCATCGTGAACAGCAGCGAGTACAGCCACTTCCCGCTGACCTTGCCGATGGCGATGGCGATGGCCGATAGCGATACGGTGATGACCACGCAGAGCGCCACCATGTCGCCCGGTCCCGTGGGATCCGATGCCAGTCCCATCATGAGGTAGGTGGACACGGGGAACGCCGAGGCCATCACCCATAGCGACCTCGTGCAGATGATCATGATGTCGGCCACGCGCAGGGGAAGCTTGATGCGCGGCGAGAGCATGACGGCCGAGCAGCCGAACGCGAAGAACAGCAGCACGCACAGCAGGATGTTCATGAGGATCTGCCCGTCGCAAACGGCATCGGCGAGGTCGGCCTCGGTTTCGAGGTATTCCACGATTTCAGATATCGTGGGCGAGCCGCCGCTCGTGCCCATGAAGAGTGGAGGTTCGCCGTAGAGGGGCGTGCCGTTCTCGATCTGCTGGGCTTCTCCGCAGAAGCCGGCCAGAGTTGCCGAGATGTCGAGCGCCGTGACAAGCCCCGAACGTCCCGTGCTGGCAGACGAGAGGATTCCAGAGTAGCCGCTGCCGTACACGAGGATGGGGCCGTAGCCGTCGTCGGTGCGCGACTCCGTCGTGGTTTCCGAAAGCGGCGAGTACACGACCAGCACGTCGTCGGGGCCCATGCGGTCGAGCACCATGCCCACTGCCGTGTCGAACGATGCCAGCGCCCGGCTCCAATACGCCGACGCGGTGGCTCCAGGATACTTGAGCCTGTAGGTGCCGGCACGGTAGAGGTCGCCGGAGTCCACGGCCACCGCGGCATAGGCGGTGGGGTCGTCGGATTCGATGGCCTGCAAGATGGAGTCGAGACCCGACTCCAGAGCGTCGAGATTGGTGCTCTCGTAGGGAAGGTCGCCGACCGGATCGAGCAGGGCATCGGGGTCGGTGACGGAGTACTTGACGATGCCGCATATGTCCGACATCGACACCGCGGCGGGGCGCACCGTCCTGTATTCGTAGTCGCTGCATCCGATGGCCGCGGTGCGCCACCCTTTTTCGGACAGGATCTGCCCCAGCCTGCAGTTGGTGCGAGCCTCGTTGTCGAAGGAAACGTGCTCCGACATGCTCGTGGCGGTGCTGGTCCACATGCGGGTGGCTTCGCTGCTGCCCGAGCTCGAAGAGCTGCCGCTGCTAGTTGCGCTGCCGGTGGAACCGTCGCCTGCGCTGCTCGCAGAACCGTCGCCATTGGCAGCCGCATCGCCTGCAGCATTCTCGACGCGCACCAGGGTTTGCGAAACGTCGCTGCTGGCATAGGTGCCCTCCGCGATCTTGCTCACGCCCACCGTCTCGGGCGCGGCTCTCCAATACCCGCTTCCGATGCACGATGCCACCTCGTCGGTCGACACCGATATATCGCCCGCCCTTAGCGACGACCTGCAGATCACGTTTCCCAGAGCGCTTTGCGACAGTATCGAGTAGAGCCTGGGGGTCGAAATCTGGTTGATGTCTTCCCACCGCAGGTACGGCGCATCCAGCACATACACCCTGCGTGCATCGCTCTCCACGCTTTGAGAGTCGTTCGACTCCGCGGCATAAGCCGCCGTGGTGCATTGCGGAAACACCAGCGCCAGCATAGCAACGAGCAGAATTGTCTTACGGAGAACCTTGATGGAAGTGCCTCTCTGCGAAACGGGGAGATTTCCCCTATATATTAGCGCGACGATGCCCAACGAAGCGCCAGGGCCATCGACGTTTCCGACAAGAAACCACGTATGCGTTCTTGCAGACTCTCACGGGGTGCCATCGTGGGGTATATCATGCCGGCTCGGCTTCGCTTCGCTGCAGAAGTCGCCGGCACGACA
>CAVFRF010000018.1:0-9923 GCA_963624975.1 Bacteroidaceae bacterium
GAGCTGGCGTTCTCGCCCCTGGTGGCGCGCAGCTCGCCGTCGGGGCTGGTGCCCGACCTCACGAGCGAGAGCACGCTTAGCACCTGCGTGCCGTCGAACCTCATATCGGCCGGACGCGCGTACAGGCCGTCGGTCTTGGCAGATGCCTTCTTGGCGGCGGCCTCCACCTCGTCGGTGTAGCGCGAGGCATCGTCGAACAGCGACCTGGGCTCCACGAGCACGGTGAGCGCTTTGGGAGAGAGGAAGTCGGTGGGCATCGACGTGCCCTCGAACAGGAAGGGGATGTACTGCGCCTGCGACCCGCTCATGCCCAGCAGCACCATCTGCTCCAGCTCGGCCTCCACCTCGTAGGTGAGCGCGCCCGCGCGCTTGAGCTTGGCCTTGGCCGACTGCACGTCGTGCTCCCCTACCACCACCTCGATGGCGGGATACACCGACACCTCGTCGAGGTCGGCCACGGTCTGCCCGGTAGAGGGCACGATCTTGCGGATGCGGTCCACGTCGTCGCCGAAGAACTCGATGCGCACCGGATACGCCGCATCCGACCCGAACACGTCCATCGCGTCGCCATGCACCGAGAAGGTGCCCGGCTCCGCCGCGATGTCCTCGCGTCGGTAGCCCAGGTGCTCCATCTGCGCCGGCATCTGCTCGTATTCGAGCACTTCCGCGACATCGGAGCCGGTTCTGCGGGCGATGTCGGACCCCACGGGCTGCTCGCCGCAGGCGAACCTCAGCGGGTCGAGCACCGTCTTGTCCACCGGCGGGTAGAGCCTCATGAGCGAACGTGTGGAGGCCACGACCACCTTGCAGTCTCCCATGTGCAGCGCCGAGAGCGCATGCAGCCTCTCGCCCACGACCCTTCCGCTCACGTCCTTGTCCGACCACGGGTAGCTGTCTTCCAGCGGGAAACGCAGCACGATATCGCGGCCGAGATAGAGCCTAAGCCCGTTGGCCAGGCGCTTGGCGGCCTCCTCGCCCGACACCACCACGAGCATCGGCCGCGGGTTCCTGCGGAACACGGCCGCGAGCACGAGCGAGCGCACGTTGGGCGGCATCGCGAAAGAAGCGTTCGAACCGCTGTCGAGAAGGGCGAACAGCTCGCCGGCATCTCGGCTGGCGCGAAGCGCAGATATAACGGGATCGATGAGCATGCGGGGCGCGTTCCCTTCGTTCGAATCGTGCCGCCCTGGCTGGCGGGCACGCCGTTCAAGAATGTTTTCTGCGAAGATTATAGTTGCTGCACGGTAGTGCCCGGTCTCCGTATTCCGTGATACGATAGCCGGGTCGAGCAGGGTGAAGGCCCCGCTGCAACAGGAAATCACACGAGAACCGAGGCGGCAGATAGCATGTCAACCAGGCCCAACACCACCAGGAAGCGCAAGCCCGGCAAGGCGGTTATGGAAAGGGCCATGGAGCTGAGCCGGCGCCTGGCAGAACTCTATCCGGACTACCGCGGATTTCTGGAGTCGCGCAACCCGTTCGAGCTGCTCGTGGCCGTGATGCTGTCGGCGCAGACCACCGACAAGGCCGTCAACCGCGTAACTCCGGAGCTGTTCGACCGCTGGCCCGACGCGCAGCATCTAGCCGAGGCCAGTCCAACCGACGTGCTGGAGGTCATCAGGACGCTGGGGCTGGCCAAGTCGAAGGCGGGACGCTGCGTGGCATGCGCGCAGATGCTCGTGGCAGAGTACGGCGGCGAGGTGCCGTGCGACCTCGAGGAGCTGCAGAAGCTCCCCGGCATCGGGCGCAAGTCGGCCAACGTCGTGATGTGCGATGCATTCGGGATAGCCGAGGGCGTGGCGGTCGACACGCACGTGGGGCGCATCGCCAGGCGCATGGGCTTCTCCACATGCACCGATCCTTCCAACGTCGAGAAGGACATCCTGCTCATCTTCCCCAAGAGCGAATGGCACTGCATCAACAAGCGCTGGATAATGCTCGGCCGCGAATACTGCAGCGCGCGCAATCCAAAGTGCGCCGATTGCCCCGTGCAGGATATCTGCCCTTCGGCAGGCAAGGCCAGCATGCCTAGCTAGCCGCAGATAGCCTTCTCCACCCGGTCCATCACCAGCTGGGCCACGCGCCTCTTGGATACCACTCCCGAATCCTCGACTCCGTCGTGCGATACCAGCCACACCCTGTTGTCATGGGTGCCGAACCCAAGCGCTGGGTCCGACACGTCGTTTGCCACCACGAGGTCGGCGTTCTTGGACTCCAGCTTGTCGGTCGCATAGGCCACAACGTCGCCGGTCTCGGCCGCGAATCCCACCACGAACCTGTCGCCCTTGCCTGCCGCGAGGGTCTTGAGGATGTCAGGATTGCGCACCAGCTCCATATCGAACCCGCCCGCGTCGTTGGGCTGCATGGCGCAGCGCCCCGAATCGAGGTCGGACTTCTTGATCTTGCCGCTAGTTGGATTGGCCGGCCTGAAGTCGGCGACGGCCGCGCAGAACACCGCCGCGTCGCAATCGTCGAACGCCTCCTGCGAAGCCTCCAGCATCTGCTGCGCGGTCTGCACGTGCACGGTCTGCACCCCGGCGGGGTCGGCGATCGAGACGGGGCCTTGCACCAGCACAACCTCGGCACCGCGCGCGGCAGCCTCCTCGGCGATGAGCTTGCCCGTGATGCCGCTCGACCTGTTGCCGATGTAGCGCACAGGGTCTATGGGCTCGTGCGTGGGACCGCTGGTGATCATGACCTTCTTGCCCAGGAGGCTCTGCGACCTGGCAAGCTCTGTCAGCACCGCATCGGCGATGTGCTCTATGTCGGCCAGGCGGCCGGCACCGCTGTCGCCGCAGCTCAGATAGCCGCTGTCGGGCTCGACGATGCGGGCGCCTCCGTCGCGAAGCTTCGCAAGCGATGCCTGCGTCTTCTCGTTCTCCCACATGTTGGTGTTCATGGCGGGGGCTATCACGAGCGGAGCCGTGCAAGCCAGCACCGTGGTTGTGAGCAGGTCGTCGGCGATTCCATACGCGAGCTTGGCCATCACGTTGGCCGTGCAGGGCGCCACAAGCACCGCGTCGGCCTCCTTGGCCAGCGATATGTGGTGGATGGGAGCCTCGGCGGAATCGAAAAGCTCGACCGCCACCTCCTCGTTGGTGAGCGCCCTGAATGTCGCGGGACCCACGAACTGGGTAGCATGCTCGGTCATGCACACCTTGACACGAGCGCCCGCCTTCTGCAGTAGCCTCACGATCTCGCAGGCCTTGTACACCGCGATGCATCCCGTTACGCCAACCAGCACGGTCTTGCCGGCGATGCTCGACGGCACGGCAGCGGGCTCGGGCGCAACCGCAACCTGCGGCTTCCCCGCCTCGCGAACAGCGGCCTCGCCGGCGGCAGGTGCCGCATCGGCTCCGCCCGCAAGCGCCTCGAATGCCGCGGCGGCAAACGCCGAGGCTTCCTCGGGAGTGGCATCCGGCGAAGCATCGGCTGCATCTGCAACGTCAGCAGCAACGTCGCCGCCATCCACGGCAGCCGCATCGAACAGGCTTCCCGGCTCGTCTCCGAACCTCACCTTGAACGCCCCCACGGGACGTCCGAGGTCGAGCACCTTGTTCACCAGCGCATCGGGCTCTTTGTTGAAGCTGCGCAGCGCATGCTCCAGCGAGAACTCGTCGAACCTGCCGGCCAGCTCCTTGACCTTTGCGCACAGCGGCTTGAGCACGTCGCTCTTGACCTTGTAGGCGCCGTTGACCTGCTTGACCATCAGCTCGCTGTCGGCGATGCACCTGATCGATCGCACGCCCAGCGCCAGCGCGTTTTGCAGACCCCATATAATGGCCTTGTACTCGGCCTCGTTGTTGGTGCCCTTGCCGATCGGCCATCCGCCGTTGGCGACGGGGCTTCCATCAAGGGTTATAGAAAAGCCGATGGCGGACGGCCCTGGATTTCCACGGCTTCCGCCATCGGTGTTGATCGTATATGTTTGACCCAATTGGCTATTCCTTCTCGACTATGAGCAGCCTGTGGCACTGGGGGCACTTCGTGATCTCGGGGCCGGAGTGCAGCTGCATCAGCTTGCCTTCCGGAAACTCCACCCTGCAGGCGGAGCAATGCGTGCCCTGCAGCACGCCCACGCCGATGCCGCCCTTTGCCTTCACGGTCTTGACGTATTCTTCCAGCAGCTCGGGAGAGAGCTTGGAGGCCACCTTTTCGTGGCTGGCCTTAAGCTCGGCCATCTTGGACTTCACGGAGTCCTCGGCGTTTGCGATGCGGGAGCGAAGCTCGGCTTCCTGTGCCTCGTGCTTCTTGGTGGCCTCGACCACCTGGTCTTCCAGAGCCGAGATCTTCTCGGACCTCTCCACCAGCTTGTCGTGCTGGAACTCCACCTTGTCGCGGCGCTTGGCCACGCCCTCGAGGTCGCGGGTGAGCCTGTCTGCGATCCTGAAGTCGGTGTTGGCGTCTATCTCGGCCTGCAGGTCCTTGGCCCTCTTGGATAGCTGAGCGTCCTCGTCGGAGAGCTTCTCCATCTCGACCTCGCAGTTGGAGCGCAGGGCCGATATCTGCTTGGACTTCTCCTCGATCTCGGAGAGCACCTTCACGACCTTCGCCAGAGCCTCTCGCTCCGGTATGTCGTGCAGCTTCTTCGATATTCTAAGCATCTCGAGGTCGACATGCTGAAGTTCCCTAAGCAGACTAGCTTCGCTCATCATCTCACCATCCCTGGTTGCCACCAGAACAAGTCCGGTTCGAGCACGCATACCTTGCGCCCGAACACCGCGTGCTCGCCGACCGCCTTCGCAAGCGCGTCCAGAAGCGGCCGCTCCGACACATCGTGGCCGAGGCAGATGATGCATTTGCCAGCTGCCGCAACCTCGCAAGCTTTGTGATAGGACATCTCGCCGGTAATCACGCAATCGACGTTCGAATTAACTATAGCACTGGCCAAAGAGGAACTCGACCCATTAAGCATGCCGATGGAGCGCAGCGTGCGGTGCGAATCGCCCCATACCCTCGGAAAGGTCTCGAAGGCGTCGGCGCATCGCTGCGCCAGCCATTCCAGCGTGGGCGAAACGCCTTCGGGAAGCACGCCCGTGCATCCGAACGGCGGCAGGCCGTCGTCTTCGCTGACGAAGCCCCCGGTGTAGGTGAGGCCCACCGTGTCGATGATCGACTCCAGCGCAAGCGGCGATCTGTCGAGGTTGGTGTGCATCGAGATGAGCGACACCCCGTTCCCGATGGCTGCCAGCACGCGTGCAGCCGAATCGGTGCCGCCATGAGAGCGGTCGACGATTCGCTCGGGAGGGTCGAGGAAAACGGGATGGTGAGTGAGCAGCACGTTGCAGCCGGCTTCGGCCGCGCGCTCGATCGTGACCTCGTGGGGATCGAGCGCTATCGCTACGCCCTCGACCACGTCGGTGGAATCTCCGACGGTCAGCCCGCACTTGTCCCACGGCTCGCAATGTTGTTTGGGGAAGATGTTGAAGAGGTATTCCTCGAGCTTGCCCACCGTGCCATATTGGCTCGAAACGTCGTCGACATCCACGAATTCCATGCTCGCCCCTCTCGTGATATGCATCTGCTGCGCCAAGCTCCGCTACCGGCGGTGCCTGCGCTTGCCTTCGCCCCGAAGTTTCCCGCTAGAGCCCGATGTAGCGCCTCCCGCCATCGGAGGTGGGCACCGCCACCCGGTCGTAGCCCGCCTGGCGCATCACCTCGTACGCGTCGGCGATGCGGTCGCCCACCCTGCCGGGGGTATGGGCATCTGCTCCCACCGTGCAGTCCACCCCCGCCAATCGGAACTCCCTCAAGAAATCAACGCTTGGAAACTGCTCTGCCACGTCGCGGGTCCATCCCGAGGTGTTCACCTCGACCATGCGCCCCTTCTCGGCGGCAAGGGCAGCAGCCATTTTGTACGTAGATTCTAGCGCAAAAGCCGACGTGGGCATAAGGCCGAACTTCTTTGGCAGGTCCGGATGTGACATTGTAGTGAAGGGGACCTTGCTCGCGCAGGCCTCCATCCACAGGTCGAAGTACTCGCCCCACACGTCGTCTACCCCGCGCTCGTTCCATCCGTCGATGTAGGCCGGGTCGTCGAAGCACCAGCCGTCGCCCAGCATGTGCACCGACCCCAGCAGCACCGGCACCCCGCAGGTGTGCTCGATGATGAAGTCCTCGCAGCCCGGCCTCCAGTCGGCCTCGAAGCCAGCGACCACCTCTATGTCGTCGAACGCGGCATCGGCCTCGTGGATCTGGGCGAGGTAGCCCTCGACCTCAGATTCGGGGATGCTGAAGTCGCAGTTCGGGTCCACGCTGGCGGGCAGCACCATATGCTCGGTGATGGCCAGCGTCTTTATGCCGCGCTTGCGCGCCTCGTCCACCAGCTGCGCCACGGTGCCCTCGCCATGCCCCGAAAGGTAGGTGTGGCTATGGCAGTCCACCAGTTCCACCCCGCAGCCCTCGCCCGCAGCTGCGTTTCTGCTATCGAATTCTCCCGCTTCCATCGGCTATGCTCCTTGCTGGTTCTCGACGATGCCCGCGATGGCGTTTGCAAACCCGCGCAGCTCTTCCGGTTTGGTGAACCTTCCCATGGTGACCCTCGCGAATCCCAGGCCGTCGCCAGTGTGGATTCCAATCGAGGCCAGCACGTGGTTCTCGGCGGCCGCAGACGACGTGCATGCCGATCCTCCCGACACGGCGTAGCCCTGCGAGTCGAGGCTCCTCACCAGCTCCTGTGAGCCGATGCCCTGCACCAGCAGCGGCACCAGCTGCGGCAGGTGCCTGCGAGTGTCGCCTGCAAGGATGCTCACGGCGGGGCGTATCGCGCCATGCGCGCGGCTGGCCAGCACGCAGATCGCGTCGTCCCGCATCTCGGCCATGCGCGCAGGCGCCCCTTCGGCGATATCGCTCATGGCAAGCTCCACGGCCTTGGCGAACCCCACGGCTCCGGCCACGTTGGAGGTTCCGCTGCGCAGCCCTCGCTCCTGTCCGCCTCCCCATATGAGGGGAACGAAGGGCGTGCCCTTGGAGATGTAGAGCCCGCCTATGCCGGCAGGCCCACAGATCTTGTGCGATGCGAACGAGATGCTGTCCAGCCCCGCACGGGCCACGTCGACGGGAACCTTGCCGAATGCGGCCACCGCATCGCTGTGGATTGGCACGTCGTGGTCGTGCGCGACCTCGGCAAGCTCGGCGATCGGCTGCACCGTGCCTATCTCGTTGTTGGCCAGCATCATCGACACCAGCAGCGTGTCGGGCCGGATGGCGGCGTCGAGGTCGTCGGGCGACACGAAGCCGTCGCGACGGGGCTCGAGGAAGGTGACCTCGTGGCCAAGCCTTCGCAGCTGGTCCACGGGTTCGAGCACGGCCTTGTGCTCGAACGACGAGCAGATCACGTGCCCAGGCCCTAGGGTTTTCTTCATCTTGGCAAACCGCGCGCGGGCGATGCCGAATATGGCTGCGTTGTTGGATTCGGTGGCGCCGGATGTGAGCACCACGTCGTGGGGGTCGCGGCATCCTATGCCGGCGGCGATGGCGGTCCTGGCCTCGAGAAGCGCGGCCGCCGCACGCTTGCCCTCGGAATAGAGCGAGCTGGCGTTGCCGAACGACCCGCCCATCCAGGGCATCATCGCATCCAGCACGCGCGGGTCCATGGGGGCCGTGGCTCCGTAGTCCAGGTACGTCCTGGCAGGCGCGCCCTCCGATGTCTGCGCGCTAGCGGGCATTCGCTGCGCTCCTGATCTGCTCCATGGCCTCTGCCGGGTCGGGCTTGCCGAACACCGCGCTTCCGGCCACCAGCAGGTTGGCGCCCGCAGCAGCGGCCAGAGGCGCGGTCTCGATGTTGATGCCGCCGTCGACCTCTATCGCGATGCCAAGCCCCAGCTCCGCCGCGCGGTCGCGTATTGCCTCTAGCTTGGGCAGGCACTCGTGGATGAACGACTGACCGCCGAATCCGGGGTGCACCGTCATCACCATCGCGGTGTCCACGCAGTCCAGCAGCTCCAGCACGTCGTCGACCGGGGTCTCGGGGTTCACCGCGATGCCGCACTTGCATCCCGCATCGCGGATCGCGGCCAAGGTTGCGCGGCACTCGTCCAAGCTGCCGAACGCCTCGATGTGCACCGTCACCACGTCGGCTCCGGCATCCACGTACCACATCGCGGTATCTGCCGGATTCGAGATCATGAGGTGCACGTCCAGCGGAGCGTCGGTGATCTTCTTCATGGCGCTCACGAAGGGAACGCCCAGCGTGAGGTTGGGCACGAAGTGGCCGTCCATCACGTCGAAGTGGATGCAGTCGGCTCCGCCGCGCGAGACCTTCTGCACCGCATCGCCCAGGTTCATGAAGTCGGCCGACAAGATCGAGGGGGCCATTCCAACCGTCATCGGTTCACCTCCGAGTCGCGAATCGCGTCCTCCGCCTCGGCAAGCTCCTCTTCGCGCGCCATCTGCATGGTCTTCTTGGAACCTGCCCTGAATTTGCTTTCCTCGCCATGGGCCAGCCGCACGAGGTTACCCCTGTGCGCCCAGAACACCAGCGCCGTGAGCACCACTGCCACCACGGTGAGCGGCCAGTGCGGCCAGTAGACCGTGGCGGTGGTCGCGAGATAGGCTACCGCACCCGCCAGCGAGCCCACCGAAACGTACTTGGTTATGAGGGAGAGCAGCAGGAACGCGGCCAGCGATGCCACCGCGCACCAGGGCGAGACCACCAGGAAGCCGCCGAACGACGTGGCGATTCCCTTGCCGCCCTTGAAGCCCAGCCATGGGCTGAACATGTGCCCGCACGATGCCGCCAGAAGCCCGAGGCCCATGCCCCAGTCGTACAAGGTGCCCACGTAGATGCCTCCCAGGTGCTCGAGCATCCCCATCATCGCAAACGTGCCCAGCACGCCCTTGAGCATGTCCATCACCATCACCAGAAGACCGGGTATCCAGCCCATCTGGCGCAGCGCGTTGGTGGTGCCGATGTTGCCCGATCCGTGTTTGCGGATGTCGATGCCGCCGTAGAGCTTGCCCACGATCACGCCGTCGGGTATCGAGCCTATGGCGAACGACAGCACGATGCCCGCAGCTATACTCAACGCCTCCACTGCGAAGCGTCACCCCTTCCGCCTGAACACGAACCTGATGGGCGTGCCGGTAAAGTCGAACTTCTCCCTCATGCGGTTCTCGAGGAACCTCTCGAAGTTGTCGTCCACGATCTCGGGATGGTTGCAGAAGAACGCGAACGTGGGCGGGCAGTCGCCCGTTTGGGTAACGTAGTTGATCTTGAGGCGCTTCTTGCCCTTCACGATGGTGAAGCCGAAGTCGCGAATCTCGCCCAGGAAGTTGTTGAGCTTGCTGGTGGAGATGTGCATGGCGTGCGCCTCGGCCACGCTGTCGATCATGCCCCAGATGCGGTTCACGCTGCGCCCGGTGAGGGCCGAGATGGGCTGGATGGGCGCGTATCCCACGAACATGAGCCTGTCGCCCAGCCGCTCGAGGATCTCCTCGCGCCTCTCCTTGTCGTCCACGATGTCCCATTTGTTGAGGCAGATGAGCAGTCCCACGCCCTTCTCGCGGGCGATGCCGGCCACCTTCTGGTCCTGGTCGGTGAGGCCCAGCGAGCCGTCGATCACGAGGATCGCCACGTCGGCGCGCTCGATCGCGCGCACAGAGCGCAGGTAGCCGTAGTACTCGATGTCTTCCACGATGCCGCTCTTCTTGCGAATGCCCGCGGTGTCCACGAGGCGGTAGCGCCTGCCCTCGTGCTCCACCATCGCGTCGATCGCGTCGCGCGTGGTGCCCGCCACGTCGCTCACGATGGAGCGGTCGGCGCCCAGCATCCTGTTGAGCAGCGACGACTTGCCGGCGTTGGGCCTGCCGATGATGGCCACGTTCACCGCGTCGTCGTCTTCGTCGGGCGTGGCTTCGGGCAGCACCTCCACTATGCGGTCCAGCAGGTCGCCGGTGCCGTGGCCATGCAGCGACGACAGCGC
>CAVFRF010000019.1:0-25017 GCA_963624975.1 Bacteroidaceae bacterium
TTGAGCTTGACGACCTTGACCGTCTCGCCCTTCTTGGTGTCCCTCAGCGTTCTTGCCAACTCCCTTGCCCTCCTTTTTGTGATTCTCGTGACTTTCGTCGTTTGCCAAAAATTGCCTACTTGCCAATATGCAAACGCAACGTGTCGTGCCGCATGGGCGTGCCTGCGCATGGCCTGCTCACGCGGCACGGCATCGAAAGCGCTTGTTGCCAGTGTTGGGGACGCGCTCCGAGGTGCGCCCCGAGGTGCGCCCCGGGCGGAACCTAGACCGTGATGGACTGCGCGAGGTCGTATCCCACGGCGACCCTCGAGCCCTTCACGTTCACGATGATATTCCTACCCGAATGCGAGACCACGGTGATGGGAGCACCGGGCACGAATCCCAGGTCTTCAAGATGTGCGTGCAGCTTGGCATCGCCCACGATCCTCTTCACGTGGTACTGGCCGTCCTGCTTGATTTCTGCGAGCACCATTTTGAACCCCTTTGCAATCAAAAAGCCGTTAGCATTTGCACTTGCTGTAATCACTACTTCCGGCATTGTCTTTACATCGTGAATGTTAGACAGGGAAAACACCAATGTCAACCATCGCAAACTTTTTTCTCGGCCATTCGCTGGCCAGCGTTACCCATGGATAACTTAGCGGCTCCAAAGGCTATTATGCGGGCCTGCGCGGTTTGCGCAGTCGTGCTGTGCGACCCCGCATCTGGCGGGTAAAATGGTAGCCAGCAAGCACGCGCATGCACAGGCAAGCACGATCACGTGGGTTGGCGAGGGAGACGCGATGTCCGACACCAAGCGCGCAAGGCCCGGCAAGCTCTCCTGGAGGAGCCTGCACTACTACCGGCTGGCCACCTCCGGCCACAAGGGGGTGTTCGCGGGCGCCGTGCTGGCGACGCTCGGGCACGTCTTCCTCATCTCGTACGCCAACCCCATCCTGCTGGGGCTCATCGTAGACGCCATCTCCACCACGCAGATCGCAGCCGACCAGGTGATCGCCTTCTTCGGACCATATATATTGGTGTTCGCCATCGCCAACATCGCGGGGCAGGCATGCGCCAAGCTGCAGGACTACTGCACCTGGAAGCTGCAGATCCTATGCTCCTACGACCTGTTCACCATGGTGTTCGACGAGCTGTCGCACCAGTCGATGACGTTTCACTCCGACAAGTTCGGCGGGGCGCTTGTGAGCCAGGCGCAGAAGTTCACCAACGCGTTCTTCATACTGCTCGAGAACTTCATCTACTCCATACTGCCCATCGTGGCGTCGGTGGTGTACATGGTAGTGCTGCTGGTGGCCGAGGTGCCGCTCTTCGTGGCAATCCTCTCGGCGCTCATGGCCGCCTACATGGTGGTGGCCTACCTGCTGTTCAGCCGCGTGATGCCCATAAACACCGAGGCCGCCGCCGCGCAGAACGCGCTGTCGGGGGTGCTGTCCGACTCCATCACCAACATCCTCTCGGTCAAGACCTACGGACGCGAGGAGTTCGAGCACAAGGCGTTCGACGAGGCCAACCGCAAGGTGGTGGCGGTGGACTCCAAGCGCATGCGCATCTCCACCATGAGGGAGGCCGCCACCAGCGCGATCGTGGTGGCCATCATGCTGGTGCTGGCGTTCTTCCTGTGCGGAGGCAACGCGTGGTTCGGGGTAAAGGCCAGCACGCTCGTGCTCATGTTTACCTGCACCTACACCACCTCGATGATGTTCAACAGCGTGGGTCTGATGATGCAGCAGGTCATCCGCGCGTTCGGAGACGCGCACGCCATGGTGGAGATATTGGAGTCGCCGCGGCTGGTGGACGACAAGCCCGGCGCGCCCGATCTCGTGGTGAGCGAGGGCGGTATCGAGATTCGCGGGCTGTGCTTCTCGTACGCCAAGGTGGGGGTTGAGGGCGCGACGCATGGGGGCGGCGAACCGGCATCCGACGGCAGGCAGCGCCGCGCCGGCGACGTGTTCGAGGGCTTCGACCTCGCCATACCCGCCGGCCAGAAGCTCGGCCTGGTGGGCAGGTCGGGTTCGGGCAAGACCACCCTCACCAACCTGATTCTGCGCTTGAACGACATCCAGGGCGGCCAGATCCTGATCGACGGGCAGAACATCGCCGACGTGACGCAGACGAGCCTGCGCCACCAGATCGCCTACGTGCCGCAGGAGCCGCTGCTGTTCCACCGCACGGTGAGGGAGAACATCGCCTACGGCAACCCCGACGCCACCCAGGAGCAGATCGAGGAGGCGGCCCGCATGGCGGAGGCGCTCGCCTTTATAGAGGGGCTGCCCGACGGCTTCGACACCATGGTGGGCGAACGCGGCGTGAGGCTCTCCGGCGGCCAGCGCCAGCGCATAGCGATCGCCCGCGCCATCGTGGCCGATGCCCCGATCCTGGTGCTCGACGAGGCCACGTCGGCGCTCGACTCGCAAAACGAGCAGCTGGTGCAGAGCGCGTTGGGCAACCTCATGCAGGGGCGCACCTCGATCGTGGTGGCCCACAGGCTCTCGACCGTGGCCTCTCTGGACAGGATCGTGGTGCTCGACGAGGGCCGGATCGTGGAGGACGGCACCCACGAAGAGCTGGTGCATGCCGGCGGGGTGTACTCCGACATGTGGGCGAGGCAAACCGGCGGCATAATGGGAACGTAGGCCTGGATCTTGCAGCATTGCGCGGCGTGCACCGTTCGCGTGCGCTGCGCTCACATTTTGCATTCGAGCCTTGCAACGCAGTGCGAATGTGTATAATCCTATTTGCCTACTTGAATAGTAGGTTTTACAAAACCAAGAGTCCGGAAGGGGGCTGCCCGGCATGAACATCATGCAAGCAACGCGCAAACCGCTCGCAATGCAGGCACCGCGAATGTGCCCGACAACTTTGGAACCTGCGCGAATGTGCGGCTCCCGCAACGCGTTCGCAAGCGCGTTCATCGTCCGATAGCACAGGCAACCAACACTGGCAACCAGCACTGGCGACTAACACAGGCAACCAACACAGACAACCAACATCTGATTAGGAGTTATGCAAATGAGCGACTACAAGTTCGAGACCAAGGCACTTCACGTCGGGCAGGAAGAGGCCGACCCCGTTACCGATGCCCGCGCGGTGCCCATATACCAGACCACGTCGTATGTGTTCCACAACGCGCAGCATGCTGCCGACCGCTTCTCGCTCAAGGATTCGGGCAACATCTACGGCAGGCTCACCAACACCACGCAGGAGGTGTTCGAGCAGCGCATCGCAGCGCTCGAGGGTGGCGTGGCCGCGCTCGCGCTGGCATCCGGCGCCGCCGCCATCACGTACACGATCCAGGCGCTCGCCGCGGCGGGAGACCACGTGGTGATGCAGAAGACGGTGTATGGCGGAACCTACAACCTCATGGCGCACACCCTGCCCGCCTACGGCATCGAGACCACGTTCGTGGACGTGCACGACCTCGCCGAGGTGGAAGGCGCCATCAAGCCCAACACCAAGCTCGTGTTCATCGAGACCCTAGGCAACCCCAACTCCGACATCCCCGACATCGAGGCGATCTCCAAAATCGCCCACGACCACAAGATTCCCGTGGTCATCGACAACACGTTCGGCACCCCCTACCTCATCCGCCCGCTGGAGCACGGGGCCGATATCGTGGTGCACTCGGCCACCAAGTTCATCGGCGGCCACGGCACCACCCTGGGCGGCGTGATCGTAGACGGCGGCAAGTTCGACTGGGAGGCGGCCGACGGCAAGTACCCGCAGCTCACCGAGCCCAATCCCAGCTACCACGGCGTGTCGTTCGTGGGGGCTGCCGGCGCGGCGGCTTTCGTGACCTACATCCGCGCCATCATCCTGCGCGACATGGGAGCGTGCATCTCCCCCATCAGCGCCTGGATCCTGCTGCAGGGCACCGAGACCCTGGCCGTGCGCCTCGACCGCCACAACGAGAACACCAAGAAGGTCGTCGAGTTCTTGAGCAAGCACCCGGCCGTGGCTTCGGTGAGCCACCCCTCGCTTCCCGACCACCCCGACCATGAACTGTATACTCGTTACTTCCCCAACGGCGGAGCGTCGATCTTTACCTTCGAGGTCAAGGGCACGCAGGAGCAGGCCTTCAAGTTCATCGACAGCCTCAAGGTGTTCTCGCTCCTGGCCAACGTGGCCGATGTTAAGAGCCTTGTGGTCCATCCCTACACCACCACGCATGCCGAGCTTTCGCCCGAGGAACTGGCCGACGTGAACATCACGCCCACCACGATCAGGCTCTCGATCGGCATCGAGCACGTCGACGACATCATCGCCGACCTCGACCAGGCTCTAAAGGCCTCGCAGGAGTAGCTACCCGCCAAAAATTGCGCTTAGAACCCTTCGTTTGCGCAAACGCTGGAGTATCATGTTTCGCAGTGCATTCGCGCCTCCTTGCGGGGAGGCGCGAATTCTGCGCCAACGCATTTCCGCATTCTCGAAAGGACTCCCAATGAGCAAAGTCGTGGTGATGGACCATCCGCTTATCCAGCACAAGATCGGAATTCTGCGCAGGAAGGAAACCTCGTCGAAGGACTTCCGCGAGCTTACCGGCGAAATCGCATCGCTGATGTGCTACGAGGCCACGCGCGACCTCCCCACCGAGGATGTGGAAATCGAGACGCCCATCTGCAAGACCGTGGCCAAGCAGCTTTCGGGCAAGAAGCTCGCCGTGGTGCCGATCCTGCGCGCCGGACTCGGCATGGTCGACGGCATGCTGGCCATGATCCCCGCAGCACGCGTGGGCTTCATCGGCCTCTACCGCGACGAGGAGACCTTCGAGCCGCACGAGTACTTCTGCAAGCTGCCCGAAGACGTGGCCGAGCGCGAGGTGATCGTGGTGGACCCGATGCTGGCAACCGGCGGTTCTGCCGTGGCCGCTCTCGACATGCTCAAGCAGCACGGCGTGAAGCACGCCCGCCTCGTGTGCATGGTGGCGGTGCCCGGCGGCATCGAGAAGTTCACCTCCTCTCACCCCGACGTGGACCTCTATGTGGGAGCCGTGGACGACCACCTCAACGAGCACGCGTACATCGTGCCCGGCCTGGGCGATGCCGGAGACAGGATCTTTGGCACCAAATAGTTCAAATTAGCCCGATGCCACTGCTGCCGGCATCGGGCTTTTTGCGTATAGGAAACGTTTTTATGGAGGGAGTTTAATGGCCAAGCAAGACAAGGTTTCCGTCTCGGACATCCCGGAGGAAGGCATCTACGATGCCACCAAGCTGGGCGGAGGCCGCATGACCGTGCTGGGTATCCAACACATGTTCGCGATGTTCGGTGCCACGATCCTGGTACCGATCCTCACAGGACTGAGCGTTTCGTCGACGCTGCTGTTCGCGGGAGTGGGAACGCTGCTCTTCCACTTCCTTACCAAGCGCAAGGTCCCCGCGTTCCTGGGCTCTTCGTTCGCGTTCATCGCGGGCTACGCCGCCATCGCGCCCAACCAGGAGCCCGAGCTTCTGCCCTACGCGTGCATCGGCGTGTTCTGCGCGGGCTTCGTGTACCTGATCCTCGCGGCGCTGTTCAAGGGATTCGGCCCCAAGAAGGTCATGAGGTACTTCCCGCCCGTGGTCACCGGCCCCATCGTGATCGCCATCGGCCTCATCCTGGCAGGATCGGCCATCACCAACTGCGAGACCTGCTGGCCCATCGCCATCGTGGCCATCGTGATCATCGTGGTGTGCAACATCTTCGGACGCGGCATGATTAAGATCATCCCCATCCTCTGCGGCGTGGTAGGATCCTACATCGTGGCCGCGTGCTGCGGCATGGTGGACTTCTCCAGCGTTGCCGAGGCTGCATGGATCGGTGCGCCGTTTGCATTCGAGAACACCGCCTTCGCAGTGTTCCAGAATCCCGACACCGGCCTGATCATCACCGCGATCATCACGATCGTGCCGCTGGCGTTTGCCACGGTGATCGAGCACATCGGCGACATCTCGGCCATCAGCTCCACCTGCAACCGCAACTACATCGCCGACCCCGGCCTGCATAGGACGCTTCTGGGCGACGGCCTGGCCACCATGCTCGCCGCGTTGTTCGGCGCACCGGCCAACACCACCTACGGCGAGAACACCGGCGTGCTGGCGCTCACCAGGATCTTCGACCCGCGCGTGATCCGCATCGCCGCATGCTTCGCCATCGTGTTCTCGTTCTGCCCCAAGTTCGCGGCGCTCATCGGCGCCATGCCCTCGGCCACCATCGGCGGCGTTTCGATGGTGCTCTACGGCATGATCTCGGGCGTCGGCATCCGCAACCTCGTGGAGAACAAGACCGACCTCGAGAAGAGCCGCAACGTGCTGATCGTGGCCCTCACCCTCGTGCTCGCCCTGGGCATCGCCTACAGCGGATCGGGCAGCATCGAGTTCGAAGTCGCAGGCGTGACCATCGGCCTCTCCGGCCTGGCAGTGGGGTCGCTCGTGGGCATCCTGCTCAACGCCATCCTGCCCGGCAAGGACTTCGAGTTCGACGACACCCTGCGCGGCGAGCCGGTCTCGCTCGAGAGCGGCTACGGTGCAGCGAGCGGCATCCCGACCCCTCAGCCCGCGGAGGCCGAAGCGGCTGACGAGGACTCGGAAGCCGCAACGACGGCGTAGCGCAGCGACGGTGCTGCCTGAAACCGGCGCTGATCGACAAGCTCATTGCAATAGAAGCCCACTCCTCAACGCAACTCGAGGAGTGGGCTTCTATTTTGGAACTGTAGTCAGTTTGCCCATAACTTGCGATTACTGTTGTTGAGAGACCGGCAGAATACCCGTTCATTGGCAATCGTCAGCCTTACCCAACCCCAAGCTCATCGCAAGTTCACAGTCCAAGTTTCCCTAGCGCTACCACTCAATTTGCCTTGCACCTTCATCTCAGCAATATCTCTATTGAGAGTTGCAGAGGCAATCCCCAAAACACGTCCGCATTCGGCAATCGTTGCAGCAGGATTCTGGGCGAAATATCTCAGTACGCTCTCTCGGCGCTTAGCTATTTTGATCCACTTCGAGCCAGCCGCATGTTCACTCGATTCGGCACTGTTTCCCACATCCGAAGGCCCGACGATTCCATCAGACACATTGTTCCTGGCATACAGCGTTACCATGAAGTACAGACGCTCCGAGTCTGTCTCGAACAGCGGATCGGGGGACCCGTTCTCGCGCAGCGCTCGCAGAATCTTGTGGATGCCGGTGTTCCTGCCTTCGGTGAGACCCAGCTCCTTGAGGAACTCGCCAATCCGACGATTGCGGTACCTTCGACAGGCAAGCCTATAGTCCTTGAGACCTTTTAGGCTAATCGAGCGATCTGCCCCCGGATAGCTGAGTATCTCCATCCTGTCCGGCAGAACGCGAACCTCTATGGGTTCACGCTGGTCGTAGCCCTTGTGATAGACGGCGTTTGCCAGCGCCTCCTTCACGGCATCGGGCGGATAGTTGAAGAATCTCACGCTGGGATTTCCATCCGGTTGCTTCACGACATGTTCTTCCACGACGTTGCCGCCCAGGTATTGCAACGCGTTCTCGAGCTGCTCGTGCACCGGGCCGGAAAACGAATGTTCGATGATCGTGTCTCCGCCCTCTCCCTGCGGAAATTCCACAACATCTATCTGCGCATACGGGAAGAATCTCTGCGGATCCAAAGAGAAGAACAGCAGCCCTACGTTTAGGACCTCCGGGTGCTCTGCGGGACCATCTACGATACGCATCGCGCGACAGACCTCGACGAAGTCGGTCTGATCGAAAGATGGGTATAGCGAACTGCCGACTGACTTGAGATAGGCCTTCACCAAGATCGGACTCAGGTCGGAAACTTCCGCAGCGTGGTTTGGTCTGTCGTCGAAGGGTACATTGTTGGCAAGGGAGTACAGGTCGCGCTCCTCCTCCATGCTGGGCACGACCGTCGATGACAGCCGCCTAACCCACCGCACTCGTTCGGATTTCTTGCCCATGGACTTCGGAGAAGAATACGGCCTGGTACTTCCACCCGGGCACCAGAGCACGACAAACATCTTGCCCTTATGCTCGACTACATCCGACACCGGGCAGTACGCTGGCTGGACGAGCCTGGACTTGTTGAGAATGTCCTTGAGGCAGGCATCGACATCGCCTGGATTTACGCCCACCAATTCCTTGGTGCCATCTTCTTTCTCTCCAATTCCGATGACGATATAGCCTCCACCCCAGTTGTTGAGGTCGTTTGCAAAAGCGCATATCGTCTTGAGGGAAGCCTGTGGATCCCAGGTCTTTTTGAACTCCACACGCTCGTTTTCCACGATGACTCCGTCGAGAATCGTCTGAAGATTGATTGGAATACCCATGGCGGCCTGTCCCTCTCTATCAAAAACATATCATGAGTATATCACTAATGTATCACCAATGTATCATGAGTGTATCATGATACTATCAAATTGAGTATGACGATATAGCTCAAGACTGCAGGGCATATGCTCTTTCTCTACTGGCTCTATAGCAAATTATCGGGAGTTGAGCCGTTTGAGTTCCGAGAGTTAGACGGTTTTTGGACTGCCAAAGTTTACAGTATGCCCAGAAAGCAGTATCGGGCGGCTCCCGTTGTCATGAAATCTCCTAACAAAGATTGTGCTCACGACGGGGTAGACATATAATCAACCACAATCTACCAAATAATTGGAATATTTATTCAGATTGAGGTGGGCCGCACATGAACGCCATGGCCGAGCAAATCAAGACCATGCTCAGGAGCCAGGTGGACGATGCCGCATCCGTCTCGGAGATGTCATCCTCCGGACTTGGGCTGAGTCCATTTCTCGAGGGGAGTTTCGACCTCTACGAGGCATGCCTGCTCGGCGACGGTATCGTCTTCGCCGTTCCCACCGATGACGGTACCGTCGACGACGGAGTGTTGAAGAGAGTAGAAGCTCTGCAGCAGAAAATCGAGAGACCGACTGCCCTCTTCATGCATAGCTGCACTCCGAATCTGCGCAAAACCCTGCTTGGGGAACGCCGCGGTTTTGCCACGGCGACCGGCGACATCTATCTACCGAGCTTGGCCCTTTCACTGTCGGCTCGAGAAGAGACGGTATACGAGCTCAAAGGCAACTTCAAACCTGCGGAGCAGACGCTTTTCCTCTATTGTCTCTACAGCGCGGACGGCCAAATCACGCAGTCGCGAGCCAGAGACGAACTCGGCATGTCGTCTACCGGAGTATCCAGGGCTCTCGGGCAACTGGTGGAGCGGAATCTCCTGGACTACGATACATCGGGGCTTACGGGGAGGCTCAAAAGTTACACCGTTCGAGACCGCTCCGAATTCTATCGCAACGGCATGGTGCTGTTCGGAAATCCGATATCGAGGCGCCTCCTGATATCATGTTCAACCCATGGCCTTCGGCTGCCGCTCAGCGGGCTTTCTGCGCTGTCCGCACTGTCAGACCTCACCGAGCCATCATGCGCTGTACGTGCAGCAGGACCGAGAGAAGCGAAGTCTGTCGAAAGCACCAAAGGATCCGGCGAGGTCGGAGAATCGCCATTCGAACTGCAGATCCTCCGCTACGACCCTCGCCCATTAGCTCGCAAGGTCTGGGGCGAAGATTCGCCCGTCGACCCTGTGACCATGATGTTGACCGTCGGCGAGCAAGACGAGCGCATATCGATTGCAGTCAGAAACGTAATGAGGAGGTTCCCTTGGTACACGGAATAGAAACATTCAGGGAGTACTTCGGCAATCATCTAGACCGCTACGTCGTCATCGGCGGAACTGCGTGCAATATGATTTATGTCCAGCATGGTGCCCCAGAACGCGCCACTCAGGATATCGACATGATCATCGTTGCCGAAGCTTTCGACCACGAGTTCTACGAGCTGTTCTGTCGTTTTGTGAAGGATGCTGGATACGAGCATCGCAGCAAGATTGGAGGCTATCAACTCTATCGCTTTGAGAAGCCCTCTGATTCGTCGTTTCCAATGAAGATTGAGTTGCTCAGCCGAAGACCTGAGTGCCTTGAGGGGATGGAGGCGATACTGGGCAGGTATCGCACGATTGATGCCGGAGGCAGTCTCTCGGCTATTATGCTCGACGACGACTATTACGGTCTGCTAGACAAAGACGGCATTGAGATGATAGACGGCATTCCAGTGTTAGCACACAAGTACCTGCCCGTATTCAAGATGCATGCTTGGATGAATCTATCGGCAGACAAATCCGTCGGCAAGCCCGTGCATAGCGACGAGATCAACAAGCATAGGCGCGATGTGCTAAGACTTTGCGCGCTCTTCGATCCTGATACACGAATTGAGCTACCCGATGCGATTGCAACGGAGGTAGCAGCTTTTGTTGAGACCCGACCTTGGGACGACAACATGATGCGCAATCTGAGGCTGCCGATGACGGCCGACGAAATGGCCAATCATATCCGAGGAATATACCTCGGCTCGCGCTAAGGTGAAAATACGAATGCACAGTGATTGCGGTGGCAATTTAGTGTCCAAGAGTTCCATCCACTAGCTATAGACAAGTTAATGGTGTACTTCATTTGGTTTTGACGATATTCTGCCCCTTTAACTCATCGTGATTGACACTTTTAGGGCATTACTTCGTATAGGATCCATCAACGCACTGGTTGCACTAGCCATCGCTATCTGGAGCTGAAAGACGCAAAAAGCCGGCTCGGAAACGTCCAGAGCCGGCCTTCTATCTCGAATGGTGGGCGATGAGGGATTCGAACCCCCGACCTTATGCGTGTAAAGCACCTGCGCTACCACTGCGCCAATCGCCCTTTTGTGCACCGCGCTCGCGCGCGGCAGCCTCTAGATTATCGCAGCTTGGCCGCCTTGCGGCAACCAGCTATCCGGCTACAGGAACGAACGTGTGCCGTTCGCAGCCTGCCTCGCCAGCCAAGCGCCCTTGACCTCGCCTGCCAGCGTGATCGAGCCGGAGGCGATGGTGTTGACCTGGCGAAGCATCAGCTCTTCGAGCGCGAGCGCCGGGGTCTCGAAGATCTCGGGACGCGTACCGGTGAGTTCCTCCACCATGTCGGCCAGCTCGAAGCGGGTGAGCGCTCGCGGCGAATCCGTCTGCGTAACGGCGATGTCGGGCGTAAGCCCCGCCAGCGCCTCGATGATGCCCCGCGCGTCCTTGTCGGCCAGCACCGCCAGCAGCAGCTGGAAGTCGCCTTCGGGGAACTTGCGGGCCACCGCGGTGGCCAGGTTGAGCGCCGACTGCGGGTTGTGCGCCGCGTCGATGATGAGCATCGGGTTGGTGCAGAGCGTCTCGAAGCGCCCGGGAATGCCGAACGCCGCCATAGTGTCGCGAACCTTGTCGGCATCCAGCGCATGCCCCACGTAGGACTCGGCGGCCGCAATCGCGGTCGAGATGTTCTGCGCCTGGTAGAGCGGCGCGTGCATCACGATGCCGTCGTACTCGCCGTAGATGCCCTTCACGTCCACCGAGATGGTGCCCGGCTCTGCTCCGTATCCGCAGTCGTAGGTCACATAGCCCGCAGCGCCGATGCCTGCATCGCCTGCGCGCATCGCATCGGCATCCGCCGTGCCGCGCACCAGCCAGGGCTGCACTCCCACCTCGGAGGCACGCCTGGCGAACACCTGCAGCGTGCCCTGCGTTCCCGGACCCAGCACGGCCTTGCATCCCTCGTGGATGATGGCGGCCTTCTCCTCGGCAATCTCCTCCTGAGTGTTGCCCAGCACGCCCAGGTGGTCGAGTCCGATGCCCGTGACCACGGCAACGTCGCTTCGGGCGATGCTGGTGGCATCCCAGCGGCCGCCCATGCCGCACTCCAGCACGGCAACGTCGATGCCGGCCTGCGCGAACGCCCAGAAGGCAGCCGCGGTGAGCAGCTCGAACTCGGTGATCACCATGTCCTCAAGCTCGTCGGCCACGCGTTTGGCTTCCAACACCGCATCGGCGAAGAGGTCCTTATCGGCCACCTCGCCGTCTATCTCCATGCGCTCCGGATACTCCACCAAGTGCGGGCTGGTGTACAATCCCGTCTTGTACCCATGGGCGCGCAGCAGAGCAGCGGTCTCGCGTACCGTGGACGTCTTGCCGTTGGTGCCCGCAACCTGCACGGCCGGATACTTGGTGTGCGGGTTGCCCATCTTCTCCATCATCGCGGCGATGCCGTCAAGCGACGGGTTGATGCCAAAGATCAGCGCCTCGTCGATGATGCGCATCGCCTCGTCGTAGCGTTCCTGGTTCATAGCGCCCGCCTACCCAAGCTCTGCCAGCTGGGCGTCCACGCGTGCCAGCGCGTCTTCCACGTCGGCGGCATCGGCGCGGGTCTTCTCCACCACTTCGGGAGAGGCCTTGGCCAAAAAGCCCTCGTTGCCCAGCTTCTTGTCGTACTTCTGCTTGTCCTTGAGCAGCTTGTCGCGGGTCTTGGCCAGGCGCGCACGCTCGGCCTCGAAGTCCACCAGACCCTCGAGTGCCACGTACACCTCGAGGTCGTCGGTAATGAAGGCCGAAGCCGCCTTGGGCTTCGCGGCATCCACGGCGATCTCGAGCGTGCCGAGGTTGGCCATGGTGCAGATAAGCTCCTTCTGACCCTCGAGCGCAGCGACATCGTCGGCCGAGGCCTTCACGGCCACGTCGATCTGCGTCTTGTTGGCGACCTGGTACCTCGCCCTGGTCGAGCGCACGCTGGACACCACCTGGCGCACCAGCTCGATGGCATGCTCGGCCTCGGGGTCGCGGTACTTGGCAAGCTCGCTGGCCTTGGGGTAGGCCGCCACCATGATGGTGGGCTCGGTTGCATCCAAAGGCAGGTTGCGCCAGATCTGGTCGGTGATGAAGGGCATCATCGGGTGCAGCAGGCGCAGCGCCTGGTCGAGCACGAACACGAGGTTGCGCTGGGTGGCCAGCTTGTCGGCGCCCTCGCCGCGCAGACGGCCCTTCGAGAACTCGATGTACCAGTCGCAAAGCTCGTTCCAGAAGAACTCGTAGATGTCCTGCGTTTGCTTGGCGAAGTCGAATGTGGGCTCGCTCTCCTCCAGACGCTCGGTGAGTCCAGCTAGGCGCGACAGGATCCACTTGTCGGCATCGGTCACGGCCTCGGGTTCGCCGTGCTCGTAGCCGTCCAGGTTCATCATGATGAAGCGGGCGGCGTTCCATATCTTGGTAGCGAAGTTGCGGCTGTTGGTGAGCCTGTCCTCGTTGAACTTGAGGTCCTGCGCTCCCGTGACCTGCATCAGCAGGCCGAAGCGCATGCCGTCGGCTCCGTACTTCTTCATAAGCTCGAGCGGGTCCACGCCGTTGCCGCGGCTCTTGCTCATGGGCTTGCCGTCGGCGCCCATCACGGTGGGGTGGATGATCACGTGCTCGAACGGAATCTGGTGCATGAAGTACTCCGACGACATCACCATGCGCGCCACCCACAGACCCATGATGTCGCGGGCCGTGGACAGCACCTGCGTGGGATAGGCCGCCTTGAGCTCGGGAGCGTCGGCCCCATGCTTGCCCCAGCCCATGGTCACGAAGGGCCATAGCTGCGACGAGAACCAGGTGTCCAGCACGTCCTCGTCCTGCCTCACGGCGGCACCGCACTTGGGGCACACCGTCACATCTTCCATGCTGGCATCTTCCCAGCCGCACTCGTCGCAGTAGAAGATGGGGATGCGATGGCCCCACCACAGCTGCCTCGAGATGCACCAGTCCTTGAGGTTCTCCAGCCAGTCGAGGTAGACCTGCTTCCAGCGCGCGGGGTGGAATTGGATGCTGCCGTCTTCCACGACCCTGCGGGCATCTTCCTTGAGCTTGTCCACCGCCACGAACCACTGCTCCGACTCCCACGGCTCGAGCTTGTTGTGGCAGCGGTAGCAGGTCATCACGCTGTGGTCGTGGTCTTCCACGTGGTCCAGCAGGCCCAGCGCCTCGAACTCGGCCACGATGGCATCGCGCGCCTCGTCGCGGTCCATGCCCGAGAACTTGCCGTAGCCCTCCACCACATGCGCGGTCTCGTCGAAGATGTTGATCTTGGGCAGGTCGTGGCGCTCGCCCATGCCCCAGTCGTTGGGGTCGTGAGCGGGGGTGACCTTCACGAATCCGGTGCCGAAGCCCGCATCCACGCAGAAGTCGGCGAATATGGGGATCTCGCGTCCCACGATGGGCAGCTTGACCTTGGCGCCCACGAACTTCTGCTTGTCGGGATCCTTGGGCGAAACCGCCACGCCGGTGTCGCCCAGCATGGTCTCGGGACGGGTGGTGGCCACCACGATGTACTCCACGCCGTCCACAGGCTCGACCAGCGGGTAGCGCAGGTGCCACAGGTGACCCTTCTCGTCCACGTACTCGGCCTCGTCGTCGGCGATGGCGGTGGTGCAGCTCGGGCACCAGTTCACGATGCGCTTGCCGCGGTACACAAGCCCGTTGTTGTACCAGTCGCTGAACACGCGCCTGATGGCATCGGAGTAGTCGGGGTCGAGGGTGAAGTGCTCGTCGTCGTAGTCAACCGAGCAGCCCATGCCCTTGATCTGCTCCACGATGGTGTTGCCGAACTTCTCGCGCCACTCCCAGCAGGCATCGAGGAACTTCTCGCGGCCGATCTCGCGCTTGGAGATGCCCTGCTCGGCCAGATGCTTGTCCACCTTGGTCTGCGTGGCGATGCCCGCATGGTCGGTGCCCAGGATCCAGCGGGTGGGGTGTCCCTTCATGCGCGCGCGGCGCGTGCAGGTGTCCTGGATGGTGTCGTTGAGGGCGTGGCCCATGTGCAGCTGCCCGGTGATGTTGGGCGGCGGGATCACGATGGTGTAGGGCGAGAGGTCGGGGTTCGCATATCCGCCGGCATCGCGGTGGAAGTACCCGCCCTTCATCCAGGATTCGAACAGCGGACCCTCGATCGACGCGGGGTCGTAGTTCTTCGGCATTGCCGTCTCGTTGTCTTCGCTCACTTCGAGTCTCCCCTCTTCGGGCGCTGCCTTGCAGGCAACGCCGCTAAATGCTATTCCACCTTGGCAAGCTGCTCGTCCAGACGGTTCTTGAGCACCAGCTCCGGATCGGCCTCGCCGCGCACCGCCTCTGCGGTGAGCACCACCTCGGACACGTCGTCGCGGCTGGGTATGTCGAACATCACCTTCTGCAACGCGTTCTCGCAAATCGAGCGCAGGCCGCGCGCGCCGATCTTGTGCTGCACGGCGGTGTGCGCGATCTCGCGCAGCGCGTCGTCGGTAAAGGTGAGCTTCACGCCGTCGTAGTCCAGCAGCTTTGCATACTGCTTGGTAAGGGCGTTCTTGGGCTCGGTGAGAATCTGCACCAGTGCGTCCTCGTCAAGCGCCTCCACGTTGGTGATCACGGGAATCCTGCCCACGAACTCGGGGATCATGCCGAACTTGTGCAGGTCTTCGGGAAGCACCTGCGACAGGATCTCGGGGCTGGCCTCCACCGACTCGCCGCGGTCTTCCGACAAAAAGCCGATGCCGCCGGTGCCCAGCCTGTCGGCCACGATCTTGTCGAGGCCCACGAACGCGCCTCCGAAGATGAACAGGATGTTGGTGGTATCGATGCGGATAAGCTCCTGGTTGGGATGCTTGCGGCCGCCCTGTGGCGGAACCGCGGCCTCGGTGCCCTCCACGATCTTGAGCAGCGCCTGCTGCACGCCCTCGCCCGAAACGTCGCGGGTAATCGAGAGGTTCTCGGCCTTGCGGGCGATCTTGTCGATCTCGTCCACGTACACGATGCCGATCTGGGCGCGTGCGATGTCGAAGTCGGCCGCGGTGATGAGCTTGAGCAGGATGTTCTCCACGTCCTCGCCCACGTAGCCCGCTTCGGTGAGCGTGGTGGCGTCGGCGATGGCGAAGGGCACCTTGAGGATGCGCGCCAGCGTCTGCGCCAAGAGGGTCTTGCCACAACCGGTGGGGCCGAGCATGAGGATGTTGCTCTTGGCGATCTCGACCTCGTCGTCGGAAATGGGCTCCGGCGCGGGTGCGGCCTTCTTCTTGCCCTTGCCCTTGCCCTTCGGCTTCTCGTCGAGCGCAGCGTCGATTCCGTTGATCGCGCTGATGCGCTTGTAGTGGTTGTACACCGCTACAGAGAGCGCCTTCTTGGCACCTTCCTGTCCCACCACGTACTTCGACAGCTCATCGAAGATCCGCTGCGGGGTGGGCAGGTCGCGCAGGATGTCGAAGACCTCCGGCTCGTCGTCGATGTCGTCCGCAAACGGGTCGCGCCCACCGTGCATGAAGTCGCGGGGGTCGTCCCAAGGGTCGAAGTCCACCATGCTCAGGCACGTCTTGAGGCAGTCGTCGCAAATCATGACTTCCCTGCTGCCTATGAGCTGGTGCACGTCGGCTTGTCCGCGTCCGCAGAACGCGCAGTGCATCTCTTCGTTCATATCGTCTCTGCTGTCGTCAGCCATTCGCGAATTCCTGTCGTCTAATTGCTGGCAAAGGGTCTGGCAAGCACTAAGCCCGCCAGACCCTTTTTCTCACATGCATCTTGCTTTGTTTCGTGCTGGCCGCGCGCGAAAGCGCATCGCGCGCCTGGTCGAGTCGAGTCCGGCTAGTTTCTCTCGGTGCCCGACTCTACTACCTTGTCCACGAGGCCGTATGCCATCGCATCCTGCGCGGACATGAAGTTGTCGCGCTCGGTGTCGGCCTGGATCTTCTCGATGGGCTGGCCGGTATGCTTGGCCAAAATCGCGTTCATCTTCTCGCGGATGTACAGGATCTCGCGAGCCATGATCTCGATCTCGGTCTGCTGGCCCTGTGCGCCGCCGCTGGGCTGGTGGATCATGACCCTGGAGTTGGGAAGCGCATAGCGCTTGCCGGGAGCGCCCGCCGCCAGCAGCACCGATGCCATCGACGCGCACTGGCCGATGCAGATGGTCGACACGTCGGGCTTGATGAACTGCATGGTGTCGTAGATGGCAAGGCCCGCGGTTACAACGCCGCCAGGCGAGTTGATGTAGAGCGAGATGTCCTTCTCGGCGTTCACGCTCTCGAGATGCAGCAGCTGGGCCACAACGGTGTTGGCCACGGCATCGTCGATCTGGTCGCCCAGAAACACGATGCGCTCGTTGAGGAGCCTCGAGTAGATGTCGAAGCTGCGCTCGCCGCGGGGCGACTCCTCGATAACGTAGGGAATCAGCGCGTCCCGGTTCCTGTAATCCATCTGCCTACCATCTCCTATCTGCAAGCGCGTGGCGCCCGCCGCATCCGGCACTGCAAATCAAACGGCCCGCGCGCAAAGCGAGCGGGCCGCTGCAAATCTTCTACTCCTCGGTTGCCTCGGCAGCCTCGGTCTCGGCCTCCGCAGGCTCCTCGGCCTCGTCCTCCTCGGGAAGCGAATCCACGTACTCCACGTTGGCGTTCTCCTGGAGCCACTTGGCGGCCTTGTCGCGCACGATCTCTTCGCGCAGCACCGACATCCTGTGCTCTTCCTCCCACTGGGCGCGAAGCGTCTCGACGTCGTCCACGCCGGCGCCCTCGAAGGCCTCCTTCAGGTCGTCCTCGGTGCACTCCATGCCATGGGCGCGAGCCAGCGCGTCGAGAGCCAGGTTCTGCTTGGCCAGCACGATGCCGCGCTCCTCCATGTCCTGGTAGAACTGCTCGGCGCTCTGCGCGGTGGCCATGAGGTACTGGTCGAGGGTGTAGCCCTGGGCCTGCAGGTTCATGTACACGTTGCGCAGCGCCTTGGTGGTCTCCTCGGCCTTCATGTAGTCGGGCACCTCGCCCTCGAGGCGCTTC
Organism: Bacteroidaceae bacterium; assembly: GCA_963624975.1. Lineage (GTDB taxonomy): Bacteria > Actinomycetota > Coriobacteriia > Coriobacteriales > CADBOM01 > CAVLCC01. The sequence continues at coordinate 17,646 of CAVFRF010000019.1, forward strand.
ACCAGCTCCTTGAGGCAGGCAACGTTCTTGTCGCGCTCGGCGTTGCGCTGCTTGTCGGCGGCGATGCTCTCGCCCACCTGCTTGCGCAGCTCCTCGACGTTCTCGGCGTCGCAGTTCTCCTTGGCCCACTCGTCGGTAAGCTCGGGCACGACCTTCTCCGTGATCTCGTTCACCACGACCTTCACGTTGTAGGTGCCCTCGCCGTCGGTGATCATGAGGTCCTCGGCGTTGGCCTCGAACTCCTTGGTGTCGCCAACCTTCATGCCCTCGAACTGCTTCTCGAACTCCTCGGAGTACATCTTGGAGCCCAGCACGCAGGTGCGGCGGTCGGCCTTGCCGTCCTCGACTTCGGCGCCGTCCTTGAAGCACTCCTGCGAGAACACCACGATGTCGTCGTTCTTGGCAGGGCCGTCGGTGCTGTTGAGGTCGATGTAGTAGCCGCGCAGCATGTCGATGCGTGCGTCGACCTCCTCATCGGTGGCCTCGGGGTTGAGCACCTGCACCGACACCGGGTCGGTGGAGGTCAGCTCGTACTCGGGCTTGACCTGGATGGTGAACGAATAGCTGTAGTCCTCGCCGGGCTTGGCAGCGTCGTCGGCATCGAACTCGTAATCGCCGAAGGACACCATGCCGTTGTCGTCCACTACCTCGGGAGAATGCTTCTCGATGAGGTTGACCGTGGCGTTGGCCGCGAAGTAGTCGGCGCCGAACTGGCTCTCGAGCACCTTCCTCGGAGTCTTGCCCTTCCTGAAGCCGGGGATGCGCGCGGTCCTCTTGACCTCGTCATATATGGAGTCGATTGCCTCGTCGACTTCCTTTGCATCGATCGTGATGTCGAACTTGACCTTGTTGTCGTCGAGACGCTCGAATTTCGTTTCCAAAACAACCAACTTTCTACGTCAGGGGTTCTCTTTGCGCGGGCACGCTCCTCGAAACCCGCCGTCAGGCTCTCGTCGAGCCTTATCGGAATCCCTTTTTCCACCAATTGCCGATAAACCCTTTGAATCTTACCGCACCAAGCCGCAAAACCAGCTCGCATCTAGGGGCAAATTCGCAATCGGCCACCTATGCGGCTAGAATCGCTCGCGTGCAGCCCGCGTGTGGCGTGCGACACGCGCCCCGCAGCCCGCGCTCGGCGTGCCGGCCGCACTCCACGACCGCCCGCAGCTCGCACGCGCCCCGCGACCGCTCGGGCTACAGCGCGTTGATCACCTCGCGTCTGTAGCGCCTCAGCATCTCCAGCGTGGCGAAGGCCTTGTCGAACCTCACCCCGAACGCCTTCTCGATGTCCCGGTAGGCGTCTTCCTGCGGCGCGAAGTCGTACACGTCTTGCCCGATGTTCTTGCAAAGCGCGTTGCTGAGCGTGGTCTTCATCTGGTTGGAGGTGTACTTGAACCCCAGCATGCGCTCGAGCTTGCGCTCCATCACCAGCGATATGAAGTTGATGATGAAGTACGAGCGCACGTAGTCGTAGGTCCAGGCCTCCCTGGGCGCGCCCTCCACCTCGGGGTCTGGCTCCGAGAACGCCCTGTGCATCTTCTGCAGGTTGTGGTAGCGCTTGATGATCACGCCCTCGGGGATGTCCTTCTCGGTGGTTGCCAGCGCATAGTAGCCGTCGAGCGCCATGTCGCGGGCGTAGGTCTCGGCGTCGAAGCTGAAGTAGCCGTGCTCGCCCGGCGTGCCGGGCGCCGCGTCGGAGTCGTGCACCGACACGTAGCGCTCCATCTCGGGGAACTCCTCCACCGAGTAGTTGCCCGGGTTCGAGAGGAAGTCCACGATGAACTTGTCGCGCTTCTGCTTGGTGCGGGCGGCGTTGAACGACGTCCACATCGCGATCACCTTCTCGGGAATCGCGGTGTCGCCCACGGTCCTCTCCAGGTCGAAGGCCTTCCACTTGAACGTGCCCGAGTCGTTCCACTTGTAGCCGTTGTTGTCGAGGATGGCGCGCTGCATGGGCAGCGATGCGTTCTTGACCTTCCTGCCCACCACGTAGCCGTTGCCCGACTCGTGGATGGCGGCAAGCGTGGAGTTGGAGCCGAATCCCCTGTCCGACGTGAGCACGATGCGGTCGAGGCCGAACTTCTTCTTGAGGCGCTCCATGGAGGCCAGCAGCTCCACCGAGTCGTTGTCGCCCTCGGGGATCACGATGCAGGCCATGGGGTTGCGGTGCCTGTCGTACAAGATGCCCATCTGCACCATCACGAGGTCCTTCATGGCCTCGTCGTCGGTACGATCGTCTCGCGCCCCCGACGTGGCGTGCGAGTTGAAGTAGTAGCTGGTCACGTCGAGCGACGCCACCTTGTCGCGGCAGTCCTCGTCTTTGGTCGACACCTTGTAGAGGTGCTTCATGAGGTCGTCGGCTATGGGCAGGAGCTTGGCCACGATATCGATCGAGAGGCTTGCGGTGTTGCCCTTGAAGCCGAAGATGGGCTTGATGCTGTCGATGCTCTCGGTGCCCGTGAGCGGCAGGAAGAACTCCTTGATGGCGTAGAACCTCAGCGCCTCGGCGATCTGTTTGGCCTCGGCCGGGTCCTCGAAGTGCCTGTCGAGAAACGGGCGCATCTTGAGCGAGCGGTAGAGCGACTCCACGAAGAAATAGCCGTAGTTCACCGTGTCCATCGACTTGCGGTTGGGGAGGTTGAGGTTGATGTTGAGGTCCACCATGCGCGTCGCAAGCTCGGCGGTCATGTTCTTGGCCTCTTCTTTGATCTTGTCGAGCGCGTCGGGGTCCTTGGCCGTGAGTTCCGAAAGCTCGCCGCATTTCTTGATGATTCGCTGGCGGATCTTGTTGTCTTCGTCGCGGTAGCTCTCGACGATGTACACCAGCTCGCGTTTGGACGTCTTGCTCTTCTTGACTACAACGAACAAGGTTTTCTCCCCACTAGTATTCGGATTGCCGGATTGCCATACGAAAGAGCGTCGCGTGCCCCCTATGCGCTGAGCGTCCTTTGCGTACTACGGTCGTAACACATATTTTGAGATTATACACGCAACCCAAGTCGCAGAAGCCGCAATATCCAAATATTTAGGATTGGCTGGGGTCAAAAAAGTGGCAGTTCCAAGCCCCAAACTGGGTTCAGGGGGAGCTGCCAAACAAGTGGATGCTACAACGTTCCAGGAGAATCGTCCACCTTGCTGCAACCGGCCAGGCCACCTGCACGACTGCGGCGTGATGGCTAGTCGATGAGGACGTGCGAGAACTCGCCTTTCTCGTAGATGCCGTAGCTGTGCGAGCCGTCTTTGGGGATTCCAACGCTGCCGGGGTTGAAGAGGCGGATCTGCGGGAACGCCTCGCAAGGTCCGTTGACCTTCACATGGGTGTGCCCGTACACCAGCACCGAGCCGGCCGGGATGTTTGGCAGGTTGTCGGGCGTGTGGACGTGCCCGTGCGTGCAGAAAAGCTCCAGCCCCTTGCCCGCAGCGTGCGCGGTCGCGGGCGCGGCGGGTTGGACGTCGGGGTCGAGGATGATGTTGTACTCGCTCATGCACGGAAAGTCGAGAACCATCTGGTCGACCTCGGCCTCGCAGTTGCCGCGCACCGCGATGATCGAGCCCGCTATGGAGTTGAGCATGGCGATCACCTGCTTGGGCGCGTAGTCGACGGGCACGTCGTTGCGCGGGCCGTGGTAGAGCATGTCGCCCAGCAGCACGAGCCTGTCGGGCTGGTGCTCGTCGAGCGCGTCCATGAGCTTCTTGCAATACGACGATGATCCGTGGATGTCGGATGCGATGATGAGCTTCATGCGGTTGCGGTTCCTTTCGAGCCGGGCGGAAAGCGGCTCCGGCGCAGCCCGCCGGGGCTTTCCGGTTTCTTTACCTGAATATCGGGTTGTTGCTTCCCATCCACACCTGGTCTTTGTCGAACACCATCATGATGGCGTCTTGCGACTCGTCCGACTGGCGCTGGAACGCCCACGGCATCCACAGGCAGTCGCTGGTGGCCGTGTACCACAGCGGGTCGGTCTGCACCGGCACCATGCCCACGGGGGCGTGGTCCTTGCTGGTGAAGCTGCGCTTGTAGCTGAAGTTGCACCAGCCCACCTGCTCGTCGCCGTCGTACATGTTGAGCGACACGAGGTTGCCGTGCTCGTCGTAGGTGAACTGGGTGCTGGTCACGGCTGCCAGCGGAAACGCCCTGCCGGTGTCTTCGCCGAGCGTGCGCGTGGCGTTGACCATCTTGCCCGAGCTGTTGTACTCGAACTTCTCGGTGCACGTGCCACCGTCGAGCGTGATCGTGGCCTGCACGCAGCGGCCCTCTTCGTCGTAGGCGAACTCGTAGGCGTACACGCCGTCCTCGGTGGCAAACGACGTGAGCCTTCCCGCCTCGTCGTAGGCAAGCGTCGCGGGGTCCTCGCCCGTGATCTGGGTGAGGTTGCCGGAGGTGTCGTAGGCAAAGCCGCGCTCGTACATCCCCTTGCGGTTGCGCGAGTTTGCGATGTAGGCGCCGAATCCCGAGATGCGCCCGCTCTCGTCGTAGTGGTAGGTGTAGGTCTCGCCCGTAGTGGCGTTCTCGGAGTTTGCCAGCCTGCCGCTATCGTCGTAGGAGAGCCTGTAGGCGCTGCCGGCCTCGCTCTCGTCGGTGGGGTACTCGTCCAGGCTCACCAGACGGCCCTGGTCGTCGTAGGCGTAGCTGTAGGTGGCGCCGCTCTCCTCGTCGGCGTAGACAACCTCGCTGATCTTGCCGTCGTCGTCGTACTTGGTCTCGGCCGACACGAACGTCGAGCCGCCCTGCGACCCATCGCCCGACGAGTAGGTGGCGCAGGTCCAGTTCTCCTGCATCCCGGTGTTCTCGACGCCCGACACCTCCACGTTGTCGCTCACCTGCAGGCTCGTGAGGGACGTGCACGACGAGATGTCCACCTGCCCCAGGCTCGTGGACTGCAGGTTCAGCGTCTCGAGCGCGGATGTGCCGGTGAGGTCGATGCTGGCCAGGTGCGAGTCGTGCGCGTCGATCGTGCGCAGGTTGGAAAGCCCCGACGCGTTGATCGTCTTCACGCCCGAGTTGCACACCGTGAGCGTGGTGAGCGACTCGACCCCCGACACGTCTACCGTTGCCAGCTGGCTGCCGTATGCCTCGAGGGTCTGCAGATTGGTGAACACCTGCAAGCCAGAGATGTCGACGGCGCGCTCGACGTCGAGGCTGGTGATTTCGGGAATCTGGTCGCGGCGGAGCTTGCCGTCGCCGTCGTCGTCGAGGGCCAGCACTGCGTTGCGCAGCCCCTCGTCGGGGAAGGTGTTCATGTTGATCTCGATCGGAGCGTTGATCGCAGAGATCCAGCCGAAGAGCACGAACAGCGCCACCACGACGACCACTGCTCCGACCGCCACGAACGGGAGCTTGCCGCGCGCGTTCTTGCGGCTGCCCTCCAGTGCCTCGGGTCCAACGACTTCGGGAGGACGGCGAAGCATGCGCGCACGTCCGTCGGAAGCCGCAGCCTCGCATATGGTGATGGAGTCTTCCATCATGGCCGTGGTCGGAATCTCCGGCGCAAATTGGGCTTCGGGCATCTGGTCCGGAACCGGACGTGTGGCTACGTGCGATCCTGCACCCGCCTCAACGGCAGCCGGCTCGGTCGAAGATGCCGAATCCGCGTGGTCGCGTGCTTCCGATGCCTCGCCGCCATTTTGGCGCGCCTTCGCTTCGAGGTCGACCGTTTCATCCGTCATCTCTGCATCGGCGGCGCGCTCGCCCCTGCGTGGAGAGTTGTCGTCGTAGCCGATGGTCTGGTCTATTTCGGTGCGAATGCGATTGGGCAGCGTCTTGAGCGTCACGCGCTCGGGGTACTGCAGCGGCTTGAACACGAGGTCGCCCTTGGGCGAGATGGGCTTGACCGAAGCCCAGCTGTCTTCGTCGGAACACCGCGGGGTATCGCCTTGCGCGTCGGCCGTCGAGTGCAGCGCTTGCGAACCGTCGCCTGCGCCGGTGTCTGCGGCGTCGTCTCGTGTCTCACCATGCGAAGCCGCGTCGTCGGGTTCTACTTCGTCGCGCTGTTCGGACGCGGCGAGACGGCTCCCGCATTCCAAGCAGAACTTCGACCAATCGGGCACATCCGCGCCGCATTTGGGACAAAGCATCCTGACCCTCGCTTACTCTCGAACAGCCCTCGCGCAGCTTCTCTCGGACACAGCTCGAGCTACGAAGCCGGTTAGATCTGCAAATCGATTATCTGAGATGCGCGACGACCGCCAAGGCGCCCGCCCCGCCATCCGTAGATTATAAGGCAAGTTGAAGGGAATATGCGGCTGCCGAAGAACGCAGGCAGCTTAGGGGCAATCCGCAGAGATTGGCAAGGAGAACACAAGGATTCACCAGGTGCCGGCATTGGATTCGCCAGCGATCTGCGACAACCGCAGATTTGTAGATTTGCGTTGCAAATTTGCGGTTGGTGCGGGACTCTGCTAATTTTGAATGCGCTCAATATATCTTAAAGGTCTTATTTTTCAGAGATAATGGACAAATTCCGGGAAAATGTCCATTATCCCAGCCTTCGCGAGAAGCCGAGACTCTATTACGAGGTATCCCGGACATCGAAATCTGCGACAAGCGCAAATCTGCAACTCAAAATGGCAAAATTCCTCTCGAAAACCGCGACAAACGCAATTTTGCAACATTGCCCCCGAAACAGCCCGCCGGCATCGGCATCAAGAAGAAACGCGAGGGGAGCCGTCATAGAGAAGGGCTGCCGAACGTCGTCCGTTCGACAGCCCCCCTCTTCGTGACTTTATTGGCACCTGAACTCTACTCCGAGATGGGGTCGCCCTCTCCCATCATGTGGATCACCACGGCGGTGGACTGCTCGAGGTGGAAGCACATCATCTTGTTGCCGGTCTGGTCGTTGTAGATCTCGCGCAGGTTGGGCATGAGGTTGAGCATCTCCTCGGCGTACTTGGGGTCGCTCTCGAACACCGCGGTGCCGGTGAAGCGCAGCCAGTCGCCGCCCTTGCAAGCCACGATCTCGACCTTGGGGTTGGCCTGCATCTGCTTGTAGACGTCCTTGAAGTCGCCGATGCCGAAGATCTCTTTGCCGTCCATGTTGAAGTGCGCGCCGAGCGGGCGAAGCTTGGGCTGATCGCCGTCGACGGTAGCGAGGAAGAACACTCCCGCGTCGTTGAGGAATTCGTTGATAGTAGCCATGATGTCTCCTGTTCTAGAAATATCGGGGTGAACTAGCCGGGCAAACCCGCGCCCGCAACATCGGACAATCCGAAGCTGCTGCCCATTATAGTCCCACGAAAAGAGTCCCTTGCGAGGTTAGCCAATTTCCATCAATGCCGCACGACCCGCGGTCGACCCGGCAGACTCGCCAGGTGCCAGCGCGGGGTGTGTCTGAACGGCGACTTTTGGCCGAAGGCCAGTCTGAGCCGTTCAGAC
>CAVFRF010000020.1:0-29473 GCA_963624975.1 Bacteroidaceae bacterium
TTCAGACACACCCCGCACGGGGCATCCCAGGGGGAGTTTCAAGAAGATAGCGAGGAGAGCTGTCTACAGCGACTCCACTATGTTGTCGCGGTGCTGCTGGGTCTCGGCTATCGCCTTCTCCACGTCGATGCCGGGCCATTCGCCGTCGCGGTAGACGACCTTGCCATCCACCATGGTGAGCACCACGTCTTCGCCCGACTCCGAGTACACCACGTTGGTGAGCATGTTGGTTACGGGCTGCATCCACGGGTTGTCGATGTCGAGCACTACCAGGTCGGCGGCGCAGCCCTCCTCGATGCGACCGCAATCGGCGCGACCCTGCGCGTAGGCGCCGGCAGTCGTGGCTGTCTTCAGCACGTTGCGGGGCGACAGGCCCACCGTGTTGTGCTCGAAACCGCGGTGGATCGTAGCCAGCATGTACATCTCGCGGAACATGTTCTGCGAGTTGTTGCTGGCCACGCCGTCAGTGCCGATTGCCAGGCGGATGCCCTCTTCGCACACGCGCGGGCGAGGCAGGAAGCCGCTGCCCAGCTTGAGGTTGGAGGCGGGGTTGGTGGCGATGGTCACGTCGTGCTCGCGCAGCACCGCGTAGTCGTCGTCTTCGAGCCACACGCAATGCGCCGCGGTTGTTCGCGCATCGAACACGCCCAGGCTCGCGAGGTACTGCGGCGGGGTCATGCCGCTGTGACGTTCCTTGCACTCGGCAACCTCGCTTTGCGTCTCCGACACGTGGATGTGCATCCCCACGCCGTACTCCAAGGTCTGCTCGGCCACCTCCCGCACGATCGTGGGCGTGGTGGTGTATTCGGAGTGCAGGCACATGTCCATTTGCAGGCGGCCCTCGAACTCACCCCGCAGGTCGTCGTAGATATGCTGGTTGAGCGCGGCAAACGGCGTGTCCTTGTAGTGGACCTCGGGGTCGAACACGCTGATGCACGAGCACAGGTTGCACTTGATGCCCGACTCGCCCACTGCTTGCGCACGCGCGTCGTCGAAGAAGTACATGTCGGAAAACGAGACGGTGCCGTAGCGCAACATCTCGGCGATGGCCAGCCTTGTGGCCGGCAGCGCGGCCTCGTCGGTGATCTTGGCCTCGAACGGGAACACCATCTCGGTGAGCCATCTCTGCAGCGGGAGGTTCTCGGCATAGCCGCGCAGCAGCGTCATCGTGGAGTGGGCATGCATGTTGTACAGACCCGGCATGAGCAGCTTGCCGCGGCCGTCGAACTCTTCGCCGAAGTCGGTGCTGGCGGGGGTTGCGGTAGCTGCCGCCGTGGGATGCTCGCTTCCGATGTAGGTGATGAGCTTGCCCTGCGTGCCCACGAACATGTTGGGCCTGTAGTTCAACTCGCTATCCAGAATTCCGATGTTGCTAAAGAGCATTCGAGGGTCCTTTCGAGTAGACGTGCTGATGGGCGAGATGCTGTGCGCCGCGCCTCGTGTCGCGCTAATTATTACCTGCTAATGTTAAGGCATCATGGGCGCGACTGCTTCTTTGAAGTAAAATCTACTTTGCGAGGGCGACGGCGACAGCTTGCTGCGACGGCTGCGGCCCGCCCTCACGAGGAGAGGAGAAACGGATGCATAGGACGATTATCGAAATCGACGAGGAGAAGTGCGACGGCTGCGGGCTTTGCGCCAGCGTTTGCCACGAGGCGGCCATCGGTATCGTGGACGGCAAGGCCAAGCTGCTGCGTGACGACTACTGCGACGGTGCCGGCGATTGCCTGCCCTCGTGCCCGCAAGGCGCGATCAAGATCATCAAGCGCGAAGCCGCTGCCTACGACGAGGCGGCGGTGATGGCCAACAAGGCTGCAAGGGAAGCGGAGTCGGGATGCGCCGGCACGCAGGTTCGAACCATAAGGTAGGGGGCAAAAATGAGTGAAGAGACGAAGGTCGAGAGCCAGCTCAAGAACTGGCCGGTGCAGCTCAAGCTGGTGCCTGCGGGAGCGCCGTACTTCAATGGATGCGACCTGCTCATCGCGGCCGACTGCACCGCGTTTGCATGCGGGGACTTTCACGACAAGTTCATGAAGGACAAGGTTACCCTGATCGGATGCCCCAAGCTCGACGGCGTGGACTACGCCGAGAAGCTGGGCGATATCTTCGAGCAGAACGACATCAAGAGCATCACCATCGCGCGCATGGTGGTTCCGTGCTGCGGGGGTATTGAGTTCTTCGTGAACAACGCGCTGGAGCGCAGCGGCAAGAGCATTCCCGTGGAGGTCGTGACCTTCGACGTGGATGGGACCATCGTCGTCGAGTAAGCGAGCGTGGGGTTCGCGGCGCGTGGGCGCGGGGCTGCGATGTGCGGGACGTGTTGCAGCGGAGCGATGACATACGCAAATGCAAAGGGCGAGCCGGCTAGATTCGCGATGCGAAAGCCGGCTCGTCCTATGTTTGTCTGCGATGGCGGAAGATGCCCCGTCGCGCTGTGCAACTGCGTTGCCGCTAGATGCAGTAGCTGTCGATGGCCAGCGCGTTGGATTTGTCGAGGATGTCCTGCAACGACACGCTGGAGAGGTACTCCTCGATGATGCCGTAGAGATGCTGCCACACGAAAAGCTCCTTGCACTGGCAGCCGAAGTTGCAGTCGATTTCGCCCTCGCCGGTGAGGCACGATGCCGGTGCGAGGTTGCCCTCGGTTACGCTGAGCACGTCGTACACGGTGATGAAGTCGGCTCCCTTGGCCAGGCGGTATCCGCCGGACGCGCCGCGAATCGACTTCACCAAGTGCGCAGCCGAAAGGTTGGGCACGATCTGCTCGAGGTACTTCTTCGAGATTTGCGTGGCATCCGAGATTTCCTTGAGCGACACCACCTCGTCTTCGCCACGCTCGGCAAGGCACAGCATGAGCCGCACCGCGTAGAGCCCTTTGGTAGAGATTTTCATGCTCGTTCCCATCTATGTGATGCAGGTTGCGCGGGCTGTACGCCCATGGCTGCCGCATCTAGCTGCGCAAACGCTGCAAAGTAAGCTTTTGGCAACAATTTTACCGCATAATTCGCAAAACATTGGGTTTTAGTAGGCAATGGTCGTGGCGGCATCGGGGCGATTGTGGGGAAGGAATATCTGCCATCGCCGTCAATTGGGACTCGCATGAGCCGCTGCCCCGTGCTAGGCTAGCTGGCAAGGGCGGCGGCGCGCTGTGAAGCGCGGCGCCAGGTGACCGCCGTTGGCGCGGCCGGCCATCCCCCAAAAACATAAGGTTTGTGTGAGGTGGCCGTTTCCGCTACTTGCGGATGCGGCTATCTTGCCGTCTGCGCCTCCTCTCCTTTCTCCTCAGAGAAACAAAAAGGCTCGAGCATAAGCTCGAGCCTGCAAAATCTTAATGGCGGAGGAGGAGGGATTCGAACCCTCGAGACGGGGATTACCCGCCTAACGGTTTTCGAGACCGCCGCATTCAACCGCTCTGCCACCCCTCCGCGTGGTGGTCGGCATCGGGTGCCGCGAAGCATCGACGCACGGTTGTAGTTAAAGTCGGAATGGCGGAGAGCTAGGGATTTGAACCCTAGATACGGTTTTTGCCGTATACACGATTTCCAATCGTGCGCCTTCGACCTCTCGGCCAGCTCTCCATTTTCTATTCCGATGTGCCGCCCTCCCGCAGGGATGCGTTCGAAAAGCAGCATTCGGAGTATAGCATTAAAGCACGGCTTTGGGCAAAGGGCACGGCTGTTGAGACCAAAAAGCACGGTCACTGGCCACTTGGCGGGTGCTATAGAACTTGAGGCTGAGCACCAAGGTTACCGAGAGCCATCCGGATCCTTGGCCTGAAAGATCAGCTCGGTGGTTTCGTTCATGGGTGCGCTTAGCTGGCGATGAATGGCATTGCGCGTCTCTTCTGATTGTGAGATGGATGCGTGATTGCATTGATGTTCCTCACTGATGGAAGGCACCCGCGTGCTGGTGCGTGCAACTATTTGCGATTCCTGCGGCCTGCGTAGGCTTCGGGGCGATTTTGAGGCAACTATTTTCGTTTGCTGCGGTTGCGCAGTGCCGGAGGCGAGCGAGGGGCGCGCTGCGGTGCTTTTGATCCTGTCCTCGGTGCCTGCCAGAGGTCTCTCGTGCAGAAGATAATGGACATTTGTACATTATCTCGCGTTTGGGGATGCTCGCGACGGCTTCTCGGGCAGAGCATCAGATTGCACAACAGCGGGAATCGCAAATAGTTGTCACAAAACGAAGATTGAAATCGCGCGGGCTGCAGCAAACGCAAATAGTTGACGGGAAACTGGAAAAAAGTGCTCACGAACCGCAGCAAACGAAAATAGTTGGCGCAAATAGGGGATTGAAAGAGCGCAGACTGCAGCAAACGAAAGGAACTGCCTAGGAGGCCTTTTTCCGCCGAACGTGCTGCAGCAAACGCAAGACGATGAAGCAAAGCGAAGAACAACGCCGCAGCTCGTGTATATGGAATCCTGCTGCCGCAGGAATGCGGCTGACGTGCCAGGAGCTGCGGCAATCGCGCATTTGGAAACGCAGTCCTCAACAGCCGTGCAGCGCCGTCAGCTTTCGGCGAGGACAGCACCTTACCGCAAGAATTCCAACTGTTTAGAATCTGGTAAGAATCTGGTAAGAAACCAGTAAGAATCCGGGAAGATTCGCGCTGTAGGATATGCCCATGAAGTTCGCACTCTATGGCATATCGGCTCTCGAATATTGGCGGATCGCTGGGTCGCCAGGCATCCCCATGCCCAAACCCAGCAGGGCCGCAGGCATACCAGACAACGTGTCCGAACCCATTGCGCTCATTTCCTTGGAGAAGCTACCGGGCATCCAGTATTTGTCGAAGCCCGTCCATATCGGAATCTCCGATTTTCGCTCTGCGTATCATCGCGATAAATTGGCGTTTCGCTCTATCAGTGGCAGGGCGGCAGATCGCCAGCTCTACTCCATCAATCAGGATATCGGGATTTCGTCTCCCGAGACATGCCTCGTCCAGTCAGCCAGCTGTTTGAATCTCATCGAGCTGATCGGGCTTACCCACGAGTTTTGCGGATACTACTCGCCATCGCAAATACTCGAGAATGGCCTGCTCAAGCGAAACCCGTTGACAGACGCATGCAAGCTCGAACGAGCATCAGAACAGCTGGCAGGAACGCATGGAATCAAAGCGTTCAACCGTGCGCTTTCGTATCTCAAGGGTCCTTCGAGGTCTCCGATGGAAACCGCACTTGCTCTCTGCATCTCATTGCCTTTGAATCTAGGCGGCTATGCGTTCTCCGATTTGGTTCTCAACGCCAAGGCACCGCTCGATGTGTTTACTCGACAGTCTTCCCGGGTTGCTGAGTTGGAACCCGACATTCTCTTTTCCGCAGAGGGGCTTTGCATCGAGTACGACGGCAGGGCTTTCCACGAAGGCACCGATGCCGTGAAGCGCGATGTGAGGCGGATCAATTCCCTGATATCCAGCAACTACAAGGTGCTCACGCTAACTTCTTCACAGCTCTTCGATTATCGCGAGATGCACAAGTTCGCGTTGTCGGTAGCCCATGCTCTTGGCCGTAGGATTCGAGTGAGCGACAAGGCCGCTTTCGACCAGAAACGCTACAAGCTCAGACGACTGGTGCTTTCGTCGGATAGCGTTCTCAAGAACCAGCAGCTAAACCAGACAGTGCTGGCCTATCGCAAGAAGCTGTAAGTGGAGTTGCGCCGCGCTTGGAAGCAGCGTGCTCTGCGCACATGTTCGCATAGCGAGCGTAATGGGAGGTTCAGGTTCAGCTGGCATAGCCTCGCAACATTCTGGACTTGTGTGGGGAATGCAGCACATCCCCAATATATCTGGCAAACGGCTCGGAGGCCGCTTGGATGCAGATCGCCAAGTTTGTGGTATGCAGATGCGAAGATCACGCGGTGATTTCATGATGGTTGGCAATCGGGCTATGGGGGAGGTCTCTCCCGCTGTGATTGCGTGATATGTCTTACCCATGGAAGGGCACCCGCGTGCTGGTGCGTGCAACTATTTGCGATTCCTGCGGTCTGCGTAGGCTTCAGAGTGGTTTTGAGGCAACTATTATCGTTTGCTGCGGTTGCGCAGTGCCGGAGGCGAGCGAGGGGTGTGCTGCGGTGCTTCTGGACTCGCCCTCGGTGCTCTCCAGAGGTCTCTCGTGCAGAAGATAATGGACATTTGTCCACTATTTCGGGTTTCCGGGCGCACGCGACGGCTTCCAGGGCGGAGCATCAGATTGCACAACAGCAGGAATCGCAAATAGTTGTCACGAAACAGGAAATTGGATTGCGCGGGCTGCAGCAAACGCAAATAGTTGACGGGAAACTGGAAAAAAGTGCTCACGAACCGCAGCAAACGAAAATAGTTGGCGCAAATAGGGGATTGAAAGAGCGCAGACTGCAGCAAACGAAAATAGACGTCGGAGAAATGTACCTCGCTTCGCAAGGGCGGCAGGAAACGAAAATTATTGTCGCAATTGGAATTACGGCGGGCAATGCGGATGCACGAGTTCGAACGGCGGGCAATGCGGATGCACGAGTTCAAACGACGGGCATCGTGGACGCGCAAGCGCACGCCGCGGGCAACGCGTACGCGTACGCGCAAATGCAAACGAGGCCTCGTGGGCCAAGCGATTCGCTATGCCTCGATGGTGGTGGGTAGGGGCGCCCCCAGCAGCCTGAACAGCGCCCATATGCGACTCGCTACGCCTCGATGGTGGTGGGGTAGGGGCGGTCGTCTTCGAAGAAGTACGTGCGGGTCGCGTCGGTGCCGCCAACGTCGGCAAGCGAGACCTTGTAGAAGCGGCCCTGCGCTTCGACCGCTACAGTGCCGTCGTCGAGCAGCACTTCGCCGGCAGCGTCGTAGACCTTGCTGCGATCCTTCACCACCCACGACACCGCGCGGATCTGCTGGCCCGTGGGCACGGGCGCGCGGAACTTGAGGTTCAGTTCCAAGGTCACCGAGAGCTGCTTGGGCTCCTTCACCTGAATCGAGCGGCTCAGCAGCTCGTCCATGAGCGCGCTGGACACCCCGCCGTGCAGCCTGTCGGGGTAGCTCTGCAGGTTGGGGTCGGGCACGAAGAGCGCGAGTGCCCGGCCGTCGTCGAGGTTGAGGAACTGCGCGTGATAGCCCACGGGGTTGTCCTTTCCGCAGACCAGGCATGTGTCGGCGATGAGCTGTGATCCGGTTATGGCATGTGTTTGCAGTTGACGTCTCATCGCCGCTCCAAGGTATGGCCGGGTGGTCGGGTGTGGTGGGGTCGTGTAATATCTACAAAGAATGCTAACGATGGCAGCGCGAGCCGCGTTGCATCAACACCGCGAAAGGCTTGAACATGCAGGATATGCAGAACGATCAGGGCGCACAGGGCGCGCAGGACGCGAAGAGCACGCACGGCAGCCGCCCGAGCGACAACATCAACCGCTACGATATGGACACCTCGCAGCTAGATGCCGACGATGCCGACCTTATGGAGGTGGAACTGCCGGAGGATTTGCAGAAGGTGCTGTTCTACGCGTTTGACGAGGCGGTCAAGAACCTGGAGTCGCAGGGCGAGCTTCTCCCGTTCACGGTCACGTTGGCCGGCGACGACATCTACGTGGATAGTTTCGACGACCCCGACGAGTGCGCCGACCTGGCCCGCGAGTCGGTGAACATCATGGCGCACATTGCCGATGCCTACGTGTTTTGCTACGACGGCTTCATCCAGTTCGAGGACGGCTCCGAGAGCGACATGGTGATTGCCGAGATCGGCGAGAAAGGTCAGTCCGGTGCGCAGGCCTATGGCCTGATCTACAGCATCGGCGGAGACGGCGTGGTCGAGTACGACGAGGCACTGGTCGAGCTGGACGAGGTCGAGAACCTGTTCGATCCCGAGGCCGTGGCTGCGGCGGAGGAGATCGCCGCTGCGGTGGCCGCCGCAGATGCCGAAGTCGACGCGATGGATGCCGAAGAGGACGGGGAGTAGCATGGCGGATGCAGCGAGCGCGGGCAGCGCAGCGGGCGCGGGTGGAGCCAAGACGCTCAGCGTGCTTCAGGAAAAGTACGACGGCCTGCGGGCGCGCTTCGAGCAGATGGACAGCGCGCTGATCGCGTTTTCGGCCGGAGTGGACTCGACGGTTCTGCTCAAGGTGGCCGCCGAAGCGCTGGGCGACAAGGTCGCGGCGGTCACGGCTCGCTCGTGCTTCGAGCCGCAGCGCGAAATCGACGAGGCGCAGGAATTCTGCGAAGACGAGGGCATCAGGCACTTCGTGGTGGACATCGACCCGCTGGCAATCGAGGGCGTGACCTCCAATCCCCCGGACCGCTGCTACCTGTGCAAGCGCGAGCTTTTCCGCAGGTTCAAGGAGATCGCCGCCGAGCACGGGTACGCGCACGTTTGCGACGGCTCCAACGCGAGCGACCAGGGCGAGTACCGTCCGGGCCGCCGCGCGATCGAGGAGCTGGGCGTGGAAAGCCCGCTTCTGGAGCTGGGCTTCGAGAAAGACGAGGTGAGGGTGCTGGGCATGTCGCTGGGAATTCCCAACTGGAGCAAGCCGCCGTTCTCGTGCCTGGCCACGCGCTTTGCCACCGGCTCGACCATCACGTCCGAGGCGCTGGCGATGGTCGACCGCGCCGAGCAGCTGCTATTCGACGCGCAGTTCGACCAGGTGAGGGTGCGCATGCACGAGGTGGGCAGCGGGCGCTACCTCGCGCGAGTCGAGGTGGGCGCCGACGAGATGGACGACCTCTACGAGCTGGCAAGCGACACCGACTTCGTGCAGCAGATGCATAAGATGGGCTTCGAGTTCGTGACCTTCGACCTCGACGGATACCGGGCAGGCAGCGCCAACCTGCTGTAGGCTGCGGTGGGTCCCGGGTCCCGGGTTCCGTTAGACCTCGGCGAGCTTCTCATAAGGCAAGGTAAAGCAAAACCGCCACGGCTGGACACGCGTCCGACCGTGGCGGTTGTTTTCTGCTTACTTGCTTGCCCTGCAGCTCCGCTACTCCGTGAAGTAGCACACTCCGCTCTCGAACAGCGGCTGCATCTGCTCGACTGCCCCTGGGATGTTGGCGTAAAGTCCCGCCCCGCTGCGCTCGGTGTGGCCCATCTTGCCCAGCACGCGCCCGTCGGGGCTGGTGATGCCCTCGATCGCCAGCATCGAGCCGTTGGGGTTCACGTCCAGGTCCATCGAGGGCAGCCCATCTTCTCCAACATATTGCGTGGCCACCTGGCCGGACGCCACGAGCTGCTCGACCACGTGCTGCGGCGCCACGAAACGGCCCTCGCCATGGCTCACAGGCATCATGTGCACGTCGCCGGGCTGGCACTTGAGCATCCAGGGCGAGAGGTTGGACGCCACGCGCGTGCGCACCATGCGGCTCTGGTGCCTGCCGATGTTGTTGAAGGTGAGCGTGGGGCAGTCCGCGTCCATCGGGCGGATGTCGCCGAAGGGCACCAGCCCCAGCTTGATGAGCGCCTGGAATCCGTTGCAGATGCCCAGCATCAGGCCGTCGCGCTCGTTGAGCAGCCTGCGCACCGCCTCGGTGACTGCGGGTGCGCGGAAGAACGCGGTGATGAACTTGGCCGATCCGTCGGGTTCGTCGCCGCCGGAGAATCCGCCGGGTATCATCACGATCTGGCTGAGGTCGATCTGCCTCGCCAGCTCCTGCGTGCTCTCGGCCACCGCTTCGGGCGAGAGGTTGTTGACCACCAGCGTGGACACCTCGGCGCCCGCGCGCTCGAACGCCAGCGCCGAGTCGTATTCGCAGTTGTTGCCTGGGAACACGGGGATGATCACGCGCGGCTTGGCGATCGTGCCGTTGAACACGAGCGGGGTGGCCGCGTCGTAGGTGATGGGGTCGACCTTCTCGCCGCCTGCGCGATAGGGGAAGACGTCTTCCATCGGATGCTCCCAGGCTTCCTGCAGGTCGGCGAGGTCGATGGTCTCGCCAGCCATGCAGAGCGCGTAGCTCGAGGTGGTGCGGCCAAGCTCCTCGATGGTGAAGATGCCGCTGCCCGCCGTGCCCGTCGCTGCGTCCTCGGCCAGCTCCACGACGAACGTGCCGTAAGCGGGAGCGAAGAGCGTGTCGGCATCGACCGCGCCATCCAGCTCGAAGCCGATGGCGTTGCCCAGCGTCATCTTGAACAGCGACTCCGCAGCGCAGCCGTAGCCCGGCGTCGAGATAGCCGCTGCCGCGCCCTCGGCCGCCAGCTGCTCAACATAGTCCATGGCTGCAAGCAGGCTCTCCTTCTCGGGAAGCAGCCCGCCTGCCTCGTAGCTCGGGCGGATGCGCACCACGCGGCTGCCGGCGAGCTTGAACTCCGGCGACACCGCGCGATCCACGCTGCCCGTGGCCACCGCGAAGCTGATGAGAGTGGGCGGCACGTCGAGGTTCTCGAAGCTTCCGCTCATGGAGTCCTTGCCGCCAATGGCTCCGACTCCAAGGTCAACCTGCGCCATCAGCGCGCCGAGCAGCGCCGCCGCCGGCTTGCCCCAGCGCTCGGGTTCGTGTCGCAGGCTCTCGAAGTACTCCTGGAAGCTCAGGTACATGCGGCTGCGCTCGAATCCCGCGGCCACCAGCTTGGCCACGCTCTCCACGACGGAGAGATACGCGCCGCGATACTGGTCTTTCTCCATGATGTAGGGGTTGAATCCCCACGCCATGCCGCTCGTTGTGGCGGTGCTGCCCAGCACGGGGAGCTTGGCCACCATGGCCATCGGGGGAGTGAGCTGCCTGCGGCCGCCGAAGGGCATGAGCACGGTGCCGGCTCCGATGGTGGAGTCGAATCGCTCGGCCAAGCCCTTGTTGGAGCACACGTTGATGTTGGTCACGAGGCTGCGCATGCGCTCGGCGAGCGAGTTGCCGACTGCACCGCCGGCCGCACCGCCGGCCGCCGCGCCCGCGCCCTGCCACGGCGTCGCATAAGCCTCGGCCGCGCACACGTGCACGTCCTGATGCTTGGGCGCGCCGTTGCTGTTGAGAAACTCGCGGCTCAGGTCGATGATCGCGTCGCCGTTCCACATCACCTTCACGCGGGGTTCCTCCGTGATGGTGGCCACCACCGAGGCCTCCACGTTCTCCTCGGCGGCGTAGCGCATGAACTCCTCCACGTCGGCCGCGGCCACCGCGCACGCCATGCGCTCCTGGCTCTCCGAGATTGCCAGCTCGGTGCCGTCGAGTCCGTCGTACTTCTTGGGCACCGCGTTGAGGTCAATCACCATGCCGTCGGCCTGCTCGCCGCATGCCACCGACACGCCGCCTGCACCGAAGTCGTTGCAGCGCTTGATGAGCCTGCACGCGTCGCCGCGGCGGAAGAGCCTCTGCAGTTTGCGCTCTACCGGGGCGTTGCCCTTCTGAACCTCGGCCCCGCAGGTCTCGAGGCTCTCGCGCTTGTGCTCCTTCGACGAGCCGGTGGCGCCGCCGATGCCGTCGCGTCCGGTGCGTCCGCCCAGCAGCACGATCTTGTCGCCGGGAGCCGGGGTCTCGCGCCTCACGTGGCTGGCCGGGGTCGCCGCCACGACGGCGCCCACCTCCATGCGCTTGGCCACGTAGTCGGGGTGGTAAAGCTCGCTCACCTGCCCCGTGGCAAGGCCGATCTGGTTGCCGTAGCTGGAATAGCCCGCCGCGGCCGTGGTCACGATCTTGCGCTGAGGCAGCTTGCCGGGCAGCGTTTGCGAAACAGGCACCAGCGGGTCGCCCGCGCCCGTTACGCGCATGGCCTGGTACACGTAGCTGCGTCCCGAGAGCGGGTCGCGGATTGCGCCGCCGATGCACGTGGCCGCGCCTCCGAACGGCTCGATTTCGGTGGGATGGTTGTGGGTCTCGTTCTTGAAGAGGAACAGCCAGTCCTCGTCGTGCCCGTTCACGTCGCACTTGACCTTCACGGTGCACGCGTTGATTTCCTCCGACTCGTCCAAGCCGGTGAGAATGCCCTGCTGCTTGAGGTGCTTGGCGGCGATGGTGCCCATGTCCATGAGGCATACCGGCTTGCCGTCGCGCCCAAGCTCGTGGCGCATCTCGAGGTAGCGGTCGAACGCCTGCTGCACCACAGCGTCGTCGATCTGCACGTGGTCGAGCTGCGTGCCAAACGTGGTGTGGCGGCAATGGTCGGACCAGTAGGTGTCGATCATCTTGATTTCGGTGATGGTGGGATTGCGCTGCTCCTGCACGAAGTACTGCTGGCAGAACCTGATGTCGGCCAGGTCCATCGCCAGGCCGCGCTCGGCGATGAAGCTCTCGAGACCGGCCTCGTCCAGCTCGCGGAAGCCCTCGACCACCTCTACCGGAGCCGGCTCGGGGTAGTCCATCTTGAGGGTGGCGGGCTTGTCGAGAGATGCCTCGCGCGACTCCACCGGATTGATCACATAGTGCTTGATGGCCTCGACGTCGGCGGGGGTGAGGTCGCCTTCGAGGTAGTACACGCGGGCGTTGCGCACCACGGGGCGCTCGCCTTGCGAGATGAGCTGGATGCACTCGCTGGCCGAGTCGGCGCGCTGGTCGAACTGCCCGGGCAGGGCCTCGACTGCAAACACGGTCGCGCTGCCAGCCGGCGGAAGCTCGTCGTACACCACGTCGGACTGCGGCTCGCTGAACACCGTGGGCACGCACTGCGTGAACAGCTCCTCGCTTGCGCCCTCCACGTCGTAGCGGTTGAGGAGCCTGAGGCCCGCGAGCCTCTGGATGCCCAGGATCTGGCGCAGCTCGTGCTCGAGCTGCCGCACCTCGACATCGAATCCGGGTTTCTTCTCGACATATACTCGGGAGACCATGCTCGCCCGCCTTTCGTGTGCGTTGGAAGCCTTCGCGTCGCTGCGTTGCGTTGCATGCTGTGGCGATTTGCTCGTCGCATGCCGTGCAAGCAGCCGACTCAACCATTATATGTGCGAAGGCGGGGCATTCGCACGTGCAAGGGGCGGGGTGCAGTGCGGGGTGAGGCGGTGCGGCCCGCGCGTCGCGGGGCGAGGCGGTGCGTGGCGAGCGTCGCTGAGGCGCGCTCGCTGCACGCATCCCGTAGCGAGCGCGTCGCTCTACATGAACATGCGGGTCTGGCGGGCTGCCGACTCCAGCTTGTAGAGGTTCTGCCTCGCAAGGTTGGCCACGCGTTCGCTGCTGTCGTTGGCCATGTTCTGGAACGTGCGCGCCCGCTGGGGCATGCCCATCACGTCCACGCACTTGATGGCCGCATAGCGCACCGCGGCATATGGGCTTTCCAACGCTTCCTCCACATGAGCCTCCGCCTGCTCGGGGGCAAGGTGGGCCAGCGCGCACATCGCTTCGATCTTTATCGCCGGCCTGGGGTTGGCGAAGTAGGCCTCGAGGACCTGCACCTCGCCTTCGTCGCGCGCCGGCAAAAGCCCGATGGTGGCGGCGAACACGCCGGTGTCGTTGGTGTCGAAGAGCGCATCCACGTCGTGCTCGAGCAGCGCGTAGGCCACGTTGGCATCTTGCTTCTCGAACGTGAGCAGGTAGTAGAGCATGTTGCGGGTAGCCGCGATGGCGCGGCGGCACAGCCAGGGCTTGCTGGCCGCGAAGAACTTCTCGAGGTACAGCACCGCCTTGCTGTCGGCTCCGTAGAAGCCAACCACTGCGGCGTTGGCCACGCGCTTGTTGCGGTGCTGCAGCAGCGTCATGAGCATAGAGTAGGCACGCGGCGTGCGCATGGACCCCAGCATCTCCACCGCCACCACGCGCGCCGGCATGTACTGCACGTTGCTGCCGGAGGCCAGCGCGAAGAGGCTCTCCGCAGTCTCGCCCTCTTCCTCGGCGATTTCGCGCAGCGACTTCTCCATAAAGGCGTGGTGGGCCAGCCACTTGTCGTGCACCATCTGCTGCTGCGCCTCGATGCGCGCCTCGATGGCCTGCCTGTACTCCGGCGGCAGGCCGGGGGCGATGCTCACCTCCAGCGTGTCGATGCCCGAGGGCCTGGGACCCCACATGTTGCCCACCGCAACCTGCGCGGTAAAGGCCACCATGGAGTCGCTGTTCTGGGTGAGCCTGAGCAGGTCGGGCAGCAGGAACGGGTCGAGCTTGCCGCACAGGTAGGCCAGCGCAGCGAACTCCTTGAGGCGGTTGCCCGACTGCAGGTAAGAGGCGATCTTGTCGCGGTCGTGCGCCTCGGGGTGCGTGGACATGGAGGAATTCATGAGAAAGATGCCGCAGGCCACGAACACGATGCCCTCGTAGGGCGCGCTGCCGAGCACGATGCCCAGCTTCGACGTGGTGATGCAGATGTTGAGGCGGTAGAGCATCAGGGGCAGGAGCATGCAGACGAGCGAGACGCCCAGAAGCCCCACGCGATTGGTCTTGGCGTATGCCAGCAGCGCCACGAGCGCGAAGACCGCGCCGACGCTCAGCGCCGTGGCGGCCGATGCGTCGATGGTGGCGAAGTAGACGGGGCACGCGACGAAGGCCACCGCTGGCAGCAGCCAGGCGACGACGGGCGCGTTGCCGCGGCTGCCCCTCATGGAGGCCCCGCGCGGGAACAGCGCCTTGAGCTGCAGGTTCTTGCAATATATGTAGGCGATGAACGAGGCCGCCACCGCGCCCGCGATGGGCAGTAGCAGGTTGGTGCCCGCGATTGTGTCTTCGGCCCCGGTGGGTCCGAACGTGATGCAGAAGAACCCGGCGATGCACACCCACACGCCTATCACCATGTGGTAGAGGCCGTTGCCGAAGCCCTCCGGAAACGCGCATTCGAGCACCATCTTCTTGAAGGCCTGGCTGTACTGGGGATATTCGCTGCCGCCGATCGCGTACGGATTGACGAGAAGGCTTGTTCTGGGATTGCTGGTTTCGAACTTCATTCGGGGTCTTTCTTCTGTTGGAGCCGTTGCTGCCGGCGCACGGGGGCACGCTTGCGGCGCGACGAGCTGCGTCGCTGCCGGCTTGCCTGCATGGCGGCCTGGTTTTCTTCAAGAAAGTATAACCGGCTTGCGGGCAAGCAGCGCGTCGCGGTGCACCTCGACACAGAAATTACCTAAATTGTGCTGCTGAGCTGCGCTTTCTTTCGTTAAACGAATCTTCACAAACCTGAAAGAGTTGTCGTGAATGTTCGAAGCGGTTAGAAATCGGTTGGAGTTTGGTTAGATTTTGGTAAGAATTCGTTAGACATTTTGGTAAGAATCGCGTGGCACGATGGTCTTGCAACGAACGTGAGGAGGAGTCATGAAAACCATCGAGCCAAGAATCCATGCCAAAACAATCAATAGACGGTTCAGGTGCCGTGGGCACATGGCCTCGACTCTTGCAATGCGCGCGGTGGCAGTGCTCGTTTTTGCACTCGTTGCCAATACCCTGCTGCCCGGGCAGGTGCTGGCCGCGTCTCCGCTTGACGGAGGCTGCCAGCCTCTGCTCGGTTTTGGGGAAAGCTACGTCTCTTCTAGCGGGGCATCCAGAACGCACTGCGGCATCGATTGCGCCGCCAGCTCGGGCGAAACGCTGTATGCGCCTGCTGCGGGCACGGTGTGTTTCGTGGGGAGCGTGCCTGCGGGCGAGGAGTCCGGCTCGGGCACGACCACGGCCATGTCCATAGATATTGGCGGCGGGCTTACCGTAACGATGATGCCCGTGCAGAGCGCATGGGCATCGGTCGGCGAAGCCGTGGACGAGGGCGATGCCGTGGGCTCGCTTGCGGCATCGGGCGACAAGTCGATGTCGCGAACGCACCTGCATGTGGGCCTCAAGCGAGTAGAGTCGGGCAAACAGGCCACGTATCTGGACCCGAGCTGGCTGCTGGGAATCGAAGGCTCCGCCGAAAGCGGGTCGCAGTCGGCGTACGCTGCGTCGGAGGTCGCGGGCACCGTGGCCGTGGATGCCGGGGGCGGAGCTGGAACCGGCTTGGAAGGTGCTGCGTCGGAGGTCGCCGGGCTGGAAGGTTCCGCGGAGGCGGAGGGCGCTTCCGCTTCCGGCGAGGAGCTGCTCGAGGGTCAAGCGCAATCGTCCCTCATAAGTTCGGGAGATCTGAGCGAGTCGGCTAGGGTGGAGCTGGCCGGAGGTTGTTCTGCAGATGCAGGCGAGGCCGGACTGGGCGGCTGGCTCGCGGGTCTGTTGGACGGCATCGGGGACTTCGCCTCTACGGCGTTCTCCAGCGCTGGCAACATGTTCGCCAGCGCTGGCGGCGAGCTGGAGGGCGCGTTAGCGTGGGTGTTCGATGCCGTGCCCGCGCCGGTAGCCGTGGGCGTTGCCGCGGGATTTGCCGCCGCGCTTGTCGCAGCTGCATCGAGGCCAGCGGCCCGGCGTGCGAAGCGCCTACGAGCAGGAAGCGTGGCGGCTGGCCGGGGACGACTGCGGCCTGCGGGCCTTGCAGCTCGCGTGGCTACACGCCGGACCGCTGGCCCGCACAGGCCGGCTTGGAAGGGCGGATTGCGAGCAGAAGGGGGTGCGGCAGTCGGGCAAAACGGCGCAACCTAGAGCGGTGGGACGCGAGCAGAACGTGTTTTACCCCATTTATGGCAAGGTGAACGGCCATTTTTGGAATTGCGGGAGCCATGATGCAGCGCGGGTGTTATGATTCATGAGTTATTTTCCTGCCCAGGTAAGAAGGCCCGGGCCGTACAGTCCAAAGGAGGTGACCTATGAAGGCTTACGAGCTGTTGTATTTCATCAACCCTGCCCTCGGTGAAGAGGAGAGTGCCGCGGTCAACGAGAAGGTCTCGGCAACTATTGCAGGCATCAATGGCACGATCGATTCCATTGATGAGTGGGGCAAGCGCAAGCTGGCCTACGAGATCGACAACCTCACCGAGGGTGTCTACTATCTCGTGAATTTCAGTGCAGAACCCGATTCCATTACCGAGCTCAACCGCGTGCTGCGCATCACCGATGGCGTTATCCGCTACATGGTGACCCGCCGCGTGGAAGACGAGAAGTAGGAACCTGTTCTCGCGCAGCCAGCATTTGCGGGCAGCTTGCCCCAGGAGATGTTGGATTAGCACTTTTGTTAGAAAGCAGGACGAAATGAGCATCAACAAGGTTCTTATAAGCGGCAACCTCACGCGCGATTCCGAGCGTCGCTCCACTGCGGGCGGCACCGCCGTACTGAGCTTCGGCGTTGCGGTCAACGACCGCCGTCGCAACATGAACGGCGAGTGGGAGGATTACGCGAACTTCGTCGATTGCACTATGTTCGGAGCAAGGGCAGATGCCCTGCACAAGTACCTCGTCAAGGGCACCAAGGTGGCCATCGAGGGCAAGCTCCGCTGGAGCCAGTGGGAGTCCAAGGACGGTTCGGGCAAGCGCAGCAAGCTGGAGGTTATCGTGGACGAAATCGAGTTCATGAGCTCCCGCAACGCTATGAGCGCAGGCCAGCCCCAGGCAATGGGGCAGGGCATGCCGCAGGGTATGCCTCAGGCCGCACCGCAACCCATGGCACCCCAGCCCTCGCCCAGCCAGATTCCGGCAGCGCCGGACCTCTCGGTGTACGACGAGGAAATTCCGTTCTAGATTTCGCCGCTGCAAAAACGCAAACATCAGCCAGGTGCCAAACTCCATGGCACCGGTTCGCCGAAGACGAACACTTTAAGGAGGGATAAACATGGCAGATTACAATCGTCAGCCGAGGCGCAAGTATTGTCAGTTCTGCAAGGACGACGCTCCTGCAATCGACTACAAAGACACCGCCCTGCTCCGCAAGTACATGACCGACCGCGGCAAGATCAAGCCGAGGCGCGTCACCGGAACCTGCACCCAGCACCAGCACGATCTGGCCAACGCCATCAAGCGCGCCAGGGAGGTCGCTCTGGTTCCCTACACGGTACCCGTGGTTAGCGGTCGCGGCGACCGCAAGCGTCGCAACTAGCATATTCAGCTCTTAAGGAGAACAACATGAAGGTCATTCTTATGCAGGAGCTGAAAGGCAAGGGAGGCGAGGGCGACGTCGTAGACGTGGCCCAGGGCTTCGCAGACAACTATCTGCTTCCCAAGGGTATTGCCGTGAAGGCTACCAAGGGGAACCTCAAACAGCTCGAAATGCGCATGCACAACATTCAGAAGCGAGAGGCTGCCCGTCTCGAGACCGCCGACGATGTTCAGAAGGCACTCGAGGGCAAGACCGTTACCGTTATCGCCAAGGTTGGCGAGGACGGCCAGCTCTTCGGCTCCATCACCCCGGCCATGATCGCCGAGGCCGTGAAGGAGCAGCTGCAGATCGAAGTCGACCGCAAGAAGGTCGACCTCAACAAGCCGATCAAGCAGGCTGGCGAGCACACGGTCTCCATCTCCATCTATCGCGAGATCAAGGCCGAGATCGTGGTGTCGGTCAAGAGCGAGGAGATGCTCAAGGCCGAGGCCGAGGCTGCCGCGGCTGCCGAGGCCGCAGAGGCCGAGGGCGAGGCTGCCGAGGAAGCCGCCGAGCCCGCAGCCGAGGAGGTTGCCGAGGAGGCAGCACCCGAGGTCGAGGAGCCTGCAGCCGAGTAGCATACGCTGCAACATATCGTGCATCTAAAAGGGGGTGCCGGCAAGAATGCCGGCACCCCCTTTGCGCGTTGAGGTGTTTTCGCGCCAGCGCAAATCCCCTGTTGGAGACGGTTTCGACCTACGCGACGAACGACGTTCGAGAAACGTAGACGCACGACCATGTTCGAGATTCGACTCGAAGGGCCGAGACGCGCAACGTTGCGGCTACTCCTTCTGCTCGGCCTCCACGCCCTCGGAAGCCTCCTGCTGCTCCTTGTTGAAGCGATCGGCGCTTATGCGCTCGTGCAGGGTCGCCTCCGTTTTCTCCTCGGGCTGGTTGACCACGATCTGCGGGTACGGGATGCCGATGTCGTAGTGGTCGAACAGCAGCTTGATCTGGCGGTTGAGGCTCCGCGTTACCTGCGCGCGGTCGGCCTCGAGGCACTGCACCATGATGCGGATGTTCACGCTGCTGTCGCCCAGCGACACGACGCCCTTGTAGAACGGCCCGGCGATCAGCTCGGGAATGTTCTCGCGCATGCGCGGCAGCTCCTCGGCCAGGATCGACTCCACGCGTTCGATGGACTCGCTGTACTCGATTCCCACGTCCACCCATGCGAACGACGACTGCTTGGTCATGTTCACCACGTCGCTCACGTTGCTATTGCGAATGACCTTGATGTTCTGCGAGCCGTCCATCACCTTGGTGGTGCGGACTCCGATCTCTACCACGGTACCGGTCCACGAACCCACCTGGATGATGTCGCCCACGCGGAACTCTCCCTCGAAGATGATGAAGAGCCCGGAGAGAATGTCGCTCACCAGCTCCTTGGCGCCCAGCGAAATCGCGATCGACAAGATGCCGGCCGAGGCCAGAAGCGTGGTGGTGTCGATGCCGATGAGCGCCAGGCAGTAGTACACGGTGCCGATGATGGTCACGTATTTGATGAAGCTGCCCAGCAGCCTGCACACGGTTTCGCCGCGCGATTCCAGCACGCCGGCCAGCAGCTGCAGGATCTTCTGCACGATGAGGGCCGCCGTGATGGCGAAGCATGCGAACATGATGCATGCGGTGAAGGCGAAGATGTTGGGGCCGTGCTCCCATCCGCCGTCGAGGATGTAGGCGAACATCGAGCCTTTGCCGAAGATCTGGTCGCGGAACAGCACCGCCACGAAGATGGCCAGCACCGCGATCGCGCCCACGACCTTCACAACGAAGGCCACTTTCTGCTCGGGATCCTTCTCGTCCCACTTGAACGGCCTGCCCAGCCAGCGGCTGGCCACCGACTCGGTGCGAACCTTGCGTCCATCGGGCATTGCGGTGTCGAACTTGCGGGCATCGGGCTCGATGGAGTCGGCAGCGCCGAGCGAGTCGTCCTCGGCCGCGCCGCCGTCCGCGCCCTCGCAGGCTGCCGCCCCCTCGGCCTCGGGCACCACGTCGAAGCGCGACTTGCGCCTCTCGAACACCAGTATCAGGAACAGCAGCACCTGGCACACGAGGCTGATGCCCGCGGTGGCCAGAGTGAGTGGCCCGCGGGTCGACATGAGGTCGCCTTCGCTACCGGCCATGTAGAGATAGTAGTCGCCCTGCTCGACCGACGACGCGTAGTACGTCTGCCCGTCGATGGAGAGGTAGTCGCAGAAGCCGTCCTTGAGCTGCTTCTCGGTCATGCCGCAATCGGCGGCGCTCTTGCCCACGAGGCTGCTATCGGGGAAGTAGGCGAACGTGCCGTCGGACTTGCTCACCGCGAAGGCGAACTGCCCCGACTGTCCCCGCACTCCGTCGAGCACCTTGTCGACTGCCACGCTGTCCAGCAGGTCCTGCAGCCTGCTGGGGCGAATGCCGATCTGCACGAAGCCGTTGGCGCTGCCGTCGGAGTCGTGCAGGCTCACCCCGATGTACTGGCGCATCTCGCCCGCCACCTCGTCGACCTGCGCGGGCTGCACCACGTACTCAACTCCCTGCAGCAGCTTGCGGAACGCATACGACTGGTCGTCTGGATTGGTGCTGATGGTAAAGTTGGTGGCCGAAGTGTTGGCCGCTGCGAGCGATCCCTCGGAGTTGTAGACCTGCACGTACTGCACCTGCAGCACGTCGGCCAGCTTCTTGAGGTCGTCGTGGTTGGCGAGCGCGGGGTTGGCATCCAGGATGTAGGCCGCTACCTGGCATTTGCCCAGATAGCGCTCGTTGTACTCCTCGCGCAGCACGTCGGCGCGGTCGTCGGCAGTCTGAATCGTGGCGGCCAGGCTCTCCACGCTGTTGTTGTTGGCCAGCGATTGCGCCGACAGCGAGAACAGCGTTTGCATGTAGAACGAGATGGCCACGATGGCCACGAACCCAACGAACGAGATAACGGCGCCCTTCTTCACGATGGTCTTGTTGATCTTGAGCTTGCCGTTGGGTCCGCCCACGTCGGCGAAGTCGCGGTCGCCGTCTTCCTTGCGCTCGTCGTCGTGCAGCACGCAGATGCCGTATAGCACGGCGATGGCCATCACCATTGCGAACGCGAACAGGATCACGCCGGTGGTCACGCTGCGGGCCGCCGCGAGGTCGGACTCGGGCACCGCCGAGATGTAGTACATATCGTCCACGTGCGACACGCGGCAGTAGAGCTGCTGGCCGCCAAAGTTGATCCAGCACACGTTGCCGTCTTCGAGCATCGAGGCGTCGAGGCCCTTCTGCAGCGCGTCGGCGCCCACGAGCGCGGCATCGGGGTGGTACTTGACGAGGTAGTCTTGCGCCGACACAGCGAACACGAAGCCGCTCTGTCCCACCGAGAGGTTCTTGAGCACCGCTGCGGTCGAGCCGGAATCCTCGACGAGCTGGTCCAGCTCCTCGGGGTTCTGCTCGATCACCACCATGGTGCTGTCGTCGATGCGCGCCGAATAGTAGCGGTCGTTCCAGCCCTGGTCGGGCAGCTCGACCTCAACCGCGTCGGAGGGCTTGCCGTCGTCGAACACGGTGCGCAGCCTGTTGAAGCGCGACGACGAGAAGTCGGCGTTGGTGCTGGTGGCCTGCGCCGCGATCTGGTTGCTGCGGTCGACGATCATCACGTTGTCCACGTCGAGCAGGCTGGCCAGCTCCTGCATCTTGACATCGGTGGCCTCGTAGCCGGCGTTGTTGGCCGCCATGAACTGCACGCTCTCGGCCTTCGACTGGTAGATCGCGTCGTACGAGCTGGTGTTCTGCGCGGTCTCGTCGGCAGCTTGCTCCACCAGATCGGGGATCTGCTCGGCCAGCTGGTTCATCTCCTGCTCGTAGTTGCCCAGCATGAGGTTGTTCTGCATACCCGAGATGCACACTCCCATGCACAGGGTGCCCACGACGGCGATCGCGATTAGAATTGCTGCCTTGACCTTGAGTTTCTTCGACATCGGCGCTTGCGGCATCTGTGTTTCTCCTAATCCCATTTGTCGATAAGCGAGGCGATGGTGCCATCGTCGAGCATGTCCTGAATTGCCTGCGCCACGGGCTGGCTGAGGCTCGAGTCCTTCTGCGTGGCCACGCCGTAGTGCTGCTCGGCCACCTTGTAGCCCAGCAGGCTGCGGTTGTCGCGCAGGTACGCCGACGCGATGCTGGCATCCATGCAGGCCGCGTCGACCTTGCCGCCCTCGAGCGCATCGGAAAGCTCCTCGTAGGAGTCGAACTGCAGCAGGTGGAACGTGTCGAAGGTCACGTCGGAGTTGTCGTCGTTGGCGGTGACGGGCTGTCCGCTGGTGAGACCGTCGGCGGTGAGCTTGGCCACGAGCTGCGGAGCGGCGTTGGTGCCCGACATAGTGCCCACGGTGAGGCCCTTGAACTGGTCGATGCTGGCGATAAGCGAGCTGTTCTCCACCATGATGGCCGAGTAGTCGTCGTAGTAGGAGGGCGAGAAGTCGAAGTTCTCTTCACGCGAATCCGAGATGGAGTAGCAGGCGACCAAGCAGTCCACCTGGCCGTCGGAGAGCATCTGCTTGCGGTTGTCGGGGTCGACCGTGGCGAAGGTCACGTCGCTGTAGCCCAGCCGCGAGGCAAGCTCATCGGCGATGTCGATCTCGAGGCCGTAGTACTTCTGCGTCTCGCTGTTGTAGTAGCCGAATCCCGTGATGTCGTCGCGCACGCCCACCTTGAGCGTGCTCGCGCCGGTAGGCGTGCTGGCTGTGCCGCATCCGCCGACGCACAGCGCCGCGACGACCGCAAGCATCGCGGTCGCCGCGAAGATCGCGGTCGTGCGAGCCGCATTGCGAGCCGCCTTGCGAGCCGCCGTCTCGCCGGGATTTCCCAACGGTCTATCTGCAAAGAGCATGGCCATCGTTCTCCTACGTCGAAAGGTCGATGCCAGATCGCGCGCCGCGTGCAGCTGTGCGCGAAAGTTTTTCGTTGAAGATAGTACAACTACCGGCGGCGCGGTAGAAGCGTTGCAAGCGGACCTATCGGCAATTACGAGGGTCGAGCGGATGCTGTTTGCGGGCGCTGGAGGCCAGGGCGCAGTAGTCCTCGATCACGAAGTCCGATGTGGCCTCCAACGAGGCGCGCGGGGTGGTGCGCCGGCTGTCGAAGATGCCGCAGGCCGTCATGCCGGCGCGGCGGGCGCTCCGGGTGCCCTGCACGGTGTCTTCGAACACGAGGCAGTCGCGCGGGTCGGCACCGATGCGCTCGGCTGCCAGCAGGAACACGTCGGGCTGCTCCTTGTTGTGGCTTTCGTCGCAGAATGCGATGTCGTCGAACAGGTCGAGGATGCCGGTGTGCTCGAGCACCAGCTCCAGCAGCGGCCACGAAAGCGCGGTGGCGATTGCCAGCCCCACGCCGCGGCTGGCCAGAACGTCGAGGTAGTCGCGCACGCCGGGCCACAGCTGCACCTCGTTGGCGTAGCGGTCGGCGGCCAGCTCGTCGAAGTGCATGCAGATCTCTTCCACCGTCATCTGCACGCCGAGATGTTCGATGAAGTACTCCGCGGTGTCCTCGAACCCGAGTATCGCCAGCTCGTCCATGAGGCCTTCGGGAATCTCCACGCCGTACTTCTCGCAGAACCTCGTGTCGATGTCGTCCCACACCCACATCGAGTCGCCCAGCGTGCCGTCGAAGTCGAAGATCACCGACGAGAACTCGTGCCGTGCGCTCGGAAACGCGAGCAGCTCGGGAAACTCCACCAGCTGCCTGTGCGCAGCAGCGCTCGCCGTGCCACCGAGCTTCGAGCGATTTCGAGTAACGTTGAGATTGCGCAATGTTCCCTCCATATATATGTGCGCGACGGCGTGCTCAGCGTGTGATGCCGTGTCACATGCGTCGCCGGCCGTCGCGTAGCGCGCATTGTTGCTACCTAGCCACTTTAGCAGCGACTGTACCCAACGCGCCGCAAACTTGCCCGAGGGACATCTAGCTGGATGGTAGCGAGTGAACTGGTCATAGTCGATACTCCCTTAGCGCAGCCTGAGCACTCGCATTGGGAATGTCGAGGCAGTAGTGACCGATGAGGCACTCATCATCGGGGGTTCCGCATGTCAATCCGATGAAAGAGTATGCATACTCCAATGTCTGCATGTAATTCGGCGGCGAATAGTCTTTTCGCAATGTGTGGACAGGCAGACTGCTTGAAGACCAAGTCAGCGTTAGCTCGCTTGCCTCGCGTTCCAATGCAGCGGGGATCTTTGTTTCAGGGGTCCTCTTGGGCTTATACGTTCGCTGGTGCTTTGCTTTGACTTGACATTCTGGTGAACAGTATCTGGAATCAGCCCGTCGTTTCATTTGAGCCGGGGTAAACAGTCGCTTGCAATCTTGATTCTGGCAGTTGCGATAGACGCTGTTACGCATTACCCCTTTCGCCATATTGATAAAGAGATACTGCATGGTTGTGCAGACTCCCAAACGGTTGTCATCTTCGATAAGATCAACTGGCAATACTGCGCTTTGAATGGAAGAGTTGCAATATCTCAAGGCATTTTTAATTAGCTCGCGCCTGCAGTCCCAATCGCTGTCGGCAAAATCCTCGCGCAAACAATCTGTGATGGCCGTGATGGCAATCTGGGCATGGCAAACTGCCTCAGACACCTCTTCAATGGTAGCAACATGGCAGGGGATAGGGCCGATTGATTTGTGATCAAGTGTACGATGCCGCCAGTTTTCGCGAACCACATCATGTAAAGTCTCGATTTTTGCTCCATATCGCTCTCTGGCAACAATATCGGTCTCGCCCAGACCTTCGTAAAGGTACTTGGTCTTAAGAAAGCCTCCGGGAATCTCAGTTGAACCAATGCCCCCAAGACAATCTAGGACGACATAAGTTCCGTTGTCATACGTGAAGTTGGGTTGTGTTCTCAAACCTGTCAGCGGACCCCACTTTTGTTGGAATGACATCAATTGGAACGGGTCCCTGTAATCAAGCTCCAGAAACTCCTTGCCATATAGACCTCGAGGGGGTTCTATCAGCTCTCGTTTGTCTGCATCTGCGCTGTCAACATAGAAGAAGAATCTTTGCTGATACTCCCCAAGCTTTACGACAGGCCTCCATACTCGCCAGTCTCGTTCGTCAATAGATGGAGAAAAGAAAAGATTCATAATCACCTCGAGAAATTTGCTAGATAATCATTCTACTTAGCAAATGATATCTCTTATAGGCTGGAATCGCAACTTAACGCGAGTTCGACTTGTAGCCAAACTTCAGATAGGAGGTATTCGATATGCCGGCTTGCACAGACGACTTTGACGATACGTTTGAACGAAAGCACCTTCAGGATTGGGGGCGAAGAGTTCTCGAAGCCCATCTGAGGCCGTTGCACAGAAAGAACGTCGTCGATGATGGGTTCTACTCTCGCATGGCCGTAGGCGCTCAGTACGATGGCGTATTTGAGATTCCAATTTTGAAAAGGCCCGACAGAATTATCGTCCCTAGCGGAGCGGTTCCTTTTTCCAAGCTTGCACGAGCCGAACCCGGCGACTGCTGCGTGTTTTTTGAAAAGGATCCCATGTTCGCCGATGCGCTCATCGCCGTGGACGATTGCATGGACAGCTTGATGAAACTCGAGACGGTTAGCACGCCAGACTGTTCTCTTTATGTTGATATGCCCCTGAATCTGCAAATAGCAAACGTTCACATGAGCAGACTATTTGGAAACCATTGCCAGCAGCAGGGGAAGAATGTGATTCCCACTGTTCGTGGGTAGCGGAATGAGCGGACTTTACTCCGGCACTTCTGGCAGTATCGAGAATGCTGCACGGGACATGATCCGCCGGCTTGTTTTCGACGAGCTTCGCATCAGGCAGGGTGAGAACACCGCTACCGTCTGGTTCCACATAAAGGCAACGCAGCAAAACTATCCGGGCACCCATCTTCCCAGGTCTTTTATCATGAGGACTCCCGCAGGTACTTTCTGGACTCACGGTCACGGAACCAAGCATATGTACTCGACAGTTGCAAGGGCTTTGAGTTCCACATCCTTCAATGGTGCTAACCACGGAATGCTCACGCAGTTCCTGCTGTACGATTATCGCAAGGCACTTATCGGGGCGGCAAAAGATGGTATCAGGCTTGATGGCGTGGGCAGAACCTACGGCCATTGGGAGCTTGGATTTGGAAAGAGGCCGGATGACAAGTATCCGGTTGTCATGCATGCCAAGTTCCTTGGATTCTTCTAAGAGGTGAAACAATGCACTGCCAGGTAAGCGAAGGAGCAGTCGAAACGTTCTTCGAGAACGATCCCTATATCCCTATGAATATTCGTTTCGGCGACGAGGATTTGGAGGTCGACCGTATGGGAATATACGGCTCAGATGGTGACTTGCTCGAAATCGCAGCATCTCTCGCGACGAGGGAGATGCGTGAGCTGACGCTCGTACACTGCGGAAACTTTGCCATCGTCGAACGCGAAATGGATGTTCCGGATACGGAGAGCGGGGTCGTTCGTATAGAGATGCCCGACCATGTAGATGCCGAATGCTTCTTGCTCGAGGTATTTCTCGACGGTCTGCATTTTAAGCTTGCGGATAATTGCGCATGCGAATATTTGAGAAACGGAAATGTCGTGCTTGGCCTTTCCAAAGGAAGCGATTTTATCGCCGAGGTCTTCGTTCTCGATCTCTCCTCGGAGAATGTCGATGCCGTAGTGTCGACTCTGGAGTACTACAGGTCGCAGAAAGACGTTGTGCTATATATGGATGACTCTCCTGAGAAGTAGAGGCGTATCAGGAGCTATTGCGTGAGGGGTCGTGCAGGATTGCCAGCAGCGGAATAGTTGGAAAATTTTTCGACGGTGCGGCGGCTGTTGAAAAAGGATTGCCCACAACCTTGTGAAAAATGTGAAAACTGTGAGAATGCGGCATGGCGACTACGAGTTTTTCACAGAGGGTGGGTAAATCCTTGCAACAACTTTTCGCGGCGCGGCAAAGGCGCGTTCTGGGGGTCAAAATTGAACACCCCAAGTGCCGACGGCTTTGCTAATATCGTTGCTCCAAGAGTTTAGGAGATGCCACATGCCGTATGCTGCCACCCCCAGCGTAATGCCAGAAGTGAATACCACCCAGCTTCGCGAGAAGCCCATGCCGCAGAACATCCCTGCGGAGCAGGCTGTGCTCGCCGCCATGATTCTCGACCCCGAGATTTTGGAGGAGTCGACGATGGTAGTGCGCAAGGATGCGTTCTACCGCCATTCGCACCAGCTCATCTACGATGCCATCATGGCGCTGCATTCCGAGGGCACCCCGGTAGACCAGATCTCGCTGGCAGAGAAGCTCGATGCCATGGGCGAGCTGGAGCACGTGGGCGGCAAGGCGTACATCCTGGAGCTGGCCAACAACTCGTTCGCGCTGGCCAACTGGCGCTATCATGCCGAAATCGTGAACAGGCAGTTGATGCTGCGCAAGCTCATTCTGGCATCCACGCGCATCAGCGCGCTGAGCTACGATGCCCCCGACAACACCGAGGCGGTGGTGGAGGAGGCCGAGAAGCTCATCTTCGATGTGACCGACAAGGAGGTGAAGACCTCCTTCGCCTCGCTTAACGACCTTCTGGGAGAGACGCTGGCGCAGCTCGACATGCTTGCAAAACAGAAGACGCACATCATGGGAGTGTCCACGGGCTACAGGTGCATCGACGAGATACTCGCCGGCATGCGCGGCGGCGACCTCATCATCCTCGCGGCCCGACCTGGCGTGGGCAAGACATCGTTCGCGCTCAACGTGGCGGTCAACGCCGCGAAGGACAACACCGCGGTGGCGTTCTTCTCGTTGGAGATGCCCGCCGACCAGCTCATCCAGAAGATAATGTGCACCGAAGCCAGAGTCGACCTCAAGAAAATGCGCACCGGCTCGCTCACGCAGGCCGACTGGCAGCAGATCATCAGGAGCTGCTCGACGCTGGGGCCGCTGGACTTCTCGATCGACGACTCCTCGGCGCTGTCGATCATGGAGCTGCGCGCCAAAGCCCGCCGCCAGCTGCACGGCAAGGAGAAGGGCCTGATCGTGGTGGACTACCTGCAGCTCATGGAGTCGCACACGGGCTACAAGGACAGGCACCTCGAGGTGGCCGAGTTCTCGCGCGGCCTCAAGATGCTGGCGAAAGACCTCGACGTGCCCATCATCGCGCTGTCGCAGCTGAGCCGTCGCGTGGACGACCGCGAGGGCAAGCGCCCGCAGCTCTCGGACCTGCGCGAGTCGGGCTCGATCGAGCAAGATGCCGACGTGGTCATGTTCATCGACAGGTCGATGAACGACGAAGAGGCCGAGAACGCCAAGCGTCCAGACAAGGGCGTGGCTAGGGTGATCATCGAGAAGCATAGGAACGGACCCACGGGCGTGGCCGAGCTGGCGTTCAACTCGGCGTTCACCAGGTTCGACGAGCTGTACCGCGCGCCAGACGAGTACGTGCCCGACGAGCAGTAGGCTGCCCGCGCTGCGTGTCGGGCAGCGCGGCTACCAGTCGTCTCCGTCGTCGCCGTTGCCCGCGCACTCAGCCAGGCGCTCCAGTTCGTGGGGCATATGCCATCCGGTGTGGTCGGTGTGCAGCAGGTGATGCGACTTCTCGCCGCACGGCTCGCCTAGGAACTCCTCGTAGGTGCGCTTGATGGCCGGGTTCTCGTGCGAGAACCGCAGGTCGTTGACCTTGTCCAGACCATAGAGCACCTCGCCGCGCACTCCCGCCAGCTCTTCGCCGGTCGAGATGGGCTGGCCGCCGCCGCCCGCGCAGCCGCCCGGGCACGCCATTATCTCGATGAAATCGTAGTCCACCTCGCCGGCTCGCACGGCCTCCACCAGCGCACGCGCGTTGCCCAGGCTGCTGGCCACCGCCACTCTCACCGGGGTGCCTGCCACGTCGAACGTGGCCTCTTTCCACCTGGCACCGCCCTCGGCGTGCACGCCGTCGTCGCCCTCGGCACCGCCGACTCGCCCGACGCTCCTCACGTTCTCGAAGGCATCGGGGTCGGGGTTGCTGCCCGTTACCAGGTAGTATGCGCTGCGCAGCGCCGCTTCCATCACGCCGCCCGTCGCGCCAAAGATCACGCCGGCGCCCGAGGCATCGTCGAAGGGCGAGTCGAACTCCTCCTCGTCCAGCTCGTTTACCACCATGTACTGCGAGCTGATCATCCTGTCCACCTCGCGCGTGGTGAGCACGATGTCCACATCTTGACCGTAACCAGCGTCGTTCATGGTCGAAAGGCGGCTCTCGGCCTTCTTGGCAACGCAGGGCATGATCGACACCGACACTATGCTCGCGGGGTCGATTCCCATCACCTGCGGCAGATACGACTTCACCACCGCGCCGAACATCTGCTGGGGCGACTTCGCCGTCGAAAGATGCTCCACCATGTCGGGGTACTGGCTCTTGAGGAACCGCACCCAGCCCGGGCAGCACGAGGTGAACATGGGCATCGCCACGTCGTCGCCGTTCGCGCGTGCGGTGAGCCTCTGCAAGAACTCGGTGCCCTCTTCCATGATGGTGAGGTCGGCGGTGTACGAGGTGTCGAAGATGTAGTCCACGCCCATCTTGCGCAGCGCGGCCACCAGCCTCTTCACCGTGGCCTTTTCACGTGGAAGGCCCAGCGATTCGCCCCATGCCGCGCGCACGGCGGGGGCGATCTGCACCACCACGGTCTTCTTCTTGTCGGCGATGGCCTCGAAGAACCTGTCGGTCTCGTCGTAGGCCCTGAGCGCGCCCACCGGGCAGTGGGTTACGC
>CAVFRF010000021.1:0-12796 GCA_963624975.1 Bacteroidaceae bacterium
CCGCTTCACAGGAGGCCGCTAGTCCTCGATCGTCTGATAGGCCTTGCGGCTGGCCTCGTACACGGCGTCGGTGAACGCCTGGTAGTACTCGAAGTTGAAGCAGTTCTGCTGCAGAAGGACCTTCTTGCCCTCGTACTTCTCGAACCACTTGTAGCCGCACTCGCGTGCCTCTTCGACCGACTGGCACTCTTCGAGAGTGGGACTGTACACCGAGAACGCGAAGTCGGCGTCGCCGTACTCTGCGATGAGCTTGTCCACGTCGTTGCAGCCAAGCTGCGGGCACCAGTAGTCGCTGCCGACCTCCAGCATCGCGGGCACCAGCGGGGTGGCGTTGCCGCAGCAGTGGTGCTCGACCACGATGTCGTTGGCGTGGCAGAAGTCCACGATCTTCTTCATGGGCGGCACGAAGACCTCGCGGGCAACCTCGAGGCTGAAGAACGGGGCGTTCTGCGTGCCCCAGTCGTCGTGCAGCATCACGGAGTCGATACGGCCGATGCCGCTAACGCGGCGGATGTAGTCGACCAGCAGGTCGGACAGGCGATCGAGGAACGCGTGCAGGTCGTCTTCCTGGTCCTCGTCGAGCAGCGCCACGGCGGCGTTGTCCACGCCCATGAGGCACATCAGGCGCTCCCAGATGGTGAGCTGGATGCCGAGCTGGTTGGCCTTGTCAACGTCGAGGTAGCCCTTGTTCATCTCACGCATCTCTTCCCAGTCGACCTTGTCTAGGTCGGGCCAGTCGAGGCTCTCCCAGTTGTCGAGGGTGGGCATGAGGTCGGAGCCGGGGCGCACCGTGGCGCCCATGCAGTTGGGCTCCCATTCGAGCGGCATGTTGAACCAGCCCTTCTGCGCCATCCCGATCGCCTCGTAATCCACGAACTCGCCGCCGTCCATGCACTGGTGGTTGGCCACGTTGTCGGGATGCTGGCGCGGGCGGAACTCGTTCACGTCGCACATGACCCAGCCGTTGTAGGGCACCCAGTACGGGGTCTTGTGCTCGCGGAGCAGCATATGGTAGTTGTCGCGCGGGGCGATCGGGCGGTAGAACCTGGGGGTTTCGGGGACCATCGTGATCTTCAGGCCCTCTGCGGCTCCCAGCTCCAGTCCCTTGATGCCGGGATACATGCCCACTACTTCGTGCTCTTTCTGAGCGTCGTACTTCTCGCGTGTCATTATCGTTTCCTCCTCTTCGGTCGTGCTTGTTTGCGATTGCTAGCGGGCTGGCAGTTCGTACGCCCCTCCGGAGGGTGAAGCATTTGGCGTGCCCTGCCAGCCCGTTTCGGCTTGGCAACAAGTTACGGCGGTGTGGCATTGAACGTCGCGGCTACAAAGAGGTTGAAATTCGCGGGGTTGTGGTGTACAAAGTGTATCGTGTTTGAGATTGCATCGACAGAAGGTTGCGATGCAGCATAGACGTGCTAAACGACGGCGTTCGTGGATGCACGGAGTGGCCGATGCGAGTGTGATGGTGTACGACATGGCACATGTGTCGCCGGGTACGTGGAGCATGGCGCGCCCGCCGAAAGCTGGCTGAGCTGGTCAAAGAGCGGACGCTAAAAGGAGGATGCGCGGATGCAGATCGCACAGAGCACTCTTTTCTACTGGATCCACAGGAAATGGCCCCATTCGATGGAAGTGCGCGCATTCGGAGGTGGGCTGGTGCCAGATGCATCCAACTCCGCTTCCGTGGCGGGAAGCGCAGCCGGTTCGCCTGGACCCAACGGTACCCCGGCTCTCGCCGGTACCATGCTCGCGAGGACGATGTTCTGGGGTTCTCCCAACGAAATGTCGGGAAACCTCGTGGTGGTGGATGCCGACGAGCTGGCGCAGATTTCCAAGCGCTATCCGGGTACCGTGTTCCTATGCGTCGGATGCGGCGACCCGCAGCTGTGCCATCCCGGAAACGACTACATCCTGGTGCCCGACGAAGAGCGCGTGGGCAAGGTGTTCAACTATTTGGGCACGGTGTTCGACAAGATCGACCGATGGGGCGACATGCTCGAGCAGGCTTCCAGAGATTTCCTCTCCTACGATGCTCTGGTCAAGAGCTGTGAGATGATCGTGGACGAGCCGATGGCCCTCATAAGCAGCGACCTGCATTACGTGAGCTACAGCAAGAGGCTCGCGATGGAGCAGGGGTTCGAGGCGCGATATGTGCAGGGGGGCACCAACCTGCTGTCGTTCGAGGCGATGAACCTGTTCGCGGCCCTTCCCGACTACAACCTGCTCGAGAAGCGCACCGGCGTGTTCTCCTACGCGGTGTACGACAACCTTCTCATACGGAACATCTTCCACAACGGGGATTACATCGGGCGTCTTGCGCTGCCTTGCCCCGAGGACGAGGCCAAGCGCGCGTTCTACCGCGATGTTCTCGAAATCGTCGGCTTCGATGTGGAACGTTTGTACGCGAGGCTGGGCACGTTCTTCCGGCAGCCGGCGGCCCATGCGCGCTTCCGGCAGATGCTCGCGTCGATCATGGAAGGGGAGCGGCTTTCCGAGGAGCTGGTGGCCTCGCAGGCCGAGCAGGTGGGCTACGAACGGGGCGACATGTTCAGCCTGGTGCAGATCAGACCGCAGGCGCTAGATGCAGGCGACGAGACGGTGGCAGCTCTGCTGGCGCACCTCGAGGCGCTGCTGCCGATGAGCGTGTGCTTCAAGGGAAATGGCAGGTGCTTCCTGCTGGTAGACAAGACTCGTAACAACGCCCTGTCGAACAGGGGGCACGTGAGCGACCTCAACTCGTTTTTGCGCGACGGATTCATGATCGCGGGGGTGAGCAGGGATTTTCGCAGCATGCTCGATTTGACGGTTGCGGCGAGGCAGACCGATATCGCGCTCGAATACGGCAGGCGCATCGACCCGATGTTCTGGTGCCTGGAGTTCGACAGCTACGCATTCGAGTACCTAGTGGAACATGGTTGCAGTGGCTTTCGGGCAGAAGACGTGGTATCGCCGGCGGTGCTCAAGCTGCAGGAGCACGACCGTGCCGAGGGCACGTCGCTATGCGATACGCTGCGCACATTCATCGATGCCAAGTACAACGCCGTGGATGCCGCCAAGAGGCTCTTCGTGGCGAGGTCGACGTTTTTGAAGCGCATGGCGCGCGTGCGCAGCATCACCGGCGTGAACCTCGACGATGCCGAGGAGCGGCTTTATCTGGCGCTGTCGTTTCGCATTTTGGAGAAGACCGAGGGGTAGCATCGCGGTGCGATGGTGCGCCGCGAGTGCGGCCGCGGACGCGGTGCGGGCTGCGACGTGTCGCTGGGGGGGCGTGGCTGCGGTGCGCTGCGGCCTGCGACGTGGACGTGGTGTGCGCTGCGACGAGACCGCGACGTTTGCACTGCGACGTGGACGTGGTGTGCGCTGCGGAGTGCCTGCGAAATGCGGGCTACATACAGTCCGAGATACGGGTGAGGGCGACTACATTGTGTAGCGTTATTGGCTCACCGTTCTGTCTGACTTAGAACCGTTATAGCGATGAGATCACGGTGGACATGGCTTGGGAAGGACTTGGGCTGGGCACTCCATCGACATTTTGATTACGCATGCTCGCTGGATCGGCTCGCAATGTGTGCGGTGTGCGAGTTGAAGTCCGAGGCATGTGCGGGGAATTGCCGCGGCGATATCGCGGTGGTCGTCTGGAACAAACGCGACATTCTTGTTGCCGTGAGGGGAGCTGGGCATGGGCGTGGCTCCAAAGCGGCGGCAAGGAGAATGCGATGACAGGGACTGTTTACGGCTACGCGCGGGTGTCGGCTTGCGACCAGAATCTGGATAGGCAGCTGGTGGCGCTGCGCGGGTTTGGGGTCGAGGACCGGCTCATCTACCAGGACAAGGCAAGCGGGAAGGATTTCGACCGACCGGCTTACCAGAGGCTCTTTCGCAGGTTGCATGCCGGCGACGTGCTGGTGGTCAAGAGCATCGACCGGCTTGGCCGCAACTACGACGAGATCTTGGAAGAGTGGCGCAAGCTCACCCGCGCCAAACAGGCGCATATCGTGGTGCTGGATATGCCGCTGTTGGACACGCGACATGAGATTTCGGGGATTACGGGCGTGTTCATCGCCGACTTGGTGCTGCAAGTGCTGAGCTACGTGGCGCAGGTCGAGCGCGACAACATCAAGCAGAGGCAGGCCGAGGGCATAGCTGCCGCGAAGGCGAGGGGGGTGCGCTTCGGCCGTCCGCCGATCGAGCGTCCTGCGAGCTACGACGAGGCAAAGACCCTCTACGAGATGGGCAAGATTTCGCGCGGCGAGGCGGCGCGCCGCTTGGGCGTGTGCGTCTCGACGTTCGACCGCTGGCTCCGCAGCGACGCAGCAAGCGTGTGAGACGTATGTGGCGGAGGACCCTCATCGATTACGCCAAGCAGTATACCTGTTGCTAGATATTACTGTAAATTACGCATTTCGTGATAATCCGCCTATAATAAATTCCGTATTTCGTGACATAATGGGCTAAACAAATTCAGCATTTCGGGAGAATCGGTTGAATCGAAGGTGGTTCGCGATGTTGAAGCGCAAGGTCACGGGGCAATTTGAAGAATGGGTAAACTCTGGATCGAACAAGGCACTGCTTGTTGTGGGCGCGCGCCAGATTGGGAAGAGCTTCGCCATTCGCGAATTCGGCAAGTCAAATTTCGAACAGTACATCGAAATCAACCTGTACGAAAATGCCCTGGCGCGCAAGGCGCTTTGTGAGGCGAACGACGCTGCGGATTTCATCACTCGCGTTACGGTGCTTACGGGACAGTCGATCGTGCCGGGTGAAACGTTCGTTTTGATTGACGAGGTCCAAGAAGCGCCCGACATAATGACGATGGTGAAGTTCCTCGTCGATGACGGTCGATGCCGATGGGCGTTTTCTGGGTCGATGCTCGGAACCGAGTTTAAGGGAATCAGGTCGTACCCCGTGGGATATGTTCGCGAGCTGGCGATGTATCCGATGGATTTCGAGGAATTCTGTTGGGCGATTGGGGTTTCGTCTGCGGCGTTCGAATCTATAGAGCAGTGCTGTGCAGCGGAAACGCCGATCGAAGACTACATCCATAATGCGATGATGTTGAACTTCCGCACATATCTGGTCGTTGGCGGAATGCCCGAAGTGGTGCAGCGTTTCTTGGACTCGAAGGGCGATCTGGGTGCGGTTCGCGAACTGCAGACCGACTTGAACACCCAGTACAGGCGAGATATCTCGAAGTACGCTGGTGCGCGTTCACTGCGTGTGCAGGAGATATACGATTTGTTGCCGGTTCAGCTCGAGGGCGAAAACCACAGGTTCGTAATTGGATCCATCGACGAATCGGCACGCTACAAAGGCTACGAACACGATTTCGTATGGCTCGAAAACGCCGGTGTCGGGCTGAAGGTGAACCAAGTTGCCGAACCCAAATCGCCACTGCTGAAGACGGCCGATGTATCTAAATTCAAACTGTACCAGTCCGACGTGGGCATGCTGATGGCGCGCTATCCGCTTGCGGTTGCCCAAGCGGCATATCTTGACGACAAAAGTCCCAATCTCGGTGGTGTGTACGAAAATGCGGTGGCTCAACAACTTGCTGCGCAGGGCTATCCACTGTACTTTTTCAATGCAAGAAAGCGCGGCGAGGTTGACTTTGTCGCGGAAGGCGGTAACGGGATTGCCGTTCCCATTGAGGTGAAATCAGGGGTGTATTACCATGCGCACGCATCGCTTGACAAGATGCTGGAAAACGAAGGCTATGGAGTAGAGCAGGGGATAGTGCTTTCGCGAGGCAATGTAGAACGCGATGGAAAGATTCTGTATCTGCCGCTATATGCTGTCTATCTGCTTCCAAAGTATCTCGACGAGCAGAATGCAAAGGAATTCAAGCTCGAAGTCGCACAAGTCTAGGCAGCATGTTGGCGCGCGGTTTGCGATGGGGCTAGAGAAATATCCCGTCTGACCTCGCTGGTAGACTGGATATTTCATCCAAAATAGTAAAGAATAGTAAAACAATCCGAAAATAGTAAAAGATAGTAAAACTTAGTAAAGAATAGTAAAACTTTGGTAGAATAGTAAAACACAATGCAGATGGCGAGGAGGCGGCGTGATGGACAATCCATTTTCGCTGGTATTCGGCAAAAATCCAACGGCTTCGATTGACAGGCCGGTGCAGACCAACGAGATTGTCGAGGCCTTCCAGTCGGAGAGCATCAACCAGCAGCTCTTCGTGATCACCGGCGTGAGGGGCTATGGCAAGACGGTTCTCATGACGGATGTGGCCAGCCGTCTAGCCGAGGACAAGCGTTGGATTCACATCGAACTCAACCCTACGGTCGACTTGCTCGACTCGCTGCTCGCCAAACTCAACAGCAATCAGACCTGCTTCGAAATTCTCAAACATGCCAAGCTCAATCTCAGCTTCTTTGGCTTTTCGCTCGCATTCGACGGTGCGGTCGAGATCAAAGATCCCGAAGTCGCCGTAGTCGAGATTCTCAAGCAGATGAAGAAGCAGGGCAAGCGCCTGCTGGTCACCATCGACGAGGTTACCAACACCGAGCAGATGCGCGTGTTTGCGAGCGCGTTCCAGATTTTCGTGCGAGAGGACCTGCCGATTTTTCTCCTAATGACCGGTCTTTACAAGAACATCGAAGACCTGCAGAACGAGGACAACCTCACCTTCCTATACAGAGCGCCGAAAGTGCAGCTCGAAGCACTCAATCTGCAGGCGATTGCCGCCGAGTACGCGGAGATTTTCTCGCTGGGAGAAGACGATGCCCGGGCTATGGCGGAGCTTACCCGGGGCTACCCTTTCGCCTTCCAAGTGCTTGGCTATCTGACGTGGCAGAACGGCGGAAGCTACAAAGACGTGCTGCCCAAGTACGAGCTTTACCTATCGGAATACGTGTACGACAAGGTGTGGAGCGAGATGTCGTCCAAGGACAGGGAAGTTGCCCGCGGAATTGCCGAGGCGGGGGAGGGCGCCACGAAACAGATTCGAGAGGTTCTGGGCATGACGCAGAACGAGTTCAATCCCTACAGAAAGCGCCTTCTCAAGAAGGGAATCATATATGCGGACGAGCGCGGGTCGGTGAGGTTCACGCTGCCGCTGTTCGACAAGTACTGTCTAGAGAATTAGAGACCTACACGTGTAGGCTGCGGGCGGTTAGTGTGCCTGTCCGCCGGTGCGCGATCTTCCGAGTGGACAGGATTAGCGATTTCGCCTGTGTTGACAGCCTCCTTGTGGACAGCATTTGCGGTTTCGCCTCGCTCGGGGCAACGATATGCTCAAAATGGAGGTCGCTGCC
Source organism: Bacteroidaceae bacterium (assembly GCA_963624975.1). Taxonomy (GTDB): domain Bacteria; phylum Actinomycetota; class Coriobacteriia; order Coriobacteriales; family CADBOM01; genus CAVLCC01. The sequence goes on from CAVFRF010000021.1 coordinate 7,263, forward strand.
ACCCATGACGGGCCATTTTTGACCCTCGCTTCGGGCGGAATCGCAAATGCTGTCCATGCGGTCGTGCTAGTCGAGGCGGAACCGCAATTGTTGTCCATCTGGCAACAGCGAAGGCAGGCTAAACCGCAATTGTTGTCCATCTGGCAGATGAGAGCGACAGTGCTTCGGCGTGGTTAGGCTTCGTCATCGCTGGGGAACAGCTTCACGAACTCCGCGGGAGCGTAGACCGGAATTGGCGATTCCCTGTAGTCCTTTGTGTTTCTCGTAACGATGCAGTCGGCACCGGAGCGCACGGCGGTTTCGATCATGACCGCGTCTTCGAAATCCGAGATTCCCGATCCAATCGCCTCGCGAACGTCAATTGCCGCCGTGTCGAGCAGGGCGAACAGCGTGCAGAGCTTGGCGACAATCTGGCGCGTAACCTGGTCGCTGTGTGTCTGCCTGTGGGTCAGATAGTAGATGTCGGTGACCGACTTGGCCGTCAGACGGCCATCGAAACGCTTGACGGCGCAGAGCAGGAAAATCTTCTGTGCGTCCCTGCAGAACGGCTCGCGGCTCTGCAGGGCGTCGACCACGACGCAGGTGTCGATCACCGCTCTCATATCTGGTCCAGTCGTTCTTGCCGTGACTCCTCGAGCGTCATGTTGTCGGGAAGCACCCCGAACAGCGACCTGGCGATTTCCACCCTGTCCTGGTTGGGGTTGGAAAGCTTTGCCACCACCTCGCCGTTGCGGGTGACGTAGATGTCTTGCGTCGCGGCAAGTTTGAGGTACTTGCCGAGGTTGTTTTTGAGTTCGGTTGCCGTGATAGACATGGCTTGCGCCTCCTTCCGACGAGCGTTGACAGTGTGCGTTGGCTTTTGCCCGTAGCATATCAAATCGAACGAAATTAGAAAAGCAATCGTACGAAATCTTCCCAAGATGTTCTGGAAAGGGCAAAATGCTGGAGAACGCGACGTTGCCATAGCTTATAGGACTTGCGCTCCGCCCCCCCCCTGATACGATGTTCGCACAGTAATAATCAGCGGCCAGCTATGGCCACAGAATCGAAGGGTAGGGGTTGTTATGTTGCTCATTCTTGACTCCATGTATGACGACATGTACGGGAACATCGGAGAGCGTACGCAGGGATCTTCGCTTTGTTCGTGCGCATGCAATTGCTCTTGCCACTGCAATTGCCGCTGCTTCAGGCCTGACGGAGATCTGGAGTGGTAACACTATCTAGATTCGTGCACACCTTGGATTTAGGCGAGCACGTCGCGGTTTGGCATTCGCTAAGGCTTCGCCCCGTGTTTCTAACACATGAAGTATATGAGAACCTCGTTGCGGGCAACTGCAACGAGGATTCTATATTGGGCGAGCTTAAACGCTGTCGCATCGTTACATCGCAAGACAATGAAGACGATCAAGTCTTCAACATGATACGCAGCAAGATGCCAAAGCCGGAAATTAGCTTGGGCTATTTCATTTTGAGTGAGCGCTGCAATCTGTCTTGTAAGTACTGCTTTGTCGGAGAGAATTCGCAGAGGCACGAGCTCATGTCTCGGGATGATATGACCGAGGAGACTGCCGAGAAAGCAATCGGGTTTTTCATAAGGCAGCTTGAGCTAGCGGATACAGATTATTCGGAGTTCAAATCCCAGCTCATTTTCTTTGGCGGTGAGCCGCTCATCAACTACAAAGTATTGGTTTATGTTGCTCGGCGAATCAACGAGTTGCGTGTAGTTCACCCAGTCCTCGAGAGCACTCAAATGACTGTCATTACAAACGGCACTATGCTCACCAAGGAGCGGATTCTCGAGATGAGAGAGCTTGGCGTATCGATCAACATTTCGATTGACGGATCAACGCGAGAAGCCAACGAGATGAGGGTGTATCCAAATGGCAAAGAAGCTTACGACACGGTTGTCGACGCTCTCGATATGTGCAAGGAACTTGGAATTCAGCCGTCTCTCTCGGTGACTCTCTCGGAGAAAACGATACAAGATCTGCCGGGCTTGATGAATCTGCTCAAAAGTTACGATGTGCGAGGTCTCGGGTATAACATTCTTCTGAGCAGCGATGGATTTGAGATTCCCGACGAATACTACGAAGCGGCATCTCAGTTCATCATCGACTCTTTCGAGGTATTCAGGATGACTGGCATCTACGAAGATCGCATCATGCGGAAACTGAATTGCTTCGCTGAATCCAAGGTGTATTTTTCCGACTGCGGAGCAACCGCAGGTGGTCAGCTGGTGTTTACGCCCGATGAGCGTGTGGGAATCTGTCAGGGGCTTGTGGCCGACAAGGAGTTCTTCATCACTAATCTGGACGATGAGCAGTTTGATGCCAGAACAGATGTTACGTGGAATCAGTGGGCTGGCATCTCGCCGTTTAACAACGAAGACTGTTGGGATTGCGAGGCGTTGGGGATATGCGGAGGGGGATGTCCCGTGAATGCGCGGGAGTCCGAACCGGCAAAGGGGCTTCATTGCCTCGATAAACGCCAATGCATTCATTCTAAGAGGACGCTTGAATATCTCATCAGAGATTTGTACAAGAGGGCGCTTTCGAGAAAATAGTGCCAGCTCTTAAATCGCGGCCTTGATATTTGGCTGCTTAGAAATGTGATATGCACTGAAAGGAATACTGAACGATGTCCGGCATCTTTGATAGCTACGATGATGCAGCCAGACACATTCTTCGTGCTGAGTTTTACCTCGATGCGGCGATTTACGAAGAGAAGCAAGTCGAACCGGGAAGAACATCCCTTATCGGCCAATCTCTTGCCGATGCCAAGTTTTTCCTATCAGATGCATATGCAGCGGTGTCCGCAATATCGAATCCAAGGTTTGGGGACGCGACTCATGCTGAGGCTACTTCAGATTGCAATGTTGTGGATGATTGGAGAGACCTTGTCTCGATGGCATCTATAGAGGTTATGGAAGCAAAACGCATAGCCGAAGAGGACAGGTGGCCATGGGCTGCGATTGATGCTCTCGACCATGCATTTGAAGGAATCTCCATGGTGATGATATTTCTGCTTATGCAAAACGGAGGGCCTTGGCATAGCGACCAATAACCTTGGCGACCAATTGACGCGGTTGGATATATTTGCAGCTTTGAACAGACAATGGGGTGTATATGGAATCGTTTGGCGTGCACTACAACAAGATTTATGACGCGATCGAAGCGCGCAACACTCGCAAGACCAACAAACTGCTTGAACAGTACAGACGAGATAAGACGCTGCTAACAAATCTCGACATAAACGATCTGTTCGGTGTCGTTTGCCAATACGGGGATTTGCAATCTGCGCAGACTCTACTCGAATTTGGTGCGAACATTGATGGCAAGGATACCAACTCCGGCAGTACTGCGTTGGTTGCAGCCACAGCATACGGCAGCGAAAACGTTGTTAGATGGCTTCTAGGCAGTCATGCCAATCCCAACATCCCCACAATACAAGGGACTACGGCCTTGCATTTCGCGATAACCTCTCGACATGCTGCACCTCAGACCAATCAGAGAATCGCCAAGCTTCTGATCGACGCGCATGCAGATATAGATGCGCGCAACGGAGATGGATTCACTCCGCTGATGCTTGCGGCTGTTCATTGCGATGAGGATATGGTGAGATTGCTGATTAATAATGGCGCTTCAAAACATATACGAGAACGTTCTGGTATGACGGCCTACGAACTGGTTATATATTTCATCAATGCACTTGGCTATGCTTCGCCAATGGAGTTGGCTCGCTTTCAAATGATGGGAATCGTTCTTGACGAGAATAAGTTGCGAAGGATTGCACGTTTGCTTTGATAGAGGTTCTCATCGGAAAGACCGTCGGCTTGAGTAGTAAGCCTTCGCGGTACCGCCAGTCAGCAAATGACGGTACCGCGAATCAGCTCTAGTTGGTACTGGCTTCCTCCTCTTGTTTTTTCCTGGCGAAGTATTCACGCATGTTCGGCCCGTCGAGGTCAAGATACCTCGCCGTTGAACCGGTACGTCCCAAAATCGAGTCGGCCATAAGTTCTCCCTCGATGCGCAGATACCACTCGTTGGGCTCAAGCTGGGAGGCGATGAGCGTCGCCCCGGTTCCCTCCCTCGCCTCGAGTATCTCGAACAGGTCTATGGCGTTTTCCGTGGTTATCGGCGTCGTCATGAAGTCATCCACTATGAGGACCTTCACCGTCTTGAACTCGTCTATCCTCTCGTAGTAGCTCCCATCGCAAGCAGCGCGCGCCTGGTTCAGGTCCGCGAATATGTCGGCAAGCCGGCGGTAGCGGACGGAATGAAGGTTGCGGCAAGCCGCGTTGCCGAGCGCCTGGGCGATGTAGCTTTTGCCGCACCCCGTCTTCGAGATTATGGCGACGACCTCGTTGTCATCAACCCGCTTGCAGGACGCAAGGCGCGCGATGCGGTCCTTGCTCAGCGTCCGTTCGGGCAGATAGACTATCTCCTCGACGCAGGCGTCGGCCAGCTTGAACCCGGCCGCCTTGCTCAGCTTCTGGATCTTGTTCGTGACCTTCGCGTTGGCCTGGGCGTCTATCATCTCCTTGACCTTCTCCTCGAACGTCATCGAGTCGTAGGCGGGGTCGTCTATGATCTCTCTGAGCTTGTTGCCCATGGCGGTGCACCTGAACTCCTTGAACCTGGCGAAGTCCTCCTCGGTCAGCATGTGGCCTCGCCCCCTTTCGCCCGCCTGTACGCGTCCGCCCCGCGAAGCCGGCCAGCGCCCTTCGCGTTGTCGACGACCCGCGCCCTTGCGCTTTTTGCGGCAGAGGGGTTGGCGGCCCTGTCGTGGCGCTCGGCGTCCCGCATCGCCAATATCGCGTTCTTAAGCCCCGTGTAGCTGGGGACGGCGGCAAGCTCGTTCGACCTGGCGCAGGCGCGCTCGAGATAGCGAGGACCATATTGCTTGGCAAGCCCCAGCATGTTGCGGCAAGGGACGAAGGCCTGCTCCACGACCGGTCTTGAGGCCAAGACCGCACGTATGGCAACCTCGGTCTCTGGCCCGATCTTCGCCGCCCATGAGGTGAACCTGTCAGGCGACCAGGGCGATTCCACCTCCTTGTGGTTTGCGGGCATATGCTCGACGACGGTGGAGTACTGGTTCTTCCTGCCAGACAGCCGCGCGTGCTCGGCGACGAGGTCGCCGCCGTCAAAGATGCACACCTTGCCGGCCGATACGCGCGCATCGACGGTCCTGCCGACGAGGGCGTGGGGTACCGAATAGTGCATGTAGCCTATGCGGACGTGGTAGTTCGGCGCGGCCTTGCATCGTCGCCACTCGCAAAGCTCGAAGCGCTCCGCGGGAAGCGGCAGCAGCTCGTCGGCCTCCCCGTCGAGGAAAGCCTCGCGCCTTGAGCCCTCCTTGTCGGAAAACGGCCTGTCGTTGAGCCAGGCGACACGCTCGGAGCAATATTCGTTGAACTCGTCCAGGGTATAGAATATGAGCTCGTTGGAGGGTGCTATCACCCATTCCTCGACAAGGTTGAATATTTGACAACTTAGCTACCACTCCTATTGTCTTTGGTTACCTCTTTTCCT
>CAVFRF010000022.1:0-15163 GCA_963624975.1 Bacteroidaceae bacterium
ACGCTAAAGCTGCAGAAGTCGCCTGTCCGACACACCCCACGTCGGCACCTGGCGAGTCACAATTACATTATGGTTGAGTCGCCGGGGCCCTGTGCGGGGCGTGCCGTAACGGCGACTTCTGGCTGTAAAGCCCAGCCTGAGCCGTTATGGTATGTCCCGCGCAGGGCATACCAGGTGGAGTTTCGAGTAGAAATTGCGAGAAACGGCGAGTCTTCTGGGGTGCCATCGCGGGGTATATCGTACAGGCTCAGGCTTCGCTTACGCTGCAGAAGTCGCCTGTCCGACACACCCCACGCTGGCACCTGGCGACTCGCCTAGTCCTTGATTCTCCTTAGCTTTATGTCGGACTTCAAAAGCGCTACCCAGCCGGCTCCGGCCAGTATCATGGTGATGACGATCACCGCGCCCACGCCGATCACGTAGTTGGGCCAGGGCAGCACCACCAGTCCCATGCCGATGCAGCCGGCGGCGGTCTGCGCGAAGTTGATGAGCGACGAGGCCGCTCCCGTGTCGTCCTCGCGCTGCGACAGCAGGATGTTGGTGCTGTAGGGTCGGATGCACGACTCGGCGATGGTGTAGAGCAGGAACACGATGCAGAACAGCGTGGCGCTGAGCTGCCCCACCACGATCATGGCGATGCCGGTGGCCAACGCGATCACGATCATGAGGCTGGTGAAGTTGCGCGCGTTCATCACCCTTTGGGCGAACATCCACACGAACGGACCCACGGCGCCCATGAGCGCTGCGAGCGCGAAGTAGAGGCTGTAGGCAACTTCGGTGAGGCCGAAGAACTGGATGTACACGTAGGATGCCACGGCCACATACCCCATGTAGGGGAGGTTGAACGAGCTGACGATGAGCAGAAACGAGCTGAAGCCCTTGTCCTTAGCAGCCACCACGAGGTTCTTGAGGCTGCCAGCCACTGTGCCGTCGTAGCGGTCCTCGGGGTCGAGCGTCTCCTTGTACAGCAGGATGAGCAAGAAGCACACGGCGCCGATTGCGGCCAGCACCCAGAATGTCATGCGCCAGTCGGCAACCTGCACGATGAACGCTCCGATAACAGGTGCGAGCACAGGGCCGATAACGAACATCACCTGCATCACCGACAGCACCAGCTCGCGCTTGGACTCCTCGAAAGCGTCCTTGACCACAGCGGTGGACACCGCGCTCACAGCTCCGGCGCCCAGCGCCTCGACGATTCTGAATGCGATGAGCGCCTCGATACTGCTCGCCATTGCGCACAGCGCGCTTCCGGCCGTGTACACGACGATTCCCAGCAGAAACACCGGCTTGCGCCCGTGCTTGTCGCTCAGGGGGCCAAAGATCAGCATGCCGATGGCGAAGAACAGGAAGTAGCCCACGAGCGTGAGGTTCACCGTCGAGGCGGTCGTGTTGAAGTGCTCGGTCATGTGAGGCACCGCAGGGGTGTACATGTCGAGAGACAGCGGCGTAACCAGTCCCGTGATGACCAGCAGAATCAGCAACCCAAGCACTCCGAGCCTGGGTTGGGGAATGGTTAGCCAGGTTTTCATCTTTCCCATAGATAAATACCCTCCATAATGGGGCACTTGCAGATAACGGCAGGTTGCGATTGCCCTGCCCGCAATATGCCCAAACGCAAAACAGGCACCCGCTTTCGCAGGTGCGCCGTTTGCAAACCTAACATACGCATTCGATTGTCGAACCCTGTCTGGCGGTTAAACCTGTTTTAACTCGCCAATCGCACTATTGTTGCCGTGAATTAACATCGACCATTCAAGATGTAGTGCGACCTCGGGCGGAACCGCGACGTGTCTACAACCCCTGCAAGCGTTCCGCCTCATGCAGCAGGTCTAGGCTCCTCTCGTGGAACAGCAGGCTCTTGTTGCGCTCGAGATATTTCTCGCTGGCGTGCTGGCCGGCGAACTTCATGAACACCGGGTCGACGGCAAGCTTCGTTACGAAGATGAGCGTCTCCTGACCCTCCCCGAAGATCTGGACCAGGAAGTCTAGGATGTTGTCGAGCTGCAACGCGCAGGTTTTGGCTACCTCTACGTGCGCTGCGCACTCCTTGTTGAACGCGGCCTTCACGGCATCGAAGGTCGACGGAGCCGCAGCCGTATCTGCTGCGCCCGCGGCCTGCGAGGCGACCACAGCGTCGCGCAGCTTGCCCATGATGGCCAGCCTCTCGGCCTTGACCTGCGTCTTGTCGACGGCTGCTCCGGCATCGCGCTTGCGCACGTCGGGCATCATGCGAAGCTCGGCGATTCTCGCCTCCACGACATCGACGGGCGAGCCGTCGCTGTCCGCGCCGTTCTCTAGCGCGGCCTTCATTCCCAGCACGTCGTCGCGGGTCGCACGCAGCGCCTCTTCGCGAACCATCGCGTCGCGCACGTCGCCGCCGATCGCATCCACCAGCAGCCCCACCAGCGCCACCCGCTCGTCGAAGGCCGCCGCCCGCGCGCGCTCGACCACCGTGCCCTCAGCCTGGCCGGCCATGATCTCTCTGACCTTGTAGTCGTCGCTGTACCTGCAGAACAGCTCGTAGTACAGCGCGAAATCCTCCGCTATTGCAGCATCCTGCAGGTACTGGCCCACAAGCTCCGAATCCACGCTACGGCCGATGGCCTCGTATGCCGCCAGCATGCGAGAGAGGTCCTCCCAGCCGCGCGCCGTCACGATTCTGGTGCCGCGCACGTCGGCATGCACGCTGTAGAAGTTGCCCGGCTTGCTGTCCAGATAGGTGAGCACTGCCGGGTGCAGGCCCCGCGTCTGCGCGTATTCCAGCCACACCTTGAGGTCGGCCTCCACGTCGAACTTCTTGAGACGGTCCATCATCGCCGGGTCGAACTCGCGTGCGGCACGGTTGTACTCGGGCGGATTGCCGGCCGTCACGATCACCCACCCCTCGGGCAGCTTGTGCTGGCCGAACGTCTTGTACTGCAAAAACTGCAGCATCGCGGGCGCCAGCGTCTCCGACACGCAGTTTACCTCGTCGAGGAAGAGAATCCCCTCGCTCACCCCCGAGCTCTCCATGGCGTGGTAGACAGCCGCGATGATCTCGGACATCGTGTACTCCGACACGCTGTAGCTGCGCCCGCCGAAGCTCTCGTGCTCTATGAACGGCAGGCCCAGCGCGCTCTGCCTGGTGTGATGCGTGATGGAATACGACACGAAGTTGAGGCCCATGCGGTCGGCGATCTGCTCCACCACGGCCGTCTTGCCCACGCCGGGAGGGCCCAGCATGATGATGGGGCGCTGCATATGGGTGGGGATCTTGTAGAGGCCCCGGCCGTCCTTGAGCAGATAGGCCTCGATCGCGCCCTCGATCTGCTGGGTTGCCTGCTTGATGTTCATCTGCTTGTCCTCCTGCCCTGGCGCGCCGGCCTAACCCCGCGCTATCTCTCTCCAGCTTGCTCCGCCCATGTGCGCGGCATCTATGGTCACGCGCATCGCCCATGGCGGCACGCCACTTTCGTCGTGGTCCTTGTCGCCAAACACGAACGCCGTCTTGTATCCGGGAACCCAGCTAGGGTAGACCCCGTAGCCGTCGGTGAGGTAGATCAGGCCCCCGAGGTCCTTCAGCTCGCCTTGCTCGAGCATGGCGTCCACGCACTCGAACACCGGCCTGAAGTCGGTGCCCCCGCCGCCGAAGACCTGCATCTTGCCGCACCATCGGCGCAGCTCGTCGAGCGAATCCACCTCGTCTACGTGCTGCACCTCTGTGTCGCACTGTACGATCTTGATCTTCACGCGCCGGTCGAACGTTTCGCTCGACTTGAGCACGTCGTAGGTGAGCGCCACGAAATCGCGCACCTGGTCGCCGTAGACCGAGCCCGAGGTGTCGATGGCTATCACGAACTCGCGCACGCGCTTGTCGACGCGGTACTCCAGCGGCTCCACGAGCGGCATGTTGCTGTAGAGCGAAAGCCCGTAGGTGTAGAAGATGGTGTCGAACTCGTCGTCGGAGAGCTTCATGACCTCGGTGGGCACTGCGAAGCGCCGCAAGAACTCGCGGTAGTCGGCGGTTTGCCTGCTGGCCTGGTCGAGTCCCTGGAGAAGCTCGCCCAGGTTGGCGCCCAGCTTCTTGGAGATGGTGCGCAGGTCCACGCTCATCGACTTGGCAACCTTGCGCCACCGTTGCTCTGCTTCGCGCTCGTCTTGCACGCGTGTTGTTTGCGTGACCGCGTCGGTGCTTGCCGCGCTCGCGAACATGCTTCGGTTGCCGGTGTGCTCCCCGGGGGTATGCGATGCGGTGCCGGTAGCAGCGGGGTCGTCGCTGCTGTCGCGGGCATCGGGGTCGGGGGAGTCGCCGGCGGGCTTGCCTTCGGTGTTGCCGCCGCCATCGGTCGGCGTTCCGCCGGAAAGCTCGTCGTCGCCGCGCACGCCGTGGCCTTCTCGCGACGAGCTGGCGTCGTGCTGGTCGAGGTCGTCCTCATCCTTCTCCGGCTTGTCCTCGGCAGCCTTGCCCGCGCCGTGTGCGCGACCGCGGTACCATGGCGAGTGATCGTCAGAGGCGAACAGCTCCCGCCAGCTTGCCCGCTCGTCTTCCAACGCTCCGTCGCGCAGGACCGCATAGACTTTCTCGGCAGTCACCGATTCGGGCACCTTCAACGCCAGCCTCTTGAGAGCATGGTCGATATCGGCGCCACGCGTACCTGAGCGTGGGCCGCAAACCTGCGCGACCACCAGCTCGCAGGATATGTCGCAGGCGAGATTCCAGTCGTCGGGACGGATGTTGGCGCCCACGAATGGGTGAAGGAACACGCAATGCAAGATGGTGTGCAAGAGATCGCGAGTTGGCGGTTCGCCTTCCTCCACGAAGCGAGAAAGCAGGTTTGCGGGATCCACGAAGAGCGTTCGCGCATCGGTGGCGAAAGGAGCTCCGCCAGTCGTGGCCTTCGCCGTGTCGAGCTTCGCTTCCGCCGGTCTCAATTGCCCGATGGCAGACGACAGGAAGTGATTGTCGGCAACGATCTGGGCCTTGGCCAGATCCACGACCTTGAGGGCGAGTGCATATTGCTGATGCTGCGATGCGCTGGAGTCATTCATGCCCAACATGATAGCCCGCCACCGCCCAGCGCGCCACCCATTGCGCCGGAAGCGCTCTACAGGAAAAGCGAGTCCAGCCCCGGCTCCTCGGGCGCGTCCTCCTGCATCGCTACCTTGCAGTCGAGCAGGAAAGCCGCCGTGTCGGCATGCCCTCCCCGCGATGCGAGCGAGATGCACGTTTCGAGGCTCTCTTCGGTGAACATTCCCTCCCAGCTCTGCATGCAGCGCAGCTCCTCGGTCATGCCGTTGATTGCCAGGCACCGCATGAGCGCCTCCTTGCGCGGTACGTCCTCGGGGTCGAGAAGCGGGAACACGCACCGCAGGTTGGCAAGCTCGCGGCGGTCGAGGGGCCTTTCCTCGAAGCGCCATCGCGACGGCACCCAGGCGCGCGAGATATCTTGCGGAAAGTGCCTGCATAGGAACTCGGTGACACGGTCGTATGCGAACACGTCGACCTTGCCGATCATGATGCGCTGCGCGTCGAGCACGTCGCCCATCATGTTGCAGAGCTGTTCGGCCGCCTGCATGTACGTGGCCTCCCGCTCGCGCCAGGCTGCAAGGTCGCTCTCCGAGTACTTGCTGGTGCCCTGCGCGAGGTAGTACTCCTCGTTCGCGCGCAGCTCCTTGCCGTAGCGCCCCACCTGGTAGAGGCAGCTCGACACGATGGAGGTGAGCACCCCGGGGCCGAAGAGCCCCTTGCCGGACAGCGCGACTATCGTGTCGCAGTTGCTGCCATCCGTTTCGATTTGGAAGAAGTCGTAGGGGAAACGCGGGTGGCCCACGAATCCCGACATCGCGATGCTTCCCCCGCACACCATGAAGTCGCCGTAGTCGCCCAGCGCGTTGCTGCCAAGCGTCTTGAGCATCTCGTTGCCGGGGGTGCCCAGCATCTCGGCCATCTGCGTCTGTCCGCGCGACACGGCGATTGCAAACGCCACAGTGGTGTCGCCGAAGGGCCCGTGCTCCGTCAGCAGCGCTGCAACGTCGTCCGCCGTTCCCGTGGCGGCCGCATTTTCCAGTTCTCTCAGCTTGTTGTCGCTCATGATTGCCGTCGGTTGTCCTTCTGCTTCGAATTGCAGTTCGAAATGTGGTCGGACGAGATGCGCCTGCTATCCGGCTCAAACATCGTCGACTGCTATCGTATCAATACGGAGCGTGCGGGCGGCTGGAAAATATTGCTGCTGCGATACAATGTTTGGCGGCCTGGACGCGACACGCCCTGCGGTTCACTTGAAGAAAGGTAGGCATGATGAGCGAGCAAGACCAGTTCTCCCGAACGCAGCTTCTGCTGGGATGCGACTCCATGGCGCGGCTATGCGCCGCGCATGTGGCCGTGTTCGGCATCGGGGGAGTTGGCGGCCACGTGGTGGAGGCGCTCGCCCGCAGCGGAGTGGGGCATCTCACGCTCGTAGACGCCGACACGGTGAGCCTCACCAACATCAACCGGCAGATCGTGGCCCTGCACAGCACGCTGGGCCGTGCGAAGGTCGACGTGATGGGGGAGAGGGTGCTCGACATCAACCCTGCGGCGCAGGTGGAGGCTCGCAAATGCTTCTTCCTGCCGGAGAACGCCGGCGAGTTCGACTTCGCGGAGTACGACTACGTGGTGGATGCCGTGGACACCGTGGCGGCCAAGCTCGCGATCGTCGAGGCTGCGAAGGCCGCCGGCACGCCGGCGATCAGCGCGATGGGAGCGGGCAACAAGCTCGACCCGTCGCGTTTCGAGGTGGCCGACATCTACGACACCAGCGTGTGCCCGCTTGCCAAGGTGATGCGCAAGGAGCTGCGACGTCGGGGCGTCGATTCGCTCAAGGTGGTGTACTCGCGCGAGCAGCCGGTGGCGGCAGCAACAGGCTGCGCAGACGCGGCCTCAACCGAGCCGCTCGCCCCCGGCAAGCGCAGCATCCCGGGCAGCACCGCGTTCTCCCCCTCGGCGATGGGCCTGCTCATAGCCGCCGAGGTCGTAAGGGACATCGCCGCCACTTCGCGCTCGCGTGTCTCTTGAGAACACGTTCCCCTGGCCGGTGATAGACTCGATTGAGGGTTGCATCACATCGGCATTCAATTTGGAGAACGAGCATTTCGCATGCATTTGGCGCGCGCACAACACGATGAGCTAGACGAGCAACGCGACGACGGGGGTAGCCAGCCCGAGCAGCGCGGCAAACGCGCCAAACGTGGCGCCGACAAGCACATCAACATGCTCGAGGGTCCCATTCTCCCCAAGATCGTGAGCTTCGCGATCCCCCTCGCCATCAGCGGCATGCTGGAGATGCTCTTCAACGCCATGGATTCCGCCACGGTGGGTCAGTTCGTGGGCAGCACCGCGCTTGCGGCCGTGGGCTCCGACGCGCAGGTCATCTCGTTTCTGGTAAACCTCATGCTCGGCGTGTCGGTGGGATCGACCGTGGTGGTGGCATCGCTCATGGGCAGCGGCAAGACGCGCGGGATCCAAGAGGCAATCCATACCTCGTACCTGTTCGCGATAATCGGGGGAGTGGTCCTCGGCATCGCAGGCATCGTGTTCGCCAGGCCCATCCTCTTGCTGCTCGCAACGCCCGACAACGTGATCGAGCAAGCGCAGCTCTACCTCGCGATCTTCTGCATTGGCATGCCGTTTCTCATGGTCTACAACTTTACCTCGGCGGTCCTGCGTGCGGTGGGCGACACCAAGCGGCCTCTCTACGCGCTGGCCGTGGCCGCGCTCCTCAACCTGGCGCTCAACCTGCTGTTCACCTGCGTTTTCGGCTGGGGCGTGGCTGGAGTGGCCGCTGCCACCTCGGCATCGTACGGCCTCTCGGCGGTGCTGGTCACCATATTCATCATGCACGAGAGCCCCGAGTTTCGCCTGAGCTTCCGCAAGCTACGCTTCGACGGCGCCACGCTGGCGCGCATACTGCGCATCGGCGTGCCCACGGGATTCCAGGGCGTGCTGTTCACCTTCTCCAACGTGTGCCTGCAATCGGGCATCAACTCGTGCGGCTCCGATGCCATCGCGGGCGCATCCACGGCGCTCATCTTCGAGCAGCTCAACTACGCTGTGATCACCGCGTTCGTGCAGGCTGGCATCACGTTCACCAGCCAGAACTACGCGGCCGGCCTCCGCGACCGCTGCAAGCGCATCGCGACGCTCTCGATCGTGGGATGCCTCGTGGGAGTGCTTGTAGACATCGCGCTGTACGTGGGCTGTCAGGGCTTCTTCATCGGGCTGTTCACCACCGAGGCAGGTGCTGCGCACTATGCCAGCATCCGCCTCATGTACGTGCTGGGGGTGTCGTTCATCGTCGTGGGCTACGAGGTCACCGGCGGCCTGATGCGAGGCTACGGCTACTCGCTCACGCCCTCGATCATCGCGGTGTTCGGCACCTGCGTGCTGCGGCTGGTGTGGCTGTTCGCGGTCTTCCCGCACCACCCCACGTTCGAGTTCCTCATGCTGGTGTACCCTGTGTCGTGGGTGGTCACGTCCGTCGCCACGACTGCGGCATATATCGTCGTGCGCAACCGCGCCTGGAAGGTTCATGCCGCGTAACGGCGAACCCTGCGAGTTCGCCCGCTCGACAAAAGACCCCTTGCAGCGGCGTCAACAGTCGCGGCAAGGGGTCTCTTGGATTTGCAGGTTGAGTGGCGGATGCCCGCCGCTGCTACGCCATCATCTTCTTGATGCGGCTCATGGCCTCCATGGCATCGTCGGCATTGCCGAACGCGGTGAGCCTGATGTAGCCCTCGCCCGAAGGTCCGAATCCGGCACCCGGCGTGGTGATGATGTTGGCCTCCGTGAGCAGCTTGTCGAAGAACTCCCACGAGCCCATGCCCTCCGGCGTCTTGCACCAGATGTAGGGGCTGTTAACCGCGCCGTATACAGTGAAGCCTGCAGTCTCCAGGCCTTCCTTGATCACCTTGGCGTTCTTGCGATAGTAGTCCAGCGTGGCCTCGACCTGCGCCGCGCCTTCCTCGGAGTAGACGGCTGCGGCACCGCGCTGGATCACATACGACGCGCCGTTGAACTTGGTGGTCTGCCTGCGGTTCCACATGGCGTTGAGACACTGCCCGTCGCGCACGAGGTCGCGCGGCACCACGGTGTAGCCGCACCTGGCGCCGGTGAATCCCGCGGTCTTGGAGAAGGAGCGGAACTCGATCGCGCAGGTGCGTGCACCCTCGATCTCGAAGATGCTGTGGGGCACGTTGTCCTCCACGATGAAGCGCTCGTACGCGGCGTCGAACATGATGATCGAGCCGTTGGCGTTGGCGTACTCCACCCAGGCTGCAAGCTGGTCTTTGTTGAGCACGGTGCCCGTGGGGTTGTTGGGGCTGCAGAGGTAGATTACGTCCACCTTGCCCTCCGGCAGGGCGGGGGAGAAGCCGTTCTCGGCCGTGGTGGGCATGTAGTGGATGTTGGTCCAGCACTCGTGCTCGGCATCGTAGTCGCCGGCACGCCCCGCCATGGCGTTGGTGTCCACGTACACGGGATACACCGGGTCGCACACGGCCACCTTGTTGTCCACGTCGAGCAGGTCGCCGATGTTGCCGCAGTCGGACTTGGCTCCGTCGGACACGAACACCTCGTCGGCCGCGATGTCGATTCCGCGAGCCTTGAAGTCGTTCTCCACGATGGCTTCGCGCAGGAAGTCGTAGCCCTGCTCGGGGCCATACCCGTGGAACGTCTCGGCACGCGAGAGGTCGTCCACGGCGGCATGCATGGCATCGATTACCGCGGGAACCAGCGGACGCGTCACGTCGCCGATGCCCATCTTGATGAGCTTGGCCTCGGGATGCGCCTCTGCATAGGCTGCAGTGCGCTTTGCAATTTCGGAGAAGAGATAGCTTCCGGGAAGCTTGCCGTAATTCTGGTTGACCTTTGCCACTGAGGGTCTCCTTAGGGTCGTAGCCTGTGCGTTCGTAGCTGGTTCCACATTATAGACTCTGCCGCTGTTGCCAAATTGTTACGATTCGCAGGAAGACCATCCACGGGTGTCAAGCAGCTCGGGGCTTGTAAGTCTCCCGGGGTGCCGCCGCGGGGTATACCTTACCGGCTCAGGCTTCGCTTCGCTGCAGAAGTCGCCGTTAAGGCACACCCCACGTCGGCACCTGGAGAGTCACAATTACATTATGGTTGAGTCGCCGGGGCCCTGTGGGGCGTGCCGTAACGGCGACTTCTGGCTGTAAAGCCCAGCCTGAGCCGTTATGGTATGTCCCGCACAGGGCATCCCAGGCGGAGTCTCTAGTAGAAATTGCGAGAAACGGCGAGTCTCCCGGGGTGCCATCGTGGGATATATCCAAACGGCTCAGTTGGCCTTCGGCCAAAAGTCGCCGTTCGGACACACCCCACGCTGGCACCTGGCGAGTCTCAGCAAGAGCTTGCGTGCGAGCGGTATATAATCGCGCTGTAATGTTTAGACAAGGCTAACATTGTGCCGTATCCGACAAAGCCGGGTTCGATGGTAACAACTCGATGCAGCTCGTCTGCAGACTTGAATGGCGAAGAGGTTCGTGCATGAAGCAGATGTTCGATGTGACTGGCATGACGTGCGCGGCGTGCTCGGCCAGGGTGAGCAAGGTCACAGTGGCGGTCGACGGGGTCGATGACGTTGCTGTCAACCTTCTCAAGAACAGCATGGAGGTCGAGTACGACGGTCGCCCCGAGACCCTCGAGGCCATATCGGCGGCGGTGAGCAAGGCGGGCTACTCGGCAACGCCTCGCTCGGCTGCGGCGACCGGGGCGACTGCGACAGCGCCGTCGAGCGCAGCATCGCGCTCCAACTCAGCGCAAGATGCGGCCGAGAAGGCGCAGAGGGAGATGCTGCACCGCCTTGTGGTGTCGCTCGTGTTCACCATTCCGCTCTTCTATATATGCATGGGCCATATGTTCGGCTGGCCGCTTCCCGCGTTTCTCTCTGGCATGCAGAACATGGTGCCGTTCGCGCTCACGCAGCTGCTGCTGCTCATCCCGGTGCTGGGGGTCAACCACCGTTACTTCTCCAATGGATTCGGGTCGCTCATCCACGGCGCTCCCAACATGAACTCGCTCATCGCGCTCGGGTCGGCGGCATCCACCATCTATGGCATCTGCGCCATGTACAGGATGGGCTTTGCCATGGGCGCGGGCGACATGCAAGCTGCTCACGAGGCGTCGATGGACCTCTACTTCGAGTCGGCCGCCATGATTCTCGCGCTCATTACACTGGGCAAGTACTTCGAGTCGCGCGCCAAGGGCAAGACCACCAGCGCAATCTCCAAGCTCATGGACCTCACGCCCAAGATGGCGGTGCGCGTCGATGGCGCGGCGGAGGTCGAGGTGCCGGTCGAGCAGGTGCGCGTGGGCGACATCCTGGTGGTGAGGCCGGGGCAGGGAGTGCCGGTAGACGGCACGATTGTGGAAGGCAGCGCCTCGGTGGACGAGTCGGCCATCACCGGCGAGAGCATCCCCGTGGAGAAGGGCGTGGGCGCGCAGGTGATAGGCGCCACCGTCAACCAGTCGGGCTGGTTCAAGATGCGCGCCGAGCATGTGGGCGACGACACCGCCATCGCCAACATCGCTCGCATGGTCGACGAGGCCACAAGCTCCAAGGCTCCAATCGAGAAGTTCGCCGACACGGTGAGCCGATACTTCGTGCCCGCCGTGATCGCCGTGGCGGTGGTTACGTTCGTGGTGTGGATGGCGCTCGGCGCAGGTTTGGCCGCAGCTCTTGGGCGTGCCATCTCGGTGCTCGTGATCTCGTGCCCGTGCGCGCTGGGTCTTGCGACCCCCACCGCCATCATGGTGGGAACGGGGCGCGGGGCCACCAACGGCATCTTGGTCAAGTCGGCCGACGCGCTGCAGCGTGCCCGCGACATCCGCACCGTGGTGTTCGACAAGACCGGCACCATCACCCAGGGCAATCCGCGCGTCGTCGCGGTGCAGCCCGCAGAAGGCGTGGCGGCCGGCGAGCTGCTCTCGGTGGCGTACTCGCTCGAAGCTCTCTCAGAGCACCCGCTGGCGCGTGCCATCTGCGACTTCGCAGAAGAGCACGGCGTGGCGCTGCGGCAGGTCGAGGGCTTCGTGCCGCTGTCGGGCCTTGGGGTCGAGGGCATCGTGGCCGGCAAGAGGTGCATGGCCGGCAACCTCCGCATGCTCACGGAGCGCGGCACCGACGTTGGCACGGCCGAGCAGACGCTCGACAGGCTGGCCGACCTCGGGCAAACCCCGCTGCTCTTCGCCTGCGACGGCCGCCTGCTGGGCATCATCGCCGAGGCCGACACCGTCAAGCCCACCAGCGCCCGCGCCATAGCGGAGCTTGAGGCCATGGGAATCCGCACCATGATGCTCACCGGCGACACCTCCCGCACGGCGCACGCCGTACAGCAGCAATGCCATGTGGACGAGGTCGTCGCGGGCGTGCTTCCCGAAGACAAGGCCAGCGTCGTGAGGCGCAAGAGCGAATCGGGAGACACCGCGATGGTGGGCGACGGCATCAACGACGCGCCGGCCCTCGCCAGCGCGAGCGTGGGCATCGCCATCGGAGCAGGCACCGACATCGCGATGGAGACCGCCGACATGGTGCTCATGCGCAGCGACCTCATGGACGTGCCCGCAGCCATCCAGCTCTCGCGCGCCGTGATGCGCAACATCAAGCAGAACCTGTTCTGGGCGCTGTTCTACAACGCGGTGTGCATTCCGCTGGCTGCAGGCGTGTTCGTGTTCGCGGGCATCACGCTCAACCCCATGATCGCGGCCGCGGCCATGAGCCTCAGCTCCATCTGCGTGGTGTCCAACGCGCTGCGTCTGCGCACGTGGAAGCCCCGCTTCGTCACCCGGGAAAGCACGGTGCAAGAGGGCACGCTCGACGTGCCCGCCATCGCCGCTTCGATAGCAGACATGCCAAGCTCAAGTGAAAAGGAGACCACGATGCAGAAGACGATCCATGTAGAGGGAATGATGTGCCAGCACTGCGTGAAGCACGTGAAGGATGCTCTGGAGAAGCTCGACGGCGTAGCGAGCGCCGATGTGGATTTGGAGTCTAAAACCGCGGTGGCAAATCTCGCCGCCGACGTTGCCGACGACGTGCTGCTGTCCGCCATCACCGAGGAAGGCTACGAAGCCAAGATGGCGTAGCGCTGTGAATTGCTTTCGGCTCGCGCTCGACGATGCGCTCGCGAGCCGAAAGCAAGTTGCGAAGCCTACTTCGTGAGGTCGTACACGTATATGTACACGTTCTCGTAGGTGCCGTCGTCGCGGCGAAACGCGCTGGGCACCCGCCCAAGCTCCTCGAATCCGAGCTTGCTGTAGAGGTGGCGGGCCGAGGCGTTGCTCTCCACCACCGCGTTGAACTGCAGCGCGTGGAAGCCCTCGCGCTTGGCTGTCTCGATCGAGTCGAGCACCAGCTTGGCGCCGATGTGACGGCCCTGCATGTTGGCAGCCACGGCGTAGCTGGCGTTGGAGATGCTCGCCAGACGTCCGACGTTGTTGGGATGCAGGATGTAGAGGCCGCAGACCTTGCCGCTGCCGACTTCCACTGCCACGCCCGCCGCGGTCTGCGAGTCGAAGAACTCGCGGGCCGTCTCGAGCGTCAGCTCCTCGTCCTGCGGGAATGCCACGCCATCGCGCACCACCTCGTTCCAGATGCTCGCCGCCGCCTCGAGGTCGGTCTCGTAGCAGATTGGCCTTACCTCGATCTCGCAATCTTCTGCCATGCCAATCATCCCCCCGCTACTTCACGTAATAGGTCGCGCAGTTGTTGGGGGTCTCGAAGCAGTCGATCTGCGAAACCGGCAGGCCGCGCTCGATGAGGGTGTCGGCGAAGAACTTCGCCAGGTTCTCGGCCGTGGTGCGGAAGGGCAGGATGGTGAGCTTGAATCCCTCGGATTCCAGACACGCGATGGTCTCGGGCTTGAGCGTGCCGTCCTCCACCAGGAACGTGTGATCCATCTCCTCGGCCAGCGCGCGAGCCTCCTTCTTGAACACTCCGAAGTCCAGCACCATGTCGCGCATCGTGCCCTCTGTCTGCAGTTCCTCTTGCGCGAGATAAACCACTACCTTCCACCTGTGGCCGTGCAGGTTCTCGCACTTGCCGTAGTAGTCGGCCAGGAAGTGCGCGCTGTCGAAGAACACCTCGGTCTTGAGTCCGTACATGCTCGAAGTCCTTTCCAAGAAACCGCTAGCTGCCGCGGCATGGTCGAATTGCTTGGGGAGCGGCCTTGCTGCAAGCCCGCTCCAGTGCATGTATTCTACACGCTTGCCGGGCGATGCGCTTGGTGGCAACCGGGCATCGAGAGCGGGCCGCCTGCTTTCAGCGCATGCGGGCGCCAGTCGAGCGTTCCGACTCGCCCCAGCGCATTTACCTGCAAAATTCCCGCTAAAGGGCATAGTCGGGCGCTTCGTGTAATTCACAGATGCCAAAAGAGACTTGCGCACTAAGCTTTTATGCGCGATATTGCGAGAACGCGTGCAGGCTCGCATTCGACTGCAAGAATCCATGGCCGCAATCGGCGCGCGACGGCGCGATTGCATTGGCCATGGCTTTCCGATATGCATACCCAGGGGAGAAGAAACATGGCTAATCAGATCAGGCTGCTCAAGACCAAGGCCGGCGTGAGGGAGTTTTGCGCCGAGGCGCGCGAGGCGGGCAAGAAGATCGGTCTCGTGCCCACGATGGGCGCCATCCACAACGGGCATCAGTCGCTGGTGCGCAGGGCGCTCGAGGAGGTCGATGTGGTGGTGGCTTCCATTTTCGTGAACCCCACGCAGTTCTCCCCGACGGAAGACTTCGACGCATACCCGCGCACCCTCGAGCAGGATCTGGTTAAGATGCAGGAGGCCGGAGCCGCTGCCGTGTTCGCGCCCAGTGTGGCCGAGATGTACGGCGAGGCCATGGCCGAGCACATCAAGAACAACGGCCTCACGTCGTTCGACTTTGCCAGCCATGCGGTTGCCGGCAGCGCGGCGAGGCTCTGGGAAGGTGCCGACCGTCCGCACCACTTCTCCGGCGTGACCACTGTGGTGTCCAAGCTCTTCAACATCGTGGAGCCCGACGTGGCGTGCTTCGGCGAGAAGGACTACCAGCAGCTTGCGGTGCTGAGGCAGATGGTGGCCGACATGGACTTCAACCTGCGCATCGTCGGCTGCCCCATCGTGCGCGAGGAGAGCGGCCTTGCGGTG
>CAVFRF010000023.1:0-25856 GCA_963624975.1 Bacteroidaceae bacterium
CTTGAAGGGCGAGCCCGCGCTTGCCATCTCCAGGGGCTGCTTGGACTGCCTGCGCTCGGCGAGGTCGTCCATCTTGGCGCGGATCTGCTCCGGGTCGCCGGGGGAGAGCTCGAGCGTGGCGCCCAGCACCACGTAGCCGCGGTCGCTCATCATGCTGTGCCGGTAGCTCCAGTCGGCTTTGGCGGCGCTTATCTCCACCACCTCGCCTTGCGGGGTGAGGCATTCCACGCTCGTGCACACGTCCTTGAACTCGCCCTCGTAGGCGCCAGCGTTCATGATGGCGGCGCCCCCGATCGAGCCCGGAATCCCGCTTGCAAACTCGTATCCTGCAAGCCCGGCGGCGCATGCCGCTTCGGCCACGGCCTCGTTCGTGGCCCCTGCCTGCGCGTGCACCGTGGAGCCATCGACCTCGATGGCCGACATCTTGCCGTCGAGCAAGATCACGACTCCGCGCACTCCTGCGTCGGCCACCAGGATGTTGGAGCCGCAGCCCATCACGCGCCAGTCGGCTCCGCATTCGCGGGCGATCGCGATGGCATCGGCCACGCCGGCGGCATCGTGCGGCTCCACCATGAAGTCGGCCGGTCCTCCGACCTTGAACGTGGTGTGCAGCTTCATCGGCTCGTCGCGCAGCAGCTCGTCCGCTTCGCCGAACCTCTCCTGCAGGCGCTGCGCCAGCTCTCCTTCGTGCAAGCTCACGCTACTCGCCTTCGCCTTCCGCTGCTTCCTCGTCGGCCTGGCTGGCAAGCTCGAGGATCGACGGCACGGTGTCGATGAGCGCCGCAAGCTTGAACGGCAGCTCCATCGCGGTGGTGTAGGGGTCGATCACGATGCCGGTAAGCCCGTCGAACCCGTGCGCCACGTCGATGCAGTCTACCACGCGGCCCGTCACGAACTCGTGCTCCTTGAGGTAGTCTTCCGGAACCTCGTCGATCGTGGAGAACACGGGCATCCATGTTTGCATGCCCTCGCCCTGCAGCAGCTCGGGCTCGAGCCTAACCTCCATGTCCACGTCCATGTTCTGCGCGGCTTCGGAGTTCTGCAACTCCTCGGCTTTCTTGCTGCTCATGCCCACCGCGTTCATGGGCACGATCGCAAACGACTCCTTGAGGCAGGTCATGAGCGCAAACAGCGTCTCCTGGTTCTTGTTCTCGAGGTAGAGCGATTTGTAGAGGCCCAGCAGGGTGCCGTCTTCGAGTGCTGCCTGCATTGCCGCGACCCTGCTGGAGTTGCTGTTTTCTGCCATTGTGAGGTCTCCAATTTCTGTAGTTCGACGAGGTGCCGGCACCCTCGGCTCAAATGCGAATTCGTTCGATTTTGCCCGGCGGTCTTTGTAATCTGATGCAAAAATGATACAACAGGGTAAGGCTTGACCGACCGGCGTGCACGGGGAGCGTGATGCGCCGTTTGAGGCAAGACGATATATCGGCAACGCGCGGGCGCAATGGAGGGCACCCGCGCGTTACTGCTCGCAATGCGACGGTGCTGGAGGGGCGCCGCGCGTTTCATGTAGATTGCAATGGGCTGCGCGTTGTTGGCGCGGGTTGGGGGCACGCCCGAGATACGCACGCCACGTTGCCGTTTGGGGCAACTGGCGATGGATGCTTGCGGCCGGCGGTTGCGAGCTTGGCGGCTTGCAACGGGGCAATGACAGGCAATGGGTCGAGAGGGGTTTTCATGCGCGATGGCAAGAACATCGGAGATACGCTGCAGGGTACCGGTGGATCGGACGGGTCGGCTCAGCCGGAGCTGAAGGTTTCCAGCAGCAGCCAGCACAAGGCCGACATCGTGCTGGCCCTCGTGGCCATCGCATGGGGCGGCTCGTACCTCATGATGAAGTGCGCCCTCGAGCAGATTCCCTCGTACTGCCTTATCGGATTGCGCTTCGGCATCGCCTTCGTGGTGGTGGCGCTGATCTTTGCCCGCAAGATGCGCGGCATCTCCGTCGGACTGCTGGTGCATGCAGCGATTCTCGCGGCGATGATGTTCGCCTCGTTTGCGTTCCTCACCTACGGCCTGCCGCTCACCTCGGCTTCGAACGCCGGCTTCCTCATCGCGCTGGCAGTCGTGTTTGCCCCGGTAATCAACGCGGTCCTGCTGCGAAGGTTCCCCGAATGGCCCATCACCACCGGCGTGCTGCTGGCTCTGGTGGGCATCGCGCTGTTGAGCCTCCAAGGCACGCTGGTGCTGCAGACCGGCGACTTCTTCTGCCTGCTGTCGGCACTTGCATACTCGGCCGAGATCGTGGCCGTCGACAGGTTCGTGCGCAAGTACAACGCGCTGCTGCTGGGCATCTGGCAGATAGGATTCACGGCGATCTTTGGATTCGCTTTCTCGTTTATCTTCGAGACCCCGGTGCTGCCATCCGACCCGGCGCACTGGGGCGCCGTGATCGGGCTGGCGCTCATCTGCAGCGCCTTCGGATTCGTGGCTCAGCCCCTGGCTCAGCGCTACACCACGGCCGACCACACGGCGCTGCTCTTCGCCTGCGAGCCGTTGTCGTCCGCGGTGATCGCGTTCTTCCTCGCCGGCGAGATCCTGAGCGTGCAGGGCTACTGCGGTGCCGTGCTCGTACTGGCCGGCGTGTTGGTGGCCTCGGCGCTCCCGGCAATCTTAGAGAAGCGCCGAGGCAATTCTTAGCGGTCGCGCTTCCTCCAGCGGTTGCCGGCGGTGGTGCTCGACGAGATTCTCAGCAGCGCGAGCAGCAGTCCAACGAGGGCCAGAGCAAGCGTGAACATGAAGCCCATGTGGGCGCCCTGCGAGAAGGCCTGGGCGGTGTCGGTGTCTCCAGCTGCCATGTAGGCCGACTGACCCACGGTCAGCAGGCTCGTGGCCACGGCGGTGCAGATCGCGCCGACGACCTGCTGCATCGTGTTGAGAGCGGTGCTGCCGTCGGTGGAAAGTTCGCGGGGCAGCGAAGCCAGCGCATGCGTCTGGCAGGGCGACATGGCCAGCGGCACGCCCAGCATCATCACGATGTGGCACACGACGATGAACCAAACGGGGCTCTCGGTCGAAGCGGTGAGCAGCATCAGCGCTCCGATGGCCGACAGGCAGAAGCCTCCGATTGCCGGGATGCGTGCGCCGATCTTGTCGTAGAGCTTGCCGGAGAACACGCTCACGGCTGCATTGATGAGGCCGGCGGGCAGCATCACGATGCCGGTGAGGGCCACGGCCATCAGCAGCACGTTCTGGTAGAACTGCGGCAGCACGTACATGGCCGAAAGCGTGATGCCGAAGTTGATCATCATGCACACGGCGCCGACCCTGAAGCCCTGATGCTTGAACACCTTGAGGTCGATCACGGGCACGTCCATCTTGGTCTG
The DNA here is from genome assembly GCA_963624975.1 of Bacteroidaceae bacterium. Taxonomy (GTDB): domain Bacteria; phylum Actinomycetota; class Coriobacteriia; order Coriobacteriales; family CADBOM01; genus CAVLCC01. The sequence goes on from CAVFRF010000023.1 coordinate 3,327, forward strand.
CCTGATCGCATAGCACACCAGCGCGACAATGCCCACCACGAGAGATGCGATAACCTGCACCGATGCCCATCCGTAGAGGCTGGTAACGCCCACGCCAAACACGACGCAGCCAAAGCCGATGCACGACGTGACTATTGAAAGCGCGTCGATGTGCGGCTTGGTGATCTGGTAGGGGCTGATGGCGAAGCGCACGGTAAACGCGATTGCAAACACCAGCACGATTGCAAAGCTGAAGAACACCCAGCGCCACGACAGCGCCGAGATCAGGAATCCTGCGAGAGTGGGGCCGATGGCGGGCGCCGACATCACGACAAGCGCGGTGATGCCCATGGCGGTTCCGAGCTTCTGCGGGGGCATGACCGTCATGACCATGGAGAACATGAGCGGCAGCACGAGGCCGGTGCCTATGCCCTGCACGACACGGCCGACCATCGCCACGGCGAAGTCGTTGGCCACGCCGCTCACGATGGCTCCCACGAAGAACGCTCCCAGCGCGAAGAGTGTGAGCCTTTTCGCGGGGACCCACTTCACGAGCAAGCTGGAGAACGGCAGCACAACGCCGATGGCCAGCATGTAGCCCACCACGAGCCACTGCGCGATGGCAAGCTCCACGCCAAACGCCGCTGACAGGTTGGGCAGCGCGATGTTGAGCGCGGTCTCGCTGTACATTCCGGTAAAGCCTCCGAGGAAAAGACCCATGAGGCAGAGGTAGGGGTGGGCAACCAGCGGACGCGCCGCAGCCTTGGCGTCTTTCTCCATCGGCGTTTCGGTTGCTTCCGACTTGGGCTGCACCGCCCCCGTCTTGGTTTGACTTACTGCTGTAGTCACGTGTTTCAACTTCCTTTCGATGTGGTACAAATGCTCCGGCGCAGGTTCGTCGTGCATGCCAAACGAGGGCACAAAAAAAGACGGCCGCAACATGCTCGTTACGACCGTCTCCGCTTTTCTGTATAAGCTCACGACTTCACTACGCGTGGAACAGCTATGCATTTTAGGAAATTTACCGGGCTTTTCGTAAGCGAATCTCGGACAAAAATCCGCGAACGACATCTGTGCGAACTGAGACTCTCCCGGGGTGCCATCGCGGGGTATATCGTACCGGCTCAGGCTTCGCTTCGCTGCAGAAGTCGCCGGTCCGACACACCCCACGCTGGCACCTGGAGACTTTCCTCGCTACTGCCTGCGGCGGCGGGATGCTGCCAGTGCGACAGATGCGGCGGCTGCGCAGGCTAGCGTGACCAGCAGCGCGGCAGCGGCCGTGTCGCCCGTTTTCGGCAGGCTGCCCTTCGCCACGGTGCCGCTCGCGCTGCCGCAATTCGAGGGGTCGAACGCCAGCGAAGCGAGCGAATCCTGGACCTCGCTCGAGCTGGGCGTGGTGTTGAGCAGCGTGTTGCGGTAGTCGCTGCCGGCCTGCGCGAGCATGGCCTCGGCTTCGGCCACTGCGGCGCTCAGCGCGTCATACTGCTCTTGCGTCATCCACGAGGTGCCCTCGGGCACGTCGCTTCCGTCGGTGCTCACCACGGAGTTCTCCAACGTAGCCTTGGCCTTGGCGATTGCAGCCTCCAGCGCAGACAGCTCGTCGACGCTGGCCCAGCTGCGAATCTCCGAGAAAGCCTTGATCGAAGCGTTGTCCACCTCGAAGTCGCTGGCTGCCTTCTTGATGCTCGCCGCCACCTCGGTCCAGTCGGTCCAGCTGGTCTGCTCGCTCGCACCCTGCATGTCCTCGGCGCTGGTGGCCTCGTCGGAAGGCGCGCTCGTCCAGCTCTCGCCGGCGTTCAGCCTCGCCTTGAACCCTGTCTGGGCCGAATTGACGTTCACGCCCACGTACCATTTGCCGTCGTCGTTGCAGCGCTGCGTGGTTACCACCGCATAGCGCTGGCCCTCGCGCATGGCGATCCAGCTGTCTTCGGAGAGGGTTGCTCGATGGTAGCCGCCGTATTGGTAGGTGTCCTCGAATGAGTACGCTAGCTTCGAGTGGCCCGGATCGGTCGGCGTGGCAGCCTGGTTGTCGAGCAGGTACACCTGGTAGAACACCGTGGTGTTCGGCTTGTAGGTGGTGCACCCCACGGTGCGCAGCGACATGTCGCCGTCGGCCTCGAAGATGTTGGCCGAGCTTACCGGCACGTCATATGAGTTGCAGATTGATTTGTCCGCCGTCATGTAGTCGTACTGGTCGATGTAGTACTCCTCGTTGTCGCCGTAGGAGCCGAGGTCGAAGTCGAACGACTCGAAGTTCGCGATCGACTTGTCGTAGTAAGACACCCAGATGTAGCCCGTGTACTTGCCATTCTCCTTCTCGCCGAACTCTCCGTAGTTGGGGAAGTCCTCCGACTGCGAGCCATAGCTGTTCTTCACCAGCCAGGCGCCGTTCTCGGGCGGGGTGGATCCAGCCGTGCCTCCGTTGAAATGCTCTTTCGGGAAGTCGTCGTTCCAGCCAACGATGCACACTGCATGGCTCGCCTGGTTGGCATCGCAGTTGTAGTAGGACGCATATTCTGCATCGTAGTAGCCCTCGAACGCGGTAAACGCCATCGCGACCCCGCGTCCGTAGTCGTACATCTCCCGCTTGATGGCCTCCACCGCTTTCATGTCGGTGCGGACGTACTCGCCGTTCTCGCGCACGGCCGTGTCGGGCAAGACGTTGCCGTTCTCGAGGTTGAGGATCGACGCGTTCCACAGGCTGGAGTCGGACGACCAATCGGTGTAGACGGTCTGCCCGCCGGCATCCTCGTAGTTGCCCGCCCATGTGAGCCGCTTGATGTTAGCGCCGGACTTCTTGTACTCCTCGAACTGGGATTGGGTGAGGTAGACCTTCTCGGCTTCGGCGGCCCCCTCCTTGGCAAGCTCGCACTCGATTAGGCCGTTCTTGTTCTGGTAGGGTGCCGACGATTCGAGCACGGGGCCTATTCCCGCGGAAAACACCGTCGAGCCGTAGACGGTGAAGCCTCCCATGTCCAGTCCTTCGTTGGGGTCCTGGCTGGTGCTGTTGAACCCTTCGCCCGCCTGTGCCGAGCCCACCACGCTTTCGGGTGCGCCATCCTTGCGGTAGATCGAGTTGGCGAGGTGAAGCTCCGAGAGGTCGATGTTCCAGTCGGCATAGGTCTTCGACGACTCGGAGAGGATGCTGGTCTCGCTAGCAGCGCAGATCGAGAACGACCAGCATGTGCCCCAGGGGAGCTGGTTCTTCACGGGCGTGACCACGCTGTCGCTGCGGTCGCCGTCGCCGTTGGGGTCGCGCAGGTCGTACTTGGAAGGCAGGTCTTCGGCGGTGGCGGCGCTGCTGGATGCGGCCTCGTTGCTGCCCGTGCTCGCGTAGCTGTACGCCTGCGCCTGGGTGTTGCCCGAGAGGCACTGCTCGGTGGCTTCTTGCCAGCTCGCGCTCGTGCTGCTGTCGTCGGCCAGAGCAGCGATCGGGAAGGTGAAGATGAGAGAAGCGGCCAGCGTGGCCGACAGCACGGCCGAGAGTACGCGGCTGCTCGCGTGCTTCGAATTGCGTTCGCGTACGCTGTCGTAAGCGACCTCGCTCACGTGCCCGTTTTCAAGCTTGGTCCTTCTCGCTGCCGTTCGTTCACCCATGGTTTCTTCTCTTTCCTGCTCGAGCATCGCGTGATTGTCTCGCCGCTGCGAATCAAACGGCGGCCAGGACATGCCCCATTGTACGCTAACTCGCACAGGGTTTGCCTTTCCGCAGACAGGATGCCGCATCGGTGCAGCAAAAGACTACAATCGAGATGAACAATCTATAGGAAACCAGGCATATTCATGAAAAGCAAAAGCACTTCCAGCACATCCGCCCAGAGCATCTGGACGGCACCTTTCATCGCCCTCGTGGCGGTAAACTTCCTTCGCATGATGGGGCAGGCCATCTCGGGCACGGCGCTGCCGCTCTACGCATACAGCCTCGGCGCCGCCGCCACCGCGGTGGGCTTCGTGTCGGGAGCGTTCGCCATCAGCGCGCTGCTGATCAGGCCGTTCATAGGCCCGGCGTTCGACAGCTTCTCCAAGAGCAGACTTTTCCTGATCTTCGGCATCGTGCTGGCCGTGGCCGGGTACGCGTACGCCTTTACCACCACGGTCGAGAGCATCGTGGTGGTGAGGCTCATCCACGGCATCGGCATGGGTGGCACGGCTCCGCTCGGGCTGGCCATCGCCAGCGACATCCTGCCGCGCGACAAGATTGGCAGCGGCATCGGGTTCTACACGTTGGCGCAGTCCACGGCGCAGGCGATCGGCCCCGCGTTCGCCATCTGGGCGGCTAACTCGCTGGGCTACTTCGCCACCTTCATGATCACGGGCACCTTCATGGTGGGATGCTGCATCGTGGTCAAGATTTTCGTGAAGGACCCCGAGGGCACCGCCGCGTCGCGCCCGCCGTACAGGCTCTCGATGGACCGCGCGTTTGCCAAGCGCGCCATCCCGATGTCGCTCGTGCTCATGGTGCTGGCCATCCCGTTTTCGTGCGCCACATCGTTCATTGCCATCTACGGGCAGCTGCTGGGCGTAGACCAGGTGGGAATGTATTTCGTGGTCAACGCGGTGTGCATGATGCTCACCCGTCCGCTTTTCGGCAAGCTGGGCGACCGCGTGGGTGCAGAGAGAGTTGTGGTTCCAACGCTGGTGATGTTCGCGCTGTCGTACGTGGTGCTGGCCAACACAACGTCGATCTGGGGATTCATGATCGCCGCCGTCGTCGGCGCGTGCGGCTTCGGCGCATGCCAGCCGCTGGTGCAGGCGATCGTGTTCAAGTGCGTGCCCGCCGTGCAGCGCGGATCGGCCAGCAACACCAGCTACACTGGCATGGACCTGGGCACGCTGATCGGCCCTTACCTGGGCGGCTTCGCCATCGAGCTGGCCACGCCGATGCTGGGCAGCGAGGTCGGCGCGTACTCGTTCATGTGGCTGGTGATGATCGTGCCCATCGCCGTGGCGCTGGTGGTGTTTCTGGCGTTGCGCGGCCGCGTGCGCGCCTACGAGCAGCTGTCGACCGAAGAGACCATGCAGGCTCTGCAGGAGCTGGAGGACTAGGCTCGCGCGCTTTGCGTCATGAGTTAGCGGCGGGTGAAGAGCAGGTACTCGTTGGCATCGCCCGTGCGCCCGTCGGCGCGGTAGCGGTGGACTAGCTGCGCGGTGGGCGAGACGCGTTGCAGCAGCTCGGCGACCTCCTCGTCGTCGAAGCTGTGGCAATAGCGGAATGCGTTCGACTTGCGGTTCCACCCCAGAAGGTAGTCGCCGCGTTCGAGGTCGAGGGCATCTGGTGCGACCGAGATCGCTTGCAGGTTTGCGAGGGCTTCTGCGTGCTCGTGCTCGGCCTTCTCGCGAAAACGCGGATCGTCGGCGAATCGCCACAGCGACACCGCTATGATGCCGCCTGGTCTTGCCAGCTCGACCATCTGCTCGAGCGCCCGCGCCCGCAAGCCCGACCCGGGAATGTGATGCATGAATCCGAACGACACGACGAAGTCGAACTTCTCATTCAATGGCAAACGTCCCGCTTCCGACAGCATCTCGACGATGTTCGTTTCGCAAAAGCTAACCCTGGCGCCAAGCTTGCCTAGCTCATCGAGATGCGCTTGCACAAGCTCCGCGCAGCTGTCCACGCAGGTAAAGTCGAGCTGCTCGCTCGGAAACGCCTCTGCCAGAAACTTCTCGAAGCGCAGGTTGCCGCAGGCGATGTCGAGCACGGAATGCCCGCCGTTCTCCCACCCGCGTCCGCGCAGGAAACTTGCCAGCTCCCGCCAGCCGTCCCATGGACGCGATCGGGTCGCGCTGAACGACGCGGCGTTCTCCTCGTAGAACCGCGTGGTGATGCCCGACAGCAGTCGCGTGGTGTATGTGGGGTAGAATCTGAGAGTCATGGAGAAGATTCTACTCGAAATACTGCATCGGCTCGAGTCGTGCGAGACGCTCGACGAAAAGGAGCTGCGCGCCATCATCCGCCAGGCCAACAAGGAGCATGGCGGGTCGGGCAACGTGTTTGCCAAGCGCAAGCTCATGCCGTTCTACCTGCGCGCGAAGGCCGCAGGCGACGGGCGTTGGGAGAGCTGGGGCATCACGCCCGAGCTGGAGCGTCGACTCGTGCGCACCATCCAGATGAAGCCGCGCCGTTCGGCCTCGGGAGTCGCCACCATCTCGGTGCTCACCAAGCCGTGGAGCTGCGGCAACGACTGCTGCTATTGTCCCAACGACGTGAGCATGCCCAAGAGCTACATTGGCGACGAACCCGCTTGCCAGCGCGCCGAGCAGAACTTCTTCGACCCGTACCTGCAGGTGCACATGAGGCTGAGGGCCCTGCACGAGATGGGGCATCCGATCGACAAGGTCGAGCTGATCGTGCTGGGCGGCACCTGGTGCGACTACCCGCGCGAGTACCAGCTGTGGTTCGTGGAGCAGATGTTTGCCGCCGTGAACGACATGGGCGGCGACGGGGCGGTCGAGCATGCTGCCGGACGTTGCGAGTTCTATCGGGAAGCCGGCCTCGTCAACGACCCCGTCGCGATTCGCGAGGGCCAGGCCGACGTGCAGGCGCAGGTCGACAGGGGAGAGCTAGCTTTCAACGGCGCAATCGACCAGCTCTATCGCCGTAGCCCCGAATGGCGGCAGGCGGCGGCCATCCAGCACGCGACGTTCGACGACGTGCTGTGCCAGCACAGGCGCAACGAGACCTCGCCGCATCGCGTGGTGGGCCTTGTGGTCGAAACGCGGCCCGATGCCATCACTGCGCAAAAGCTGGAGTTCTTGCGCAAGCTGGGCTGCACCAAGATCCAGATCGGCGTGCAGAGCACCCGCCAAGACGTGCTCGACCGCACGGGCCGGAGCATCGACGTGGCGCAGATCGCCCGCGCGTTCGACCTGGCGCGTCTGTTCGGCTTCAAGATCCACGCGCACTTCATGGTGAACCTGCTGGGCGCCACCCCGCAGGACGACATCGCCGACTACCGCGAGTTCGTGCAGGGCGAGCTGTTCTCGCCCGACGAGGTGAAGCTCTACCCATGCGAGCTGGTGCCGGGCACGAAGCTCGTTGCCAGCTACGAGAGCGGCGACTGGGTGCCGTACCCCGACGACGAGCTGCTGGAGGTGCTGGTGCAAGACGTGCTGTCCACCCCGCCGCACATCAGGATGTCGAGGATGATTCGCGACATCCCCTCGATTCACGTGATCGCGGGCAACAAGGTCACCAACCTGCGGCAGATGGTGGACCGTGCGATCGAGCAGCGCGGGCAGGCGGGGCAGGTGCGCGAGATCCGCTTCAGGGAGATAAGCACGGGCGACGTGGACTTGAGCACGCTCTCGCTCGATGTGCACGCCTACGAGACGCGCGCTACCAGCGAGCACTTCTTGCAATGGGTGACTCCGGAGGGCAAGATCGCGGGCTTCGTGCGGCTGTCGCTGCCGCGTCGCGAGTACGTGGAGGAGCTGGGCGAGGGGTCGCCGATCGCCGCAGGTCAGGCCATGATCCGCGAGGTGCACGTGTACGGCCGCGCCGCACGTTTGGGAGATGCCGAAGAGTCGCTGGCACCTGCAAGTGCGGCCGAGCCCGTCGCCGCGCCCGCAGCCGCGCCCGCAGCCTCGACCGCGCACGCCCAGCACGCTCAGCACATGGGCCTCGGCCGTTCTCTCATCGACGCGGCTGCGAACATCGCCCGCGAGCACGGCTACACCTCTCTCAACGTGATCAGCTCGGTGGGCACGCGCGAGTACTATCGCAACCTCGGATTCGAAGATAAATATCTGTATCAAAGGCTGGCATTGGTTTAAAATCTAAAAGGTTTTGCCTAGATGCCAAGACGAGTTCGGCCTGCCGCTCGACATGCGGGACGGGCCGCGCGGGCATCCATGCAAAAACGCTACAAGTCACCGCAGGCCACGACCCCGACGGAAGTGATTAGATTGGCAGATTTTGATTTTGACGGCATGATTCGCAGCATTCCCGATTACCCGAGCGAGGGCATCGTGTTCAAGGACATCACCACGCTGCTCAAGGATTCGGCGGGATTCGCCGCCACCATCGACGAAATCGCCGACCACTTCGCCGGGCTTGGCATCACCAAGGTCGTGGGCGCCGAGGCCCGCGGCTTCATGATCGCCGCGCCCGTGGCCTACAAGCTCCATGCCGGATTCGTGCCGGCGCGCAAGCCGGGCAAGCTGCCGTGCGAGACGGTGAGCCAGGCTTATGCCCTGGAGTACGGCACTGACTCCCTCGAGATCCACAAAGACGCGATCTCCGATGGCGACAAGGTGCTGGTGGTCGACGACATCATCGCCACGGGCGGCACTGCGGTAGCCCAGGTGAAGATGATCGAGCGCCTCGGCGGCGAGGTCGTGGGGCTGGCATTCTTGCAGGAGCTGGCTTTCCTCAACCCCCGCAAGGAAATCGCAACTGCCACCGATGCCGAGGTCTTCTCGCTGGTAGAGGTGCAGTAGGAGATTGAAGTGCCCCGGCGCGAGCCGGGGCGAGCAGTGTGCCGAGACGATGGGTCGAGCTGCTAGCAGGGCGAAGCGGAACTCGCAGACCCGATGCTTGCAAGCCGCTGCGTCTACTTCGTCGGCCACTTGAGCGAAGGGACTTCTTCCTCTGGTATCGATGTGGCCAAGCACACGTATTCGTTGTAGCCCATCCGCCCGAACATGTTGCGATAGTAGCGCAGATAGCTTGCCACGGTCTTGAACAGCTGCTCGCAGGGGGTGCCAGTGCGCTCTCTCTCCCAATAGCAGCTGCCCTGACAAACCGGCATCAGCTTGCATTGCGAGCACTTTTCGTCCGTCGTGGCATCGAAGGTGATCTGCCGCATGGCATCGAGGTCCACTCCGTCGAGGATGTTGAACTTGCGGTGCTCGGCGTGTCCAACTGCACCGTCGCATTTGTACACGTCGCCGATAGCATCCACCACCATGTAGCTGTCGACCTGCCCGTGGCAGAACTTGCCGCATGGGTGCAGCAGCTCGTGGATGGCGTTTAGCCCGGACTTCCCGTCGAACATCGCCTTGTGGCATGCGCTGGCAAACTCGTCGCGCATGAAGAAGTCGTTGCTGGGTGCGCCGCACGCTTCGGCTCCGAACGTTCCGTAGCAGTCGTTGTGCTTGGCTGGCCTGAGGGGAATCCCGATCTTGCCGAGCTTGCGCCTCAGCTCCAGATACACCGGCCATCCGGCCGAGTCCACGTCGCATACGACCTGCACTCCGATTCCACGGTCGAGCATCTTCTTGAATATCTGCACGGCTTGCGAGAAATGCGTCGGGGCAGCGTCGTCGCTCTGCTTCCCGGCAACGTTCATGGTTACAATCGCGTTGGTCACGCCGCATTCAACGAGGGTGTCAACGGAGCTGGCATCGACGAACGAATCGCAGCTGTCGAGCATAGTCGAGTTGTACACGATTTCGCGGGCGACGCAGAAAGAGGTGAGGATGCTCGAGAAATGTTCTACAAGGTCGAGGCAAAGCGAAGGACCGCTGCCGTACCATTGCACCGTGAGCTTCTCGAAGGGCTTGCTTTCGTGTCGGGAGAGGATGAACTCGAGCACCGAATCGATGACCTTCTCCGACATGAGGGAATTGCGCGCCCCGTGCTTGCGCACATCGCAGTAGGGACATGCATGATTGCATTTGTAGCTGGGAGCAAGACAAATCGTGAGCTCGCGGCTGTCGTGCCTGATGGCCCTGAATCTCTCTTGCTCCACCCATAGCTCCTCGTCGGGGGTGAGCAAGGTGATGAAGCCGTCTTCTATCAGCTTGTCCACATAGGCCTTGCCGGGTACCAGCTTGTTGGTGGGGAAGTCGAATTCGTCGCCGAAGTCCAGCCCGAAATCCATGTTGTCGCCCGGATCGATGCCGAACAAGAAGTCCATGTCGTCTTCGATGATGCCGTACTTGCTGTTCACGCTCTTGGCCTTGCAGAAGTCGCCCTTCTCGTACTTTTCGTAGATGAGGCGGGCACCGCCTCGCAGCACCGCAAACGCGCCGCTCGAAGCGTTGAACAGCAGCAGCTCGCGTTGATTGCCCTCGACCTCTATGTTGTAGCGTGATTTGAACATGCGACTATAGTAGTCAGCCTATAAGTATGAATACATTAAAGTTTTGAGAGATTCGCTAAACGGATTTGTGCAAATGCAACAAATTTCTAGCTGCCGGCTGGAAATCGGCATCTGCAGAGGGCGCATTGCAGGTTTACCATGAGTCCGGTCGACGCTTTGACCTCACACGTGGCGGTCAATTGATGGCGGTCACAAGGCTTTCGACCAGTTCATCCGAAGTTTGCATCTCCTTGGGAAGGCGGACAGTTTATGTCGAACGATTTGGAAAAGCTCGTGCAGATCGTGGAGCGCGCCGCGAAGCTTATGCTCGAGGCGGAGCGTGGACACCTGGGCACGAAGCTCAAGAGCGGTCGTCGCGATATGGTCACCGAGTTCGACGCGCGCATCCAGCAGGTGCTGGTGGACGAGCTGGACGCGGCCTTTCCCGGGGTCGGATTCTTGTGCGAGGAGGGCGAGGGCCTCAAGCAAACCGATGGCACCCGCTTCGTGATCGACCCGATCGACGGCACCGCCAATTTCGTGCACCGCACCGGATGCAGCGCGACCTCTGTGGCGCTGGTAGACGGAGACGATCCGATGCTCGGCGTTGTGTGCAATCCGTTTACAGGCGAGACATTTGCGGCAGAGCGCGGCCAGGGAGCCATGCTGGGCGGCGAGCCGATGCCGCAGGTCGACGACGTTTGCCTGGCCGACTCGCTGGTGTGCATAGGCAGCTCGCTCTACTTTCCCGAACTCTACCAGCAGACCATGGACCTGCTGGCGCGTCGTGGCTGCGAGTTCAACGACATCAGGCGCGACGGCTCCGCCGCGCTGGACTGCTGCTACACGGCCGACGGCCGCTTCGGGCTGTTCTTCGAGAAGACGCTGGCTCCGTGGGACTACGCTGCGGGGTCGCTGGTGGCCAGCGAATGCGGCGCGTTCGTGGGCAACATGGATGGCGGCGCGCTCACCTACGGCCAGCGCAATTCGGTGCTGGTGGGAGCCAGGACCGCGGTGGAGGAGTGGCTGGCGGGGTAAGCGACGCGCTCGCGCTTGCGCCGCCGACGGCAGCCGTGCTCTCAGCCGCGTCTATGCGATGAGTAGCGTGATGAGCGGAATCGTGAATATCGACAGGATCGTGCTTACGAAGGTGCACCGCATCATGGTTTCGGTCGACCCGCCGTACAGCACGCTGAAGATCGTGCCCATCGAGGCTGCGGGCATGGCCGAACCAACTACCAGCACGCCCATCAGCATGGGGTCGGAGAGGAAGTTCCTGAACACGAGGAACACCAGCACCGGCACGGCGACGAGCCTCACGAACGAGGTCACGTACACGTTGCCGTGGCTCACCATGTCGCGTACCGACATCTTGGCGAGGTTTGAACCCACCACGATCATCGACCCGGGCGTGACCAGCTGTCCCAGCGAATCGCAGAAGTTGCCGACGATTCCGCCGTTGTCGGTTACTCCCAGCACGACCAGGATCGGTGCTGCCACGCAGGCCGCCAAGCACGGGTTGACCAGGCTCTTGAGCGTGCGGTAGAGCTTGCCCTTGAACGACCCGTGCCCCATGCCGATGGCCACGGGGCTGCCGTTCTCGCTGTTGCCGTCACGCGGCTCGCCGGAACCCCGTTTGATCTCGGCCGGTCCCACGGTGAACATCAGGAAGTTGAACGGGATGTTGAAGATTGCAGCGTAGAGCAGCGCTTCCTGCCCGAAAATCGCGGAGAGCACCGGCAGCCCGATGAATCCCACGTTGCCGAACATCATCACGAACGCATGCGCGCCGCGCTGGCTGTTGGTGCTCTTGCGGTACAGCCGCGAGAATAGGTCGGTCGCGATGGCGGTGCCGCCGAGCGAGAGGGTGGATACGAGCAGGATCAGCAGCACGGTCTGCACGTCGGGAAGCTCGCTGCTGTTGAGCACCGCGCCGATGATCATCGCGGGCAGCGCGAAGTTCATCACCAGCTTGGAGAGCGCGGAGTCCACGTGGTCGTCGAGAATCCCCACCTTGCGCGCCAAGATGCCTGCTCCCATCATCAGGAACATGATCACCATCTGCGTCGACGCGTGTGCGAATACCTCCATCTGTGCCCGCTCAGCCCCTTCTCGGCAACCCTACGCCATGGCCTTGCGGATGGCGGCCAGCAGCTCGTCGTACTCCTCGAATGCGGGAATCTCGGGGTGCTCGGCCTTGATCTGGTCGGTGCTCCTGAACAGGAAGCCCGCCTTGCTGGCGGCGATCATCTCGAGGTCGTTGTGGCTGTCGCCGCTGGCGATGGTGCTAAAGCCCATGTTCTGCAGGCCCTTTACGGTGGTGAGCTTTGTGTGCTCGCAGCGCATCTTGTAGTCCACGATGCGGTCCTTGGCATCGATCACCAGCTCGTTGCAGAAGATCGTGGGATTGCCCAGCTTGGGCAGGATGGCCTCGGCGAACTGGATGAAGGTGTCGCTCACGATGATCACCTGCGCGAAGCTGCGCAGCTCGTCGAGAAACTCGCGTGCGCCCGGCATCGGGTCGATCTTGGCGATGACCTCCTGAACCTCCTCGAGCCCCAGCCCGTGCTTTTCCATGGAGCGCAGGCGATGCTGCATGAGCACGTCGTAGTCGGGCTCGTCGCGCGTGGTGAGCTTGAGCTCGGGAATCTTCGACTCCTCTGCAAACGCGATCCAGATTTCGGGAATCAACACGCCTTCAAGGTCCAGGCACACAATGTCCATCGTAGGTAGTCCTCTCGATTTTTTCGCAAAACTCGTTGCCGGCAGCTGCTTTGCGCTGCTCCGCATCGCCGTGAATGCCGGGGCTGCCGCGAACTGCCACACATGATTTTAAGAGCAAAGCTGCGCGTGCCGGCCGCAATACGTTCAGCAGCTGTGCAAACGGCAAACTGCAGACAGCGCTGCAGCGCGTCGAGGTCGCATGCGTGTGGGCCGAGTGCTGTAGGCCGAGTGCTGTAGGCCGAGTGCTCGTTCCGGGAATGCGGAGTGCGATCGGGCACGACAAGCACATAGAATATTGAAGCCGAGACGTCGCTTGGACTGTCACGCGATGCGCACACGCGTCGCGCAGCCGAGTGCGCGTCAAACGGCATCGCGCAAGCAAACGAAAACCCGAAGGCTCATCTAGGAGACCAGATGTCCCAACCTCAAAACGTCCCCGCCTCTGCCGGCAGTGCCGCAGGCGACTCTTCCAAATCCAACATCGTGCTCATCGGCATGCCAGCTTCGGGCAAGTCCACGCTGGGCGTGGTGCTGGCCAAGATACTCGGGATGCAGTTCGAAGACCTCGACATCCGCATCCAGACCCAGATGGGCGCCACGCTGCAGGACATCATCAACGAGCGCGGCACCGAGGGCTTCATCGAGGTCGAGAACGCCGTCTTGCGCGAAGTCGAATGCGAGCACACCGTGCTGTCCACGGGCGGATCGGCCATCTACTCCGACGAGGCGATGCGCCACTTGGCTGGCATCGGCACCGTGGTGTACCTAGAGGTTCCCTACGAGGAAATCGCCGCACGCGTGGGCAACCTCGATGTGCGCGGCGTGGTGATGCGTGGCAACGCCCAGACGATCCGCGACCTCTACGACGAGCGCCTGCCGCTGTACGAGAAGTACGCCGACATCACGGTCAACACCACGGGCATGCCCATAGGCGAGGCCGCCACCAAGACGGCCGACATCCTGCGCTCGTTGTAGCGCTACGAATGCAGCTTCTCGCGAAGATGCGACAGGGGATTGCGCTGCTCGGCGCCCGAATCGACTTCCTCGACTTCCCACGTGCTTGCCGGAATCTCGCCGGCGCAATGCGGGCAACGCGTCGCGCCCTCCTTGATCTCTTCCTTGCACATCGGGCATTTCGGCGCTTCCTTCGCGGGGCCCTCGGCCAGCACGCGCATCCTGTTGAGGGTGCGCACCAGGATGAACACGATGAACGCTATGATCAGGAAGTTGATGATGGCGCTGATGAACGCGCCGAAGTCGATGCCGTTCTCGGTGCCGGGCACGGGGATGGTGAGCCCCGCGATATCGGCCTCGCCTCCGCCGGTAACGAGCTTGATCAGCGGGTTGATGATGTCGTTGGTGAGCGACGTGACGATCGAGGTGAACGCACCGCCAACGATAACGCCTACTGCCATGTCCATCACGCTGCCGCGGTTGATGAACTCCTTGAACTCCGAGAGAAACGACATTTGTATCTCCATTCTGCTTGTATTGGTTGCAATCGCCGTGGTCGGATGCATCCCTGCGCTGCAAGGTGCCGAAAACCCGTCCCGTCGAGTATAGCCAAATCGATGCGAGCGCAGACGTGGCTGTACTTGCACGGTGCAAGTCGATGTGCCTTCCATCGCAACTGGACCGTCTGCCCGTAGCCGCAACACGGTTCGCGCCCCTGCGGAAGCATGCCGGCCACCGCCGTGTTGGGGCATTCCATTTTGCGGGCTGGTGGGGCAAAATCTAGAGCGTATGGCCAAATCGTCGAGAGAAATTCGTGCGATGATTCAAATCTTCAAGACATACGCCGATGGAGCGGGAACGCGCGAAATCGAGCAGCCGGAGCGTGGCTGCTGGGTCGACGTGGTTGCGCCCAGCCCCGACGAGCGCGCCTGGCTGCAAGACGGCCTTGGCATCGTGCCCGAGTTCGTGCGCTCCGCACTCGACGACGAAGAGCAATCGCACGTCGACTTCGACGACGACACCGGACAGGTGCTCGTGATCGTGGACTGCCCGTTCGTGGAGGACCGCCGCGAGATGGAGGACCCCTCGATCGTGCAGTACGACACCCACCCCCTGAGCTTTCTGTTCCTTCCCGAACAGGACCTCGTGGTGAGCGTAAGCCTGCGCAAGAACGAGACCGTGGACGCCTTCGCGCAGGGCCGCGAGCGTCAGGTCAACACCAACCAGCGCACGCGCCTCTTCTTCCAGATGCTGCTGCGCATCTCGCAGCGCTACCTGGTGTGCCTGAAGAACATCTACCGCCAGTTCAACGAGAACGAGAGAACGCTGCACGACACCATGCGCAACGAGGAGCTCATCAAGATGCTGGGCTTCGAGAAGTCGCTCGTGTACTTCTCCACCTCGCTCAAATCCACCGAGGCCACGCTCACGCGCCTGAGCAGCGGCAGGTTCATCAAGCTCTACGAAGACGACCGCGACCTGCTCGACGACGTGTTCATCGAGATTCGTCAGGCCGTGGAGATGTGCACCATCTACACCAGCATTCTAAACGGCACGATGGACACCTTCGGCAGCGTGATCAACAACAACGTGAACATCACGATGCGAATGCTCACCGTGGTCACGCTCATACTGTCGATTCCCACCATGGTGTTCAGCTTCTACGGCATGAACGTGCTCGACCTGCCCGTGGCCGACACATGGTGGTTCGCCTTCGGGCTTTCGGTGGTGGTGTGCGTGCTTGCCGTCATATTCTTGCACCGAAGCAAGTTGTTCAAATAGACCGGCGCGAGTCGGACGGGGCGTTCGGATCCCGCTCTCGCGATACGGCACGCGGGTTGTCCCCGCGCAAGTGATGCGCGTGCAATGCGCCCGACGATTCGGAAACCCAGAACCTACGACCTTCGAACAGGAGCCTTCTCGATATGCAAGTCGATATGTCCAAGCACTTTTCGGCCTGGCAGCTCATCAAGTTCTCGCTGCCGTCGATCGCGATGATGATCTTCACCTCGGTGTACACGATCGTGGACGGGCTGTTCGTGTCCAACTTCGTGGGCAAGACGGCGCTGGCCGCGGTAAACATAGTGTTTCCCATGATCATGGTGCTTGCCACCGTGGGATTCATGATGGGAATGGGCGGAAGCGCGCTGGTTGGGCGTGCCCGCGGCGAAGGCGACGAGAAGCGCGCCAACCGCACGTTCTCGCTGCTGATCTACTTCTCGATCGTGATGGGCCTGGTGCTCACCGTCGTGGGCTTCCTGGTGGTCGAGCCGTTCTCGGCCGCCTTCGGCGCCACGGGGCAGATGCTCGACGACTGCGTGGTGTACGGACGCATCATCCTCGCGGTCGAGATGCCCTATATCCTGCAGTTCGCGTTCCAGGCATTTCTGATCACCGCCGGCAAGCCCAACCTGGGTCTGGCGTTCACGCTCACCGCCGGGTGCATGAACATCGTGCTCGACGCGCTGCTGGTCGCCGTGTTCGACATGGGCCTCGTGGGCGCGGCCATCGCCACCGATGCCAGCATCCTCGTGGGCGGCATCGGCCCGCTGATCTACTTCATCTCCAACAACAGCAGCTTCTTGCGCCTGGGCAAGACGCAGGTCAAATGGCGCACGATCGGGTTGGCGTGCGTCAACGGATCGTCGGAGATGGTGGCCAACATCGCGATGTCGGTGGTCACGATGGTGTACAATGCCCAGCTCATGGCGCTCATCGGCGAAAACGGCGTGGCAGCCTACAGCGTGATCGCGTACGTGGCCATGATCTTCAACGCGATGTTCGTGGGCTACTCGATGGGCACGGCACCGCTCATGAGCTTCCAATATGGCGCCTCCAACAGAAAGGAGATGCGCAGCCTCTTCTCCAAGGGCATCAAGGTCATCGGGGTGCTGGGCGTGGCCATGCTGGTGGCATCGCAGCTCATGTCGTCCACTTTGTCGCAGCTCTTCGTGGGGTACGACGTGGAGCTGTTCGAACTGACCCGCGACGCGTTCTCGCATTACGCGATTGCATTCTTGCTCATGGGATTCAGCATCTACGGATCGGCGCTGTTCACCTCGCTGTCCAACGGCATGGTGAGCGCGGTGATCTCCTTCGTGCGCACCTTCGTGTTCGAGGTGGGCGCGATCTTGCTGCTGCCCATGCTGTTCGGCGCAGGCGCGATCTGGTACTCGATTGTGATAGCCGAGCTGTGCTCGGTAGTGATGACCGTTGCCTTCGAGGTGAAGCTGGGGCGCCGCTACGGCTTCGCCGGCCGCGATTGCTCGGAGGCGACTGCGTAAGGGTTGCTCGAGGATGGCTTTCGCCGCCTCTGTAGGAGTGTGTCCTTCTTCGGGCAATCTGGATGGCAGGTATTCAAATGACACCGGCCGCTGCTTCGATTAGTTCAAATACCCCAATGTATTCATTGACCTAACGAAGTATGCAAACGCCATCGAGTCTAGCTTTCGCATCGTCTTTAGCTTGGGATATGGTGTCGACGATACGTCGCACTCTAGATACTGCGCGGGTTCGGATATCTGCTCGAAGCGAACGCCGGTCTTGACGCAGGCCGCGAAGTCCATCACCTTGCAAGCCATCGTTGCGGCCTTCTCGGCGGAGAACCGTTCCGCGTAGATGTGGTTGACGATCGCCCTTATTCCTGAGAGATACAGCGCATAATCGTCCTTCTCGTACTGACCACGCGATGCGATAGACGCGCAGGACCGGATGATGTCGTCAAGTATGTCGTCGGATCCTACATCTATCCCCCTGTAGGCCGATTCGGAGGCGGCAATGGCTCTGAAGGTCTCTACAACAGCCGAGAAATCAGCACTTGCATCAATGAGTGTCGCGATGTCATACATCTGCTTGATAATCTCGAGTTCCTTGCCGATTCCGAACGGGATGCCTGTGGTGTGCGGAGCGAACGCGGTCAGCTTGTCTCCAAGGATGCAGTCCGCCGAGGGCATCAATATCTCGATCGGATCGCCCTGTTGGACCAAGAGGTCGTTGTCTATGGCCTTCTCGACGTGACGAGCGTAGCGGTCCTCCTCGTAGAGCACGTCGAGCAGGATATGAAACTCTCTACCCATCACGGGAGAGTCGTAGTAGAACTTGTAGTGCTGCTTATCTATCCCGTTGCGCCCCCTGCGCGTCTGTTCTTCGCTTCTCTTAAAGGGAAACAGCTCGGCGGCGGCAGAGAGGAAGCATCTCATGGGCGTTCCCGGTGCCACCACGACGTCTATGTCCGTCGACAACCTCCTCGGGCTGTCGAGCAGGAGCATAAGGCTGGAGCCTCCTTTGAAGGTGATTGGCGCCCCGACTTTTACTAGGGCTTCCAACAGACCTAGCGCGTAGATGCTGCGTTCGAGTATCTGGACATCGACCCGCTTGCCATGTCGCAGCTCGTCGATATGGTCTCTGCTGTAGCTGGCGGGGTCAATCATTTTGGACCTTCCCGTGAAGTCTGACGCTGGTGATTCCTCGAAGCATCGCCGCCAGTTCCTCCTCCTTGCCTCGTCTGCGGGCGTAGCGGAAGAGAGTACTCTCGTTGACCGTGTACCTGGCAAACATCTCCTCGAGCGCTGCGGGATAGTCGGCCTCGGGCAGCATTGAAGCAATCAGTCTATCGGCGTACATGTCCACTGCCATCTGCTCTATCGCCACAGATCGTTTGCCGTCGGATGCCGCAGGTGCCTCGGACACGAGTCGTGTCACGGTTACGGTTACGTCTCCGCCGTAGCGCGCCACGTCGTCGGTGCTCGGCCGTAGCAGCACCGTGGCCTCGTCTTTCAGCGAGTCCCGCAGAGATTCGAAGGCGAACTCCATGCCTTCGTGCTCTATCTGTGCAAATACAACCGACGATGCCATCTGGTGATTCAGGAACTCGTTAAGGTCCGATAGGCACCAGACCCGGCATTCGAGGAGCGGGAAGTCCCTTTCCAGAACCCTCGATACGAGTTCGACCTCGGCGGAGCAACGTGGCTGGTATGGGAGCTTGGATTGCCCGTTCGAGCGCATGTAGGTACCTCGCCCGACACGCACGATGTCGCCTCGTTCGAGCAGATCCGCTATGAGGTTGCGCAGCTGGGTGGGCTTGAAACCATCGATGCGCGATGCAGCTGTCTCGATGTCCTTCCGCCCGAAGGCACCAGATGGAAGTTCTATCATGCTGGCGTAATCCAACGTAATCCTCTCTCGTTCAACCGTAACGGCATTTTATCACAATATTGCCGATATGGTTAAAGAATCACTCGTTTACAGGGAGTGATTCTTGATTCGCTTAACCGGCAGTAAGGCTGTCGCTACGGATTCACCGGCCGCGATCGTTTGGAGGCGATTTGGGTGTAAGGCGGCGATTCGATAGCAGCATGCAAAAAGCCGGCCGGAACGTCTCTGGTTCCGGCCGGCTTTCGTTCAAGCGGCTAGACTATGGCGTTGCGCGCTCGCTTCTGCGGACGCACTCGCTCGCTCTACTTCTCCTTGGCTCCGAATGCACCGGAGGTCTTGATCATGATGGTGCAGATGATCACGGAGATGAGGATTGCGGCGGCGGCCAGGTAGAAGTACATGAGGTACGAGCCTGCAGCCAGCGGCACCACGATGTAGGTCGGGATGATCACGGCGCCGACGAGCTCGAGGGTCACCACAACGCCGCCGGCGGTGCCAGCGTAGCGCGGGCCGATCTCGGGGAACATGACGGGGATCATCATCATCACGGCGATGATTCCGCTGCGCAGAGCGCCGTTGAGGAAGCCGGTCACGTAGATGCCAGCGGCCGGGAGCGTGACCATTCCGATGGCGCTAGCGGCGGCGATGATGCCCAGGATAAGCACGGAAATGGGAGCCTTGCTGGGGAACTTCGTGACGAAGATCGGCATCACGATCGAGCCCAGAGCCGAGCCGACCATCAGCACGGTGTTGAAGCTGCCGGCCATGGCCTCGGTGTAGCCCAGCATCTCGGTGGCGGCGGCCACGTGGAAGTTGGCGATAACCATTGCACCGCCCAGCATGAACATGAGCGAGATGCCGGTGAGCCAAACGTTCTTGCTCTTGAAGCAGGTTGCGAGCGACTCGCCGACCGAAGCCTGGTCGTCGGCGGGAGCCTCGGGAGCGTCGTTCGTCGCGAACACGCTCTTCCTAGCGAAGAGGAACCAGCACACCACGACCACGATGTCGATGATGGCGGGCACCCAGAACATGATCTCGAGGTTCGGGAACGCGAAGGTGGTGCCATATGCCACGGCCATTGCGGCGGTGGAAGCTGCCATCATGATGCCCACGAAGCCGCTGACCTTCTCCATCGGATACATCGACGATGCGATCTTGGCCAGGTTGCCGTTGAGAACCATGCAACCGAAGCCCATCAGGGCCATGGCGATGAGCATCGTCATGTAGTCGGTGGCAAACACGCGCATCACCATACCGATTGCGGAGATGATGAGGCATATGCCCACGACCTTGGGAATGCCGAAGCGGTCGACCAGCACTCCCACGATGATGCTGAGGAAGATGCACGGCAGCATGGGTCCTGTCATCAGGCTGGAGAACTCCATGGCGCCGAGGTTGTAGGTCTGCATGATGGTGCCGGGCACTGCGGCGAGCTGGTAGTTGCCGTAGTTGCCGATAAAGAGCGCCACGAAAATCACGGCGGCGACTAGAAATACAAGTCCGCTACTTTTCTTCATAACGAACCCCTCCTTTAAGTTGCAACGATATTGCCTGCCTGGGAATATGCGGGGGTGCCTTGGCATGCAGCATATGCCAAGGGCGGGCCGTAGCGCGCGAGGTTTGCAGCAGTCACGCACAGCGGCCTTCCCGCATTTGGCGGATTGCGAAGCGAGGCACGCTGGGGTGTCGCGCGCCTCGCTTCGGGTCTTGGGATTTAGAACATGATGGAGATGGGGAGCCTTGCAGCCTCGAGCTCCTCCTGGGTGAAGCCGAACTTCTCGGTGTTGTACTCGTCGATCTGCTTGGTGAGGTCCTCGTATACGCCGGGGAACACGGAGCCGGGGCCGCCCTGCACGATGCAGGGGATGAAGCCCTTGCCGGGCACGCTGTCCTCGTCGATGGTCTTGCGCACGACCTCGCGGTTGTTCTCGGGAGTCCACTCCTCGAAGTCCACGAAGTGGTTGTCGATGCCTCCCATGAAGGTGATCTTGTCGCCGTACTTCTCGCACATCGCGGGGATGTCGTTGGTGGAGAAGCAGCCCTGCCAGCAGTCGATGCCCATCTCGATCATGTCGGGCACGAGGGTGGCGGCGTAGCTGTCGGAGTGGTGGAACACCCACTTCACGCCGTTCTCGTGGTAGTAGCCGTAGATCTCCTTGTAGCCGTCCACATAGAACTCCTCGAACATCTCGGGGCTCATGAACGTGCTGGTCTGGCTGCCCCAGTCGTCGTGGTGGAAGATGGCCTCGGGATGCATGTGCTCGATGAAGCCCTCGGCGAGCTTGATCTCCCAATCCACCAGCATCTTGATCATGTCGTGCAGCTCGTCGGGGTACTCGTACATGGCGGCCAGCACCTCGTCGACCTTGCACATGTGGTGGCACTGCTCGAACAGTCCGGGCGCCACGAAGAGCGCCTTGATGGTCTTGGAGCCGTCGACCGCGTCGGACATGGCCTGCGCCTGATCCCACAGCTCGTTGGAGAAGTCGAGCGACGGGGGAGTCACGTACTGCTGCCAGCACTCGATGTCCTTAACGAGCACGTGCTCGTCGTCGTGTACCGGGAACGATCCGGGGTTGTTGTCCGGATAGCAGTTGTACACGCCCCATGCGTTGGGGATCGGATCCTCGAACGGCGTGCCCTTGGGGCAGAACGGGCTTGCGAGCAAGAACGGATGGAACAGCAGCGACAGCGCCTCGTACTGGTTGACGAAGCGGTCGGGGGTTCCTCCCTCGAGTACCTGGACCATGTTCTCTCTGGCGTTTAGCATAAGTAAGGCCCTCCTCCTTCTCATGTTGAAGCCGAACCCCTTTGATTCGACCTTTTTCTCGTGGCCGAACCGCCTTGGCTCGACCTCTGCCGAATACGTTAGACCCATGTTTTAAAGACGATTTCGCTACAAAAAATGTCAAATATAAAATATTAATGACGCAATGTGTATTGTGAATTTGAAAGGGTTTAACATATGAGAATTTGAAAGCGTTCTTGGAGTTGTAAAGCAATTACGTCTGCTAAATTTTAGAAAAACACGCGATAAAACGCTATTGAAGCGAATGACTCCACATTTGGAGAGAAAACCAGATTCAAGCAGATCGCAAATTTGAAGAGCGGCAAATCGCTCTGTTATGCAATAGGTATAGAAACACTCTGTGTAAAATGACACTAAGCAAGTGAAACAAATTGTTCGTATGAATTTGAAACCGCTTAAAGCCCAAAACAGGCTTAGCAACGTTAAAGATAGTCCGACTCCAACATCAGAGAAGGCCCATCGAACATTGCTCGATGGGCCTTCTCGTTCAAGTCGGATAGGAGTCGAAATCCGGAGGTTTGAAGCAGCGGCCTTGCAGCCAGCTCTGCATCGACGGGGGTGACATCGATGCAGAGCGCTCAGCTTGCTAGAACTCTAGAACATCACGCTGATGGGAAGCCTTGCTTCGTCGAGCTGCTCCTTGGTGAAGCCGAACTTCTCGGTGTTGTAGGCGTCGATCTCGTCCCACAGGCACTGATACACGCCGGGGAACACCGAGCCGGGGCCGCCTTGCACGATGCAGGGGATGAAACCCTTGGTGTTCAAGTCGTAGTCGGCCAGGAACTTGGTCACGTACTCGTGGCAGTTCTCCTCGGTCCATCCCTCGTAGTCCACGAAGTGGTTGTCGATGCCTCCCATGAAGGTGATCTTGTCGCCGTACTT
>CAVFRF010000024.1:0-3282 GCA_963624975.1 Bacteroidaceae bacterium
CCCCCCCCTCTCTTACTGACGCTCGCATCTTGGCAGTAATTTTCGATTGCAATCGCAAATTACTGCCGGGCTTCGTGCTTCGCCTTGATCTCGGCCAGCTTCTCCTGGTCGATCTCGAACGGATCGACCTCGTTGCCGTCGCCGCTGC
Source organism: Bacteroidaceae bacterium (assembly GCA_963624975.1). Taxonomy (GTDB): domain Bacteria; phylum Actinomycetota; class Coriobacteriia; order Coriobacteriales; family CADBOM01; genus CAVLCC01. The sequence continues at coordinate 149 of CAVFRF010000024.1, forward strand.
AATGCGAGCAGCCATGCTTGGCGTTGTGGCACGAGGCGCACGAGCCCTTGCCGCGGTTCTTCCACGAAGTTCTGATCGTGTAGCCCACGATGAGGGCGATGATGGCCAAAACCAAGAGCGTTCCTGGAGTCATATGAGACCTCCTCCAAATCCGAACGATATAGCAAACATATTACAGGCATCCTCGGACGACCTTGAATGGAGCTTCGGAGAGCACCCCTACAAGGGCGCCCGCGCCGAACAGTTCCGACGCGGGCGCTTTGGCTAAGACAAGCTGTCTAATTGCAAGGCTGTTGCATTAGGCCTCGGCTGTCACCGTCGCCATTGCGCCCTTGCGCTTGGCAGGGTCGGGACGGAACAGCATGTAGAGGAAGAACACCGCCAGCACTATTGCCACGATGGTCCAGAATCCGAATCCGACCTCGCCGGCGATGAGTCCGCCGATCTGGTAGACCCACAGGGCCACGACGTAGGCCACGCCGCACTCCCAGCCGATGGCCGCCCAGAACCACTTGCGGTTGTTCATCTCGCGCTTGATGGTGCCCATTGCGGCGAAGCAGGGGGCGCACAGCAGGTTGAATGCCAGCAGCGAGTAGCACGCCAGCGGAGCGAGAGCCGCCTGCAGGTTGGCGTACCAGCCGGCGTCGCCCGCATAGAGCACGCCGTAGGTGCTCACCACGTTCTCCTTGGCGATGAGGCCGGTAATCGTGGCGGCGGTGGACTGCCAGTCGCCCCATCCGAGCGGGGAGAAGATCCATGCCAGGGCACCGCCGATGATGGCCAGGATCGAGTCGTTCTGGTTCTCGACTGCGCCGAATCCCTCGGGGCCGAAGCCGTAGCTGGAGATGAACCAAACGATGATGGTGGCCAGCAAGATGATGGTGCCCGCCTTCTTGATGAACGACCAGGCGCGCTCCCACATGCTGCGGAGCAGGGCGCCGACGGTGGGCATGTGGTATGCGGGAAGCTCCATCACGAACGGGGTGGCCTCGCCTGCGAAGAAGCGGGTCTTCTTGAGCACGATGCCGGAGCAGATGATCACGACGATGCCCAGGAAGTAGGCGCTGGGGGCAACCCACCATGCACCGCCGAACACGGCAGCGGCGAACAGCGCGACGATGGGCATCTTGGCACCGCAGGGAATGAACGTGGTGGTCATTACGGTCATGCGGCGGTCGTTCTGGTTCTCGATGGTGCGCGATGCCAGCACGCCGGGCACGCCGCAGCCGGTGCCGATGAGAATCGGGATGAACGACTTGCCGGAAAGGCCGAACTTGGAGAACACCCTGTCGAGGATGAACGCGACGCGCGACATGTAGCCGCAGTACTCGAGGAACGCGAGCATGAGGAACAGCACCAGCATCTGCGGCACGAATCCCAGCACGGCGCCGACGCCGGCGATGATGCCGTCGAGCACGAGAGCCTGCACCCAGTCGGCCGCGTCGATCGACACCAGCCAGTCTTTCACGATCACCGGGATGCCGGGCACCCAGATGCCGTAGTCGGACGGATTGACCTCGGGCACTTCGAGCGCCAGCTCGTAGGTGTCGGCATCGACCTCCACGCGCTCGTTCTCGCCGGTCTCGTCGTCGTATGCGTCGTAGTGGGCCACGAGGTTGGCCGACCTGGCCTGTGCGACGAAGTTCTCGGACGTGATGTCGAGGCCAGCCTCGTCGGCTGCGCCCTCATAGGCCTCGATCGCACTCTGCGCGTCATCGTAGGCTCCGACGGCGTCGTCGTACTCCTCGCCGCCGCCAGCCAGGAACCAGCCGTCGCCGAACACGCCGTCGTTGGCCCAGTCGGTTGCGAAGGTTCCCACGGTGGTAACCGAGATGAAGTACACGAGGAACATGATCACGGCAAAGATCGGCAGAGCCAGCCACCTGTTGGTTACCACGCGGTCAATCTTGTCGGAGGTGGTCATCACGTTCTTGGGATTGCGGGTGTAGCAGCTGCCGATGATCGAGGTGATGAACTCGTAGCGGCCGTTGGCGATGACCGACTCGGAGTCGTCGTCGTACTTCTTCTCGATGTCGGCGATGGCGTTCTCGAACCTGGACATGAGCTGCTTGGCATCCACGCCCTCGCCCAGCTGCTCGGAGGCCTTCTCGTCGCGCTCGAACATCTTGACGGCGAAGTACCTCTTGAAAGTGGGGTCGACCGATGCGGGAAGCGCGGCCTCCACGATGCTGAGGGCCGCCTCGATATCGTCGTCGAACCTATGCGGAACGACCGGAGCCTTGCCGCCGTTGGCCGCGGCCACTGCCTTGGCAACCAGGTCGTCCACGCCGGTGCCCTTCATGGCCGAAATCGAAACGACCTCGCAGCCAAGCTGCTTGGAAAGCTCGGCGAAGTCGATCTTGTCGCCGTTCTTCTCCACGATGTCGCACATGTTCACGGCCAGCACCACGGGGATGCCCAGCTCGAGAACCTGCGTGGTGAGGTAGAGGTTGCGCTCGATGTTGGTGCCGTCGACGATGTTCACTATCGCGTCTGGCTTCTCCTCCACCACGTAGTTGCGGGCGATGACCTCTTCCAGCGTGTACGGGGAAAGCGAGTAGATGCCCGGTAGGTCGGTGATGGTAATGTCGTCGTGGCCCTTGAGCTTGCCGCCCTTCTTCTCCACGGTAACGCCCGGCCAGTTGCCAACGTACTGGTTGGAGCCGGTGAGCCTGTTGAACAAAGTGGTCTTGCCGCAGTTCGGGTTTCCCACGAGAGCTATAGTAGCCATATAGCCGTTTTCCTTCCTTTCTCAAAATCGATCCGGAGCTTTCAAACCCCTCCATGTCCTGCCAGCTTCTTGCAGCGTCGAAGTTAGACAAGGCAAAGATTTAAAGTGCGCTTCAATTTGTTAGCTTAAGCTAACCTTTAGGTCAAAAAAATTTGGCGCGCGGCCGATGCAGACGCCGCCGCCTACTCAACCTCCACCATCTCGGCATCGCCCTTGCGAAGCGACAGCTCATAGCCCCTGATGGTAAACTCCACCGGATCTCCGAGCGGGGCGACCTTGCGGATGTAGATCTCGCATCCTTTGGTGATGCCCATGTCCATGATCCTGCGCTTGATGGCGCCGGAACCGTTGAGCTTGACGACCTTGACCGTCTCGCCCTTCTTGGTGTCCCTCAGCGTTCTTG
>CAVFRF010000025.1:0-36900 GCA_963624975.1 Bacteroidaceae bacterium
CGCCCAGGCCCAGCGACATGTAGTTCCATATCGCCGTCTCGTCGTCGGGGTTGTCCATCTTGTTCACCACGAGGAAGACCGGGGTGCCCGTGCGCTTGAGGAGCCTGGCCACCTTCTCGTCGTCGGCCGTCACGTCGCTGCGGCCGTCCACCATGAACACGATGGCATCGGCCTCGTCGGCGGCTATGAGCGCCTGGTCGCGGATGGACTCCTGGAACCTGTCGTCGCCGGCCATCTCGATGCCGCCGGTGTCGATGAGCGTGAACTCCACGCCGTTCCAGTCGGCCTTATGGTACGAGCGGTCGCGGGTAACTCCGCGGCTCTCGTGCACGATGGCCTCCGACGTTCTGGCGATCCTGTTCACGAATGTGGATTTTCCCACGTTGGGACGCCCCACCACCGCAACTATGGGTAGGCTCATGCTCTCCCTCTATCTTGGTTGAAGCAGACCGCCGCAAGGCGGCTGCGCTTGCAAGACCCGCCCGCTAGAGCAGGTGCAAAGCCTCGAAAATGTCTTCTGCGCAATAGCATATCACGCTCACCGGGCACCCGATTGCCTGCGAGATTTCAGCGGCGCCGCGGTTGTCGAGCGTGAGGCCGTCGGAGTTGAACATGGCCTCTGGCAGCAGCACCGTCGTATCCCCGAGAGCAGCACCTTGCAGGGCTTCCACGATGTCGGAGGCGGTGAGCAGCCCGCTCACGTCCACGTTGCCCCCGAAGAAGGCATTGAGCACGCAGACCACGTCGACGCGCTCGCGCGCGCGATGCGGCAGCCTCGCCACGAGGCCTCGCATGAGCGGGGCCAGCGCGCCGCCGCACACGATGGCCGTGCGTCCTGCGGCGCCTTCCGGCACAGACGAGGCGCACTCGCCGTCGAGCTCGCGCTCGCAGCGCCCCAGTAGGCTCTCCCAGTCGTCCACCAGCGACCTTAGCATGCCTATGCCGTCGTGGAACTGCGGGTAGCCGTCGTAGTGCTCTGCCGGCGGCAGCATGTTTGCCACGTCGTCGCCGTACGCGTTCGCGTAGAACTCGTCGGCCAGGTGGAGCTTGGTGGCCCCGTTGATCCTACGGCTCTCTTCCTGGATCGGGCGGGCAAGCTCGATCACCTCGAGCGCCGCGGCGGAATCGTCGAACGAATGGTCGAACCTCTCCTGGTACCTCGTGTATCCCAGCGGCACCACGCCCAGCGACAGCACGTGCTCCTGTCCGACCGCCCACTGCGCCAGCTCGCGCAGCACGTCGCCGTCGTTCACGCCCGGCACCAGCACGACCTGCATATGCAGGTCGATGCCCGCGTCCAAGAGCCTGTGCATCACGTCGAGGCCGCGCTGGTGGTTCCTGCCCATGAGGGCGCGGCGGGCATCGGGGTCGAGCGCATGCACCGACATGTGCAGCGGCGACAGCCCCATCTCGATCACGCGCTCCACGTCGGCGTCTTCCATGTTGGTGAGGGTCACGAAGTTGCCCTGCAGGAAGGAGAGCCTGTAGTCGTCGTCGCGCAGGTACATCCCCTTGCGCATGCCCTCGGGAAGCATCGCCATGAAGCAGAACGTGCAGGCGTTCCTGCAGGTGATCACGTCGTCGAAGATGTTGTCCGAGAACTCGAAGCCCCAGTCCTGCATTGGCTGGCGTTCGAGGATTGCAGTGCACACGCGGCCGTTCGGGTCGGCGAACTCCACCTCCACGTCGAAGCCGTCGGATGCCCAGAACCAGTCCACGATGTCGCGAAGCGGCATTCCTCCGGCGCCCAGGATGCTGCATCCGGCCGAGATGCCCGCCGCATCCGCAGGCGAACCCGGGCAGACGCTGGCCACCTTGGCACGGCAAGCACCGGGAATGCAGGCGGGGGCGTAGTCGGCGCGGTTGCCCGACGCATCTCCCCCGTTGCGTCCCAGCTTGGAGCGTAGCTTCTCGAAAATTCCCATCCTAGAAGCCCTCCAAGACCCCGGCCACCGCATCGATGTGCGACCTGGGAGTCGAGGCGCCGGCGGTCACGCCCACGCTCTCGCAGCCCGCGAACCACTCGTGCTCCAGCTCGCATGCCGATTCGATGTGGAAGGTGCGCGGACACGCCTCGTGGCAAATGCCGAAGAGGCGCGTGGTGTTGCCGGAGTTCCTGCCGCCTATCACCACCATGGAATCCACCTCCGAGGCGAGCTTCTTGGCCGCGTTCTGCCGCTGCTGGGTGGCCGAGCAGATGGTGTTGCTCACCTCCAGGTCGTCGAACCTGGCGCCCAGCACGTCCACGAGAGCGGCGAGCTTCTCGGGCCTCTGCGTGGTCTGCACCACCACTCCGATCGAGGTGGCCGGATCGAGTTCGGGCACGTCGCCGGCGCTCTCTATCACGCAGGCCCTGTCTCCCGAGTAGGAGAAGATGGCCTCCACCTCCGGATGCCCGGGCTCTCCCAGTATGAGCACGTAGCGGCCCTCCGAGGCCAGACGCGATGCTTCCTCCTGCGCGCGCTTCACGTGCGGGCAGGTGGCGTCGACCACCTCGAGCCCCCGCGCCTGCGCCTGCTCGATCAGACCTGATGGCACGCCGTGCGACCTGATCACCAGCAGGCCCTCGCCCGCGTCGGGCAGGCTGTCGGCAACCTCCACGCCCTTCGACACCAGCTCGTCGACCACCTTGGGGTTGTGGATGAGCGGTCCCAGCGTGTGCACGGGGCGCCCTTCTGCCGCCTCGGCCGCGCCATAGGCCAGTTCGAGCGCGCGGTTGACCCCGTAGCATGCGCCCGAAGGCTCTGCAAGCAGCACCCGCATGGCTAGTTCTCCTCGGGTTGCTGGTCGGCTTCAGGCGCGGCGGCATCCTCCGCACCCGCAGCCTCGCTCGCGCACGCGTTCGCAACCGGCGTGGGTCCCGGATCTTTGCCTTCTGCCAGCAGGTACACCCTGCGCATGGTCTCGCTGGTCACGGCCTCCAGGAGGTCGTTCTTCTTGAGGTCGGGCCAGTCGCGCCAGTCCACAGGTTCGCCGAACCTCAGCACCACCTTGGGAAAGCGCAGCAGCTTCGAGCCGTTGGGGCTTATCTCCAGCGGGCCTTGCAGCCCCACCGGCACGATGAGAGCATTGGCCATCTTGGCGATCAGGGCCACGCCGTCGTTGGACTTCACGCCGGTCTTGTCGCGCTTCTTGACTCTGGTGCCCTCTGGAAAGATGCCCACGTATTCGCCGTTCTTGAGCATGGCGATGGAGCGCTTGATGGCCTTGCGCCCGCGGATGTCGGCATGCACCGGGAACACCCCGAACCAGGCCAGTATGCGGTCGAGGAACCTGTGCTCGAACAGCGCCGCCTTGGCCATGAACCTCACGCGTCTGGGCCACACGGCATCGAACACGAACATGGGGTCGGTGTACGAGGAGTGGTTGCCCGCGATGATCACGGGCCTGCCGTCGGGTATGCGGTCGAACACGTCGCGTCCCTCGTACCTCGCCCGGAAGATGAGCCGCACGCCCGTGCCCACGATGTACTTGCCCAGTACCACCAGCACGCGCTGGGGGATGCTGTTCTCGCTGACCGGCGAATCGTATAGGGTGTCGAGGTCCTTCATCTACGCCCGCTTCTGCTCGATAAGCTCCACGATGCGCGCCACGACTTCGTCGAAGTCCATGCCCGTGGTGTCTATCTCCACCGCGTCAGCCGCCTTGGCCAGCGGCGCGTTGGCCCTGCTGGAGTCGTAGCCGTCGCGATACTTGATCATCTCGAGGATCGCCGCTTCGTCGGTGTCGCCCACGCCGCGCTCCCTGTTCTGCGCGACCCTCCTGCGGGCACGCTCTTCGGGAGATGCGGTGAGGAAGACCTTCACCTCGGCGTTGGGGAACACCACGGTGCCGATGTCCCTGCCCTCCAGCACGGTGTCGACCTTGGCGGCCATGGCCCTCTGCTGCTCGACCAGCGCCTCGCGGATCTGCCCGCAAGCCGACACCACCGACACGGTGGCATCCACCTCCTTGGTGCGGATCTGCACCGTCACGTCCTGTCCGCCGATCAGGACCTTGGAGGGAGCGCCGTGCTCGTCGAACTCGAACTCGATGGGCTCGGTCTGCGCCACCTCGATGAGCTTCGCCCTCACGTCGGCCAGCTCGGGCTGCTCGTCGAGGTTGGTCATCGATTCCAGGTCGAATCCCATCTGCAGGCCGCGGTAGGTAACCGCGCGGTACATCGCGCCCGTGTCGAGCATCGCGAGGCCGAGCCTTCGTGCGACCTCCTTGGTTACCGAGGTCTTTCCGGAGCCGGCCGGCCCGTCGATCGCCACTATCATCGTCTCTTCTCCTAATCGGTCCTGCGCGTCGCCGCGCGCTGTCTTATCGTGTTGGCTGCCTCTCGCCATGCTGTGGCGCGCTGCAGCGCCGCTCGCCCGCTAGCTGCCCAGCAAAGAGTCGAGCTTGGCCTCGAATCCCGGGAAGCTCACGTCGAAACAGCTGGTATCGGTCGTGACCTTGCCAAGTCCCAGGCACTTGCCCGCCACCAGCCACGTCATGGCCAGCCTGTGGTCCGACCTCGGGTCGATCAGGGCCGCCTGATGCGGCAACCCGTGCTCCACCTCCAGGTCGTCTCCCACCTCGCGGGCGGTCGCCCCCATCTTGCACAGGCCTTCGATTATGGCCTCCAGCCTGTTGGATTCCTTCACCCTCAGCTCCGCAACCTCCCTAAAGGTCGTGATGCCCCTGGCAGAAGTGGCCAGCAGGGCCAGCACCGGAATCTCGTCGATGAGGTTGGGCACCTCCTGCGGCTCCACCACCACCGCGCCGATGCCCGGCGCATACTTCGCCCGCACGTCGCCCATGGGCTCGTCGCCCACCATGGTGGTGCGCTTCGTCTCGATGTCGCACCCCATGCGCCTGGCCACCTCGATGCCGGCGATGCGGGTGCGGTTGAGGCCCACGCCCTCGATGGTGATGTCGCTGCCCGGCACCAGCGCCGCCGCCACGACCAGAAACATCGCCGAAGAGGGGTCGCCGGGAACCCTCACGTCGCACGGATGCAGCTTCTGGCCGCCGCGCAGGCTCACCCGAAACGGCTCCACGCCCACCTGCACCCCGAAGGCTGGCAGCATCAGCTCGGTGTGGTTGCGGCTCTGATACGGCTCCGAGAGGTCCACTATCGAGCTGCAGTGCAGCCCCGCGAACATGAGCGCGGTCTTCACCTGCGCCGATGCCTTGGGCGAGGCATACTCGATGCCCCGAAGGCTCGAGCTGCCGTGCACGCGTATGGGAAGCGTTATCTCGCCTTCCGACCACGCGCCGGCGCCTGGCTTCGAGAAACTCGCGCCCATCTGGGCAAGCGGCTCTACCACGCGCTGCATCGGCCTTGCCGAGAGCGAGTCGTCGCCCGTGAGCGTGGCCTGCACGTCGTAGCCGGCCAGCATGCCCAGCAAGAGCCGGGTCGTGGTGCCGGAGTTGCCGCAGTACAAGTCGTATCCGGGGCTTTTCGGGCCTTCGTCGCCCCACCCCGTCACGGTCGCGTCGAAGCTGCCCCCGCCCCTGCGGGTCACGTCGATGCTCGCTCCCAGCGTGGCCAGGCAGCTTGCCGTGCTGTTCACGTCCTGCGAGTCCAGCAGGTTGGTGAGCCTCGAAGTGCCCTCGGCCATCGCGGCCATCATGAGGGCGCGATGCGATATCGACTTGTCGGGAGGCACCGTCGTGGTGCCGTGCAGGCCGCCTTCGGGCTTGCGCATTTCGCTTCTCATCTAGGGCTGCACCTCCATGTAGCCGTCGGATACGACCTTGAAGCCGCCCTCGCCGAGCGCGTCGAGCAGGCCCTGCCTGTCGCCCTCGTCGGTGAGCACCAGCTCCAGGATCGCGGATTTGTCGGATATGTGCTCGATCTCTATCGATTGGATGTTGCATCCCATGCGCCCGGCGATGGCCGTGGCCTCGGCGATGGCACCCGGGTAGTTGCGCACCGAGATCCTGAGGGCCAGCAGGCGCTCGGAGCTTGCGCTCCACGCAGCCGGGATGCGCTGCCTCGTGGCCGAAGTGCGCTTGAGAAACTCCAGCAGCGCCTCGGAATCGCCATGAGCCACCATCTGCTCGATGCTGCCCACGATCTGGCCCATCTCGTGCAGCCCCGAGGCGATCTGCTCGCGGTTGCTCATGGCGATGTCGACCCACAGCTCGGGAGAACCCGCAGCTATGCGGGTGGAATCGCGAAAACCGCCGGCTACGATGCGGAAAAGCTCGTCCGTGCCCTCGCAGTGCCTCGATGCCAGCTCCACCAGCGAGCTTGCCACCATGTGGGGCACGTGGCTGACGAGCGCCACCATCTCGTCGTGGTGCTCGCGCGGGATGGTGATGCAGCGGGCGCCCATGGCCACCACCAGCGAGTGCAGGGCCAGAAACGACTCGTAGTCGGTGCCCTGGTCGGGGCACAGGATCCAGTACTTGCCGGCGAACATCCCCCGGGTAGCACCCGCCAAGCCGTTGACCTCGCGGCCGGCCATCGGATGGCCTGGCACGAAGCGGCTGGGGTCGCGAAGCACGCGCTCGGCGCTCTGGCAGATCTGGGTCTTTGTGGAAACGGTGTCGGTGACGATGCCGTCGTAGCCGCTATCGGCGATGCGCTGCAGGTACCCCTCGGCGTATGCAGGCGGCATGCACAAGATCACGAGGTCCACGGCGTTTTGAGCCAGCATGGCATCGAGCTGCGAATCGGCGGCCTCGACCCCCCTGTCGACGATTCCGCGTTCCAGCGCCTCGTCGATGGTCGAGCGCCTGGGCGCCACCCCTACCACCTCGATGGCAGGGTCGGCATCGTGCACGGCCATGGCCACGGAGCCTCCGATAAGGCCCAGCCCCACCACCATCACGCTCTTTATATGAGATATCCCCGTTTCGTTCATAAGGTGGATTCTACTACCTGATGCAGCGCCTCAGCGCGTCCACCTCGGCGCTTTGCAGCAAGCGCCACGAGCCTTCGGGCAAATCGCCCAGCTCGACCGTGCCGAACGACCTGCGATGCAGCTCGAGCACCGGGTGTCCCACGGCCTCGCACATGCGCTTGACCTCGCGTTTGCGGCCTTCGGTGAGCACCAGCTCCAGCAGGGTCGCGTCGGGGCGGCTCTGCATCACGCGCACCTTGGCGGGCAGCGTCATGCCGTCGTCGAGCTTCACGCCATGCGAGAGAGTCTGCAGCGCGCGGTCGCCGACCTGGCCGTCCACCAGCGCCTCGTAGGTCTTCTCCACGCCGTGCTTCGGGCCCAGCAGCCGATGTCCCAGCTCGCCATCGGTGGTGAACAGCAGCACCCCCGTGGTGTCCATGTCCAGCCGGCCTATGGGGAAAAGGCCGGGGTACTCGCGCGTGGGCACCAGCTCGGCCACCACGTGGCGGGCATGCGGGTCCTTCATGGTGGAAACGTAGCCGGCCGGCTTGTTGAGAAGCACCACCACGGGTGCGGCGCCCCACTTCACGCGGATGCCGTCGACCTCCACCACGTCGGAATTGGGATCGACCTTGCTGCCAAGCTCGGTGGTCACCACGCCGTTGACCTTCACGCGCCCGGCCGTCATGAGATTCTCGGAACCGCGACGCGAAGCCACCCCGGCGCGTGCAAGGAATTTCTGCAGACGCAAGGGGTAGTCCACGTGCTGGGTTTGAGCGTCGGGCGCGCCAGTGGAGTCGTGCGGCTTGCCGCAACCGTCCTTCGCGTTGCGCGCGCACTGCATGCCGCGAGCAGATCTGCCTTGCGGCCTTTGTCCACCACGGTGGTTGCCCGGTTCGCGCGAGCTTTGCCCACTGCGGGGCTTGCCGTTTGTAGCTTTATCTGACATGCGCGTGCTACTCCGAGGGCTCGTCTGCAGAAGCACTCGCGGTGGAACTTGCAGCACCAGTATCCGCCGGGACAGCGTCCTCAGGTGCGGAACCCGCGGCGGCATCCAGCCCTCCTGCTGCGAACGGCTCGTCGCCCACCTCGAAGGTCATCACGTCGTCCTCGAGGTCGGCATCGTCGTAGCCTTCCGCCATGTCCTGCTCGTCGTCCAGCACGTCGGCAAACGAGCTTGCCGAAAGCCTCTCGGTGATGAGGCGCTTCGTCTCCTCGTTGGCGGCGTAGTCCTCCAGGGGTGGAAGGTCCTTCACCGACTTCAAGCCGAACTTCTCGAGGAACGTTCGCGTGGTCGCGTAGAGGATTGGCTGGCCGGGGCTCTTGGTGTCGCGCCCCGCCTCGCGCACGATGCCCTTCTCCACCAGCGAAGACACCACCGCGTCGGAATTCACGCCCCTGATCGACGACACCACGGCGCGGGTCGTCGGCTGGTTGTAGGCAATCACGGCCAGCGCCTCCAGCGCGGCCTGCGAGAGCTTCTGCGTGTCCCACGAAAGCACGTATCGCTCGATGATGTCGTGGTAGGCCGGATGCGAGTAGAGCCTCCATCCGCCGGCCACCTCGCGCAGCTGGATGCCGCGGTCGTCGTCTTCGTACTCCGCGGCCAGGCTCACGAGTATCTCGTCAAGCTCGCCCAGCGAAATGTCGAGGATGAGCGATAGCCTGGCTGTGGTTACCGGCTCGTCCGACACGAACAGCAGAGCCTCCACCGCTCCCCTGTTGTAGCGTGCCCTGCGTTTTGCAGCCTGCTCGGGAGTCTCCTCGTCGGGCTGTTCCGCTTCAAACGCATCGGAGTCAACGGCGGCCATGTCGTGTTCCATCGAGCTATCGGCACCTTCTGCAGAGACTGCACTCGCAGTCCGCTCGTCGTCGTATTGGTTATCGCTTGCTTCGCCGTAGATCATCGGGCATCCTCCGCAGCGTCGTCATGTTCATGTTCGTCTTGCTCGTTCGGCTCGTCGCCGGATGCGGCCACGGCTTCGGTCGCAGTTTCAGCGGCGGCCGCATCTTCTTCACCCGCATCCGTTTCGCCGCCTTCGCCCGAAAGCGCGTATTGCGCCCAGGTGTCGGGGTCGCGGTAGTCGATGGTGATCGGGTCGCCGGGAACATCCTGCAAAAGCTCCACCATACCGCGCTTGTACATCTCGAGAATCGCCAGGAACGACCCCACCACGTGCGCGTTGTCGCCGGCATCCGCCGTAAGCTCGTCGAAGGTCATGTGCCGCTTCTGCTCGAGGCGCACCGTCACGGTGTCGATGAAGCTCTCGATGGCGATGGGTTTGGCCGCGATATGCTCGGCATCCAGCAAGATCGTCTCGCGCCTGGCCATGAGCGTGGCGCACACCAGTCCCAGACCCTCGAGCGAAACGTTCTCCAGGTAGTCGGGCAAAAGCCCCAGGAACTGCGGATCGGGACCGGCGGTACGCGGATGCATCATCGATTCGTTGTGCATCCTCGAGCCCAGCATGGCCGCCAGCCTCTTGTACTGGTAGTAGGTGATGATGCGCGTGACCAGCAGATTCGTTGCCTGCTCCACCGTAAGCTCGCCCAGCTCCGACGCATCGTCGTCTTCGCCGGACTTCTCCTGCGGCAGAAGCGAGCGCGACTTGATGGCCAGAAGCGTCGAGGCCACCACCAGAAATTCGCTGGCAACGTCCATGTCGAGGTCCTGCATCTGCTCGATGTAGGCGATGTACTGGTCGGCCACCTCGGAAACCGAGATCGAGCCGATCTTTACCTTATGCTGCGTAACCAATGCGAGCAGCAGCTCGAAAGGCCCCTCGAAAGAATCGATCTTGACGCGATAGGACAACTTCAGACTCCGATTTGAGATTGATGCGCGCCGGTCGCGCGCCCCGTGTTCGTGCAGTGCCGCGCAAAACCGTCGCGGCACTCGAATGTTGCGTCAAACATGATACCCCAAATCGCGCCGCAACCGAGTTTTTGACAAGAATGGGGCCGCAAGTGTTCCAAAACCCCAACACATGACGATTCAACGGAGTAGCGAAAGCCGCTCCAAAAGATGAGCGAATACATATTGTGCCTGAGGCTTGAGTTGTACACAACATGTAGTGTAGCCATTTTTACAGCTTGCCCGCATCCCCCAAATCCGGCCGAAACGAACTGCATGTGTGCCGGTTTTGGAACACTCGACCTCGAAAAACTGTCAAATTCCCACCACGGCAGACGTTCGCGCTCCAAAGCCGGGGCTTTTTCGGATCAAGAGGTCGAGCCGAGACCAAAGGTCTTCAGCCCCGCTACTCTTCCAACGTCGAGAGCTTGTACTCGATGCGCTCGCTCACTTCCATCCACTCGTTCTCCAGATCGTCGATGGCGCGCTTCACGTCGCCGTATTCGAAGGCGACCTCCTTCGAACGCTGCTCATCGGCATAGAGGCTCTCGTCGGCCATCATGTCGGTAAGCTCCTGCTTGCGAGCGTTGAGCTTCTCCAGCTCGGCATCGATCGCCGCGAGTCGCTTGTTGTCCTCGCCCACGAGGGCGTTGCGCTTCTTGCGAGCCTCGGCTTCGGCACGCTTCTGCTCCTTGGTGCGGTACTCGCTGCGCTTCTCGTCGCCGCCGAGCGTGTGCGTGCGCCTCGGCTCTCCCCTGCCGCCGCTGCTCGTGCCAACGCTCGCAGCGGCCTTCGCGGATCCTCCCGCGCCCGCGCCCGTACCTGCACTCGCTCCGCCCTCGCGCATCGACTGCGTCACGGCTCCTGCATCGTCGGCCAGCTCGGTCTTGGAGAGGAAGTAGTCGTAGTCGCCGTCGTATTCGGTGAGATGGCCGTCTTCCACATGCACGACCTTGTTGGCCACCGTGCGGATGAGGTGCCGGTCGTGGCTGATGAGCACGAGCGTGGCATCGAACGACCGCAGCGCGTCGGCCAGCACCTCCACGCTCGAGATGTCGAGGTGGTTGGTGGGCTCGTCGAGGCACAGCAGCGAGGTGGGCCTCACCAGCATCTTGGCAAGGGCCAGCCTGCACTTCTCACCGCCCGACAGCACCGACACGCGCTTTTCGGCATCGGCTCCCGAGAACAGGAACGCTCCCAGCAGCGAGCGAACCTCCGAGATCTTCCAGCCCGGCGCCGCCTTGTCAAGCTCCTCGAACACGGTGTTGCGCGGGTCGAGGTCTTCGAGCTGGTGCTGCGCGAAGTACGACACGCTCACGTTGGTGCCCGTCTCGATGGTGCCGCCGGTGGGCTTCTCGACCCCCGCCACCATCTTGAGCAAGGTGGACTTGCCGGCGCCGTTGGGACCCACCAGCACGATCTTCTGCCCGCGGTAGATGTTGAAGTCCAGCCCGTCGTACACCAGGTTGTCGCCATAGGCCTTGTCCACGCCCACGAAGCGCATCACCTTGTCTCCGCTGCGCGGTGGCTGCGGGAAGGCGAAATGGATCTTCTTGGAATGCGTGGGCACCACGATGCGCTCGATCTTCTCGAGCTTCTTCACGCGGTCCTGAACCTGCTTGGCCTTGGTGGCCTTGTAGCGGAACTTCTCGATGAAGGCCTCCATGCGGGCGATCTCGTCGGCTTGCGCCTGCGCCTCGGCTTCCAGACGTTCGATGCGCTCTTCGCGCTGCCTCTCGTAGGCCGAGTAGTTGCCCGTGTAGGTGGTGAAGGATGCGGCGTCCAGCTCGAGGATGTGGTCGACCATGCCGTCCATGAAGTCGCGGTCGTGGCTCACGATGATCACGGCGCCGCCGTAGGAGCGCAGGTACGACTCGAGCCAGCGCACCGACTCGAGGTCGAGGTGGTTGGTGGGCTCGTCGAGCAGCAGCAGGTCCACCTGGCGCATGAGCAGCTTGGCCAGCGCGATGCGCATCTGCCAGCCGCCCGAGAACTCGTCGCATGTGCGCGCGAAGTCGGCCTCCGTAAAGCCCAGCCCCATGAGGATGCTGCGGGCCTGCGAGTCTATGGTGTAGCCGCCCCCGCGCTCGAACGCCTCGCTGGCACGCGAATAGCTGTCGAAGAGCTTCTGCTGCTCGTCGGCATCGCTGCACTCCGAGATGCGCGACTCCAGCTCCGTCATCTTCTCGCGAAGGTCCAGCACGTCCTGCACGCCGGTGAGCACCTCGTCGAGCACCGACACGCCCTGCCCCAGCTCGATGGACTCCTGCTCCATGTAGCCGACCGAAGACCCCTTGGCTAGTATCACCATGCCCGAATCCTGCGGCTCCATGCCGGCGATGATGCGCAGCATCGTGGTCTTGCCCGCGCCGTTGGGACCCACCAGCGCGTAGCGGTCGGATTCGTTGACCATGAACGACACCTTGTCGAATAGAACGTTGCCGCCAAACGATTTGGAGATGTCCTGAACCTGCAGTATCAAATGAGCCTCGCTGCTTCCGTCGTGTTGAATGCCTGCCTAGCACCGCGCCTTGCGAGGGCGCTCGTGGCCGCCCAAGGGGCGAGCGGCCAACCTTAGTGATGGTACCCGAAACCGCCGATGCAAGCATGCACGCATTGCAGATACGGCGTTTGCCCGCACGGCCTTTCTGGCGGAATACCTTGCAAACCCCATACAGAATCTTCACGCGTTCCGAGAAGACGCACGGTTTGGGGAACAGCGTTTGCTCAGTCTCATCGGGGGAATACACGATGCGGAAAGGCCAATCCGCATAAGCAAGCTTATCGAGAGGTTGTACCCGCGTTAGCAGCGTGCGCCAACGCGTTAGCCCACGGCTGAAGTGCGATGGCAAAGAGGAGTGAATTGGCTACGTTTCCGCAGGTAGATGCAACTTTTCGCCCTCTGGAAACGTACACATTTTGAAACCCGCCACACAACTGTCGATAGTAACCATTCGCGCTTCTCGTTTCAACAGCAAATTGTCTTTCGCGGAAAAAACCAGGTCGAATCCCGTCAGATTCCCCCAAATTCCCCCGTCTTCAAAATGTGTACGTTTTGAAATCCTATTGCAATCTGATTGAAGGGAAGTGATACAGGTGGGTCCTCTAATTGCATGTTGGGTAATCGTTTACATACTTGCACTTGCGGCAGTCGTACTTTCTATAATCCTATCGATCAAGATCTACAAGAAATACATTGCAAAGCAAAGCGTGACCGACTACCTGCGAAAGTGCAAGAGCGATTCGTTTCTGGCTCCGTTCGTGTCGTTTGACAAGTACACGACCCCCGGCATCCTGCAGTACTGCTACGCCCTTTCGGCGATCATGGGATTCCTGTCTGCCATAGTCTTTATGATAGCCGGCATCCTTATCAGCCTCATCGCCGGGAAATTGCTTGCAATCATCGCAGTGATAATCGGGGTGATCCTGTACATCCCGATAAGCCAGGTGTTCATACGCCTTAGCTATGAGCGGCAGATGGTCCTGTTCTCCATGAACAACAACATCCAGAAAATTGCAAACGGCCAGCTCACGGCAGAGCAGGTTCAGACACCGAAAGATAAGGGAGTCTGCCCCAACTGCGGTCATCAGAACGCAGAGACATCGACGTTTTGCAGGCAATGCGGCACCAAGCTCGAAGGCTAGCCACCGCTGTCGTTGTGAGGAAATGTGGGTGATTTCATGGGTATGGGTGATTTTGCGAAGTCGGTATCCACGGGTATCGACAAGGGGCTGGGCAAAGCCTCCGGCGTGATGGACAAGGGGCTGTTGAAAGCGGACATCGCCGCTCTGCAGCAAAAGAAGTCGAGCCAGATCTCGGAACTGGAGGCGGAGCACAGGAAGATTCTCCAGGGTCTGGGACGGCGCCTGTATGATTGCCGCGGCGACATCGCGATAAACAAGGATCTATACGACGAGGATTTCAAAATGCTCGACATGCTTGAGGCGAGGCTTCGGCAGCTACGAAGC
This sequence comes from Bacteroidaceae bacterium, assembly GCA_963624975.1. Taxonomy (GTDB): domain Bacteria; phylum Actinomycetota; class Coriobacteriia; order Coriobacteriales; family CADBOM01; genus CAVLCC01. Next base: position 13,645 of record CAVFRF010000025.1, read on the forward strand.
ACCCTGCAGGTCCTGAAATCGGATATGGCCCCTGCCTACATGGTCGCAAGTGTCGAGGACTTGAGATGCCCGGAATGCAACGGTCCAATAACCATCTTGGATGAAGTCTGCAGCTCATGTGGCAATAGCATCAACGATATGGCAGAGCAGTTCACAGTTTGTCCGTCCTGCGGTCGCGTCTACAACGACAACGCTGCGTTTTGCGACGAGTGCGGAGTGAGGCTCCTGGGCGCAAGCATGAAGTCGATAACGGAGAGGCGCTTGAAGCTATCGAAAGACGCAGGACCTAAAGAAGCAGTGGAATGCCCGAAATGCGGGAGGCAGGCCAGGCTGGGCGAAAGCTTTTGCAAAGGCTGCGGCTCGAAGCTCTCGTAGCAACCGATAACAGACGAAGGGGGCACAGCCTCATGTATTGCCCGTATTGCGGAAAATCCAACGAGGACGGATCGACGTTCTGCGAGCACTGCGGCGAGCCGCTCGGGGACGACATCGACATGGAGAGCCCGGCCGAAGACGGCCGGGACGGCGGCGAGGCCCTGCCCGGCGATGGACCGCAGCCCGAGGGCGGGAGCGATGGCGGCGGCAGGAAGGCGGCCCTGATAGCCGCCGTGGTGGCGGTCGTGGCTGTGGCCGCGATCCTCGTGGGCGTGCTCGCCGCGGGCGGCGGCGGGGACGGGGAAACCGGGGCGCAGGAATCGTCGGAGGCCGCGTCGGAGGAGTCTCCGAGTTCGGAGCACAAGATCGTGTTCGAGACCTCTGGCGGATCCACCTGCGATCCGCTTTCGGCCGCATCCGGAGACCTGGTGACCTCTCCCGCCGAGCCCACGAAGAGCGGTGCCGAGTTCGAGGGATGGTATTCCGACCAGGGTTTGACGATGCAGGTGTCATTCCCGTACACGGTGAAGGACACCGACTCCGAGACGATCATCTTCTACGCGAAGTGGGGAGATTCAGACGTGGATTCGGGAGGAGGAGTGCCGTTTTTCCCGAATTGCAAAGCTTCATCGCAGCTACCGGGAGATAGCGGAACCCCTGATTACGGACCATACATGGCGCGCGACGGCAGTCTAGCCACCGCTTGGAACGAGGGCGCTCCAAATGATGGGATGGGAGAATGGCTGCAACTGGAGGCATCCGAGAAACAAAGGGTTTCCGGGCTGAGAATCGCTACCGGTTTCCAGAAAACCGAAAAGATTTACTCGAAAAACAACAGGCCAAGAGACATAACCATCAGCTTCGAAGACGGAACGACTTGCAACGCGATTCTCGATGACGTTCTTGGATATCAAACAATCACTTTTGACAGACCGGTCGAGACCAGAATTGTCCGGATAACGATTAACTCGACTTATGAAGGTAATCGCTTTGAGGATTGTTGCATCTCAGAGATTGAGGAGTTCTAAACATGTATTGCCCGTATTGCGGAAAATCCAACGAGGACGGATCGACGTTCTGCGAGCACTGCGGCGAGCCGCTCGGGGACGACATCGACATGGAGAGCCCGGCCGAAGACGGCCGGGACGGCGGCGAGGCCCTGCCCGGCGATGGACCGCAGCCCGAGGGCGGGAGCGATGGCGGCGGCAGGAAGGCGGCCCTGATAGCCGCCGTGGTGGCGGTCGTGGCTGTGGCCGCGATCCTCGTGGGCGTGCTCGCCGCGGGCGGCGGCGGGGACGGGGAAACCGGGGCGCAGGAATCGTCGGAGGCCGCGTCGGAGGAGTCTCCGAGTTCGGAGCACAAGATCGTGTTCGAGACCTCTGGCGGATCCACCTGCGATCCGCTTTCGGCCGCATCCGGAGACCTGGTGACCTCTCCCGCCGAGCCCACGAAGAGCGGTGCCGAGTTCGAGGGATGGTATTCCGACCAGGGTTTGACGATGCAGGTGTCATTCCCGTACACGGTGAAGGACACCGACCCCGAGACGATCATCTTCTACGCGAAGTGGAACCTCGATGGAGTGTCCGCCAACGTTTCTGCTTCGAACGGATCCCATATAGGAAACGGATATGCAGGCAATGGGCAAACGACGTACTACGAGAACTGCATTTTTCCATACAGCAGCAGTGAGTATCTGACCGAAGCCGACGTAAGCGGCCTTTCGGATTGGCAGCTTCAACGCGCGACAAACGAAATATTCGCACGAAACGGCTATATATTCCAGAAAAACGCCGAGGAGAAAGCGTTCTTTGAATCTCAGAGCTGGTACCACGGCACGGAAACAGACCAGACAGTCGTGAAATCACGCTTTAACGACATCGAACTGGCGAACGTCCAGCTCCTAACATCCCATCGATAGGCACTGATCGGAAAGGGTGTTATTTGTCCTGAAGACAGTGCCCGCTGGATGAGCTGCGCCAATCGTCCTGTACCCGCAGCCGGCGCAAAAAAGCGGGCCGGAGAACTCTTCTCCGGCCCGCTTGAAATTCGATGGTGGGCGATGCTGGTTTCGAACCAGCGACCTCTGCCGTGTGAAGGCAGCGCTCTCCCCCTGAGCCAATCGCCCGTCGGCGCTGTGCGTTGCTCGGTGCAACCTCTTGCGCTTCGATGATTCTACCAATACTTCGCCAGAATGCAAAAGCCGTACACGGCGGACGGCACAAGACACTTGCATCGCCCGCGAATGCCCCGCGTCGGCGGCAGCGTCGCGCCCGCGAATGCCCCACTCGCGCACCCGTGCCGTTTCTGATAGAATCCACTACCGTCGCGAGGCATCACGGCGGCAGGCAGCTATTCTGCCCGTCCAGCGCAGCAGATGCCTCAAACATCGAAGGGCCCATGGCGCAACGGTTAGCGCGGGGGACTCATAATCCTTAGGTTGGGGGTTCGAATCCCTCTGGGCCCACCACTTCTGCAACGCACGGCTCCCGCACATCGGGAGCCGTTTTCGTTTCGGCAGCCAGCGCAAACTCGCAGGTTTTCGTTGCAAAATCGCGTTTGTCGCAAAAGTTCGCCAATATTGAATGTCTTTAGTTTCTAGATATGCACGCTCGCTTCTTAGGCAAACGCAAAATCTAGCCAGTTCGGAGACATTTGTCCATTATCTTGTAAAGGGTTATCTCCCCTCGCCCGACATCTGCCTGGCAAAGCCTCCCGAAATCTGCGACAGTCGCAAATCTGCAACTCAAAACCTCAAATATCGCCAGATATTTTCGCGACAAACGCAAATCTGCAACAAGCAGGGCCAGCACAAAGCGCAAAACGTAACATTCACGAAACAAACGGTAACAATGCCGAAACAATCGCTCTGTAACCTTAAAACCTGTCTACGACATGGACACCCTTGCAGCACTGCGCCATCGCGCGGCTTCTTGCCCCGCAGAAGGCAGCGCTTGCGTCAAGAGGGGTACAGGAGAGGAGAAACAGATGATTCCCAGGGAAGGAGAAGTCCGCATACCCGCGGGTTGCGCAATCGCCGCCATCATGGACAGGTCCGGCGAGCGCATGACCGGCGAGGACATCCTGGCGTCTATCGAGCTTATGCACGATAGGTCCAACGGCCTCGGCGGCGGCTTCGCGGCATACGGCATCTATCCCGACTATGCCGACCTCTACGCGTTCCACATGCTCTACGAGTCGAAGGACGCGCAGACCAAGACCGAGGGCTTTCTGGCAGAGTTCTTCTACATGGAGGCCTCGGAGCACATGCCCACCGCCAAGGTGCCGGGCATCTCCAACGAGCCGCTGATCTGCAGGTACTTCCTGGCTCCCTACAGCGGGAAGCTCGCCGACAGCGGCCTTACCGAAGACGAATACACCATGCGGGCCGTGTTCCACATCAACTCGCGCATCGATGGGGCGTTCGTGGCCTCGTCGGGCAAGAACATGGGCGCCTTCAAGGGCGTGGGCTATCCCGAGGACATCGGGCGCTTCTACCGCATCGACGAATACAAGGCGTGGCTGTGGACCGCGCACGGCAGGTTCCCCACCAACACCCCCGGATGGTGGGGCGGCGCGCACCCCTTCACGCTGCTGGACTGGTCGATCGTGCACAACGGCGAGATCTCGAGCTACGACACCAACCGCCGCTACGTCGAGCAATACGGCTACGAGTGCACGCTGCAGACCGACACCGAGGTGATCACCTACCTCTTCGACCTGCTGGTGAGAAAGCACGGCCTGTCGCAGGAGATGGCGGCCCACATCCTCACCGCGCCCGAATGGGACCAGATCGACCGCATGTCGGCCGAAGACCGCGACTTCGAGACCAAGCTGCGCGCCGTGTACTCCAAGGCGCTCGTGAACGGCCCGTTCTCCATCATCCTGGGCAGCGGCTCGGGGCTTTTGGCCTTAAACGACCGCCTCAAGCTGCGCTCGCTGGTCGCCGGCGAGAAGGGCTCGAAGGTCTACCTCGCGAGCGAGGAGGCGGCCATCAGAGTCGTGTGCCCCGACGTGGAGAACGTCGTGGAGGTCGGCGGCGGCGAGCCCTTCGTGGTGAGGCTCGACCCCGACGCGGCCGAGAAGCTGCGCCCCTGCGGCAACACGCATGCCAGGAACATGTCTTCCACCCCGGGAGGTGAATTCTAGATGCTCGACCTTACGATGCCCAAATACCTCGTGGAACGCAACGAGTCGCGTTGCATCCAATGCGGAGTGTGCGTGAAGCAGTGCGCGAACGAGGTTCACTACATGGACGAAGACCTCGGCATGGTGAGGGTCCACGACGACAAGTGCGTGAACTGCAAGCGCTGCGTGGCCATGTGCCCCACCAACGCGATCACCATACTGCGCAACAGGCAGGCCGAACCCGACAGCTCGGTGTGGACCAACGAGTGCATGGGCGACATCGCCGTGCAGTCGCAGACCGGCGGCGTGCTGCTCACCAGCTGCGGCAACCCCAAGCCCTACCCCATCGTATGGGACCACATGCTGCTCAACGCCAGCCAGGTAACCAACCCCTCCATCGACCCTCTGCGCGAACCCATGGAGACGAGGGTGATCCTCGGACGCAAGCCCACGCAGATCAAGGTCAACGAGGCCGAACGCAAGGTCGAGACGCAGATCGGGCCTCTGCGCACGCTCGACGTGCCCATCATGTTCGGCGGCATGTCGTTCGGAGCGGTTTCGCTCAACGCGCAGAAGGCGCTGGCACGCGCTGCCACCGAGCTGGGCACCCTGTGGAACACCGGCGAAGGTGGACTGCACCGCGAGCTGGAGCAATACAAGGACAACACCATCGTGCAGGTGGCCTCGGGCCGCTTCGGCGTGGACGTGGACTACCTCAACGCCGGATCGGTGGTCGAGATCAAGATCGGCCAGGGCGCAAAGCCCGGCATCGGCGGACATCTGCCCGGCGAGAAGATCAACGACGAGGTCTCCGTAACGAGGATGATCCCCAAGGGCACCGACGCCATCAGCCCGGCTCCCCATCACGACATCTACTCGATCGAGGACCTGAGGCAGCTCATCTACTCCATCAAGGAAGCAACCAACTACGCCAAGCCGGTGTCGGTGAAGATCGCGGCGGTGCACAACTGCGCGGCCATCGCCAGCGGCGTGGCGCGAGCCGGAGCCGACATCATCGCGGTCGATGGATTCCGCGGCGGCACGGGCGCGGCCCCCAAGCGCATCCGCGACAACGTGGGAATCCCCATCGAGTACGCGCTTGCGGCCATCGACGAGAGGCTGCACCAGGAGGGCATCCGCTCCGGGGTGTCGCTCATCGCCAGCGGCTCGATCCGCAACAGCGCCGACGTGGTGAAGGCCATCGCGCTCGGTGCCGACGCGGTGTACATCGGCACGGCGGCGCTCATTTCCATGGGCTGCCACGTGTGCCAGTCGTGCAGCAAGGGCAAGTGCAACTGGGGCATCGCCACGCAGCGGCCCGAGCTTACCAAGAGGCTCAACCCCGATATTGCAGCCGAGCGCCTCGTCAACCTCATAAGGGGCTGGAACCACGAGATCATGGAGATGCTGGGCGGCATGGGCATCAACTCCATCGACTCGCTGAGGGGCAACCGCCTCATGCTGCGAGGCCTGGGACTGTCCGACGTAGAGCTGAAGATTCTGGGCATCAAGCCCGCTGGAGAGTGATGCAGATGAAACGCGTATACAGCATAGAGCGCCTGTGTCTGGGCTGCGGGCTGTGCACCGTTGCGTGCACGACCGCGCACTCCAAGACGGGCGACACGGTAAAGGCGTACAAGTACGAGGATCCGCGCCCCGTTTCGAGGATTCGCGTCGAGGGCGACAACCTCGACAGCATCGCGGTGCAATGCCGCCACTGCGACGACCCACACTGCGTGGCCGCCTGCATAACGGGCGCGATGACCAAGGATGCAGAGACTGGCCTCGTGAGCGTGGACGCCGACAGGTGCATCGGCTGCCTCACCTGCGTGGTGGCCTGCCCGTTCGGATGCGTGGACCCCGGCGCATCTGGCACGGGTGCCGCCGCAGGCAACGCGGTTGCCAAGTGCGACCTGTGCGTGCGCAGGGCCAACGGCGCGGACGGAGCGCCGGCATGCGTCGAGGCATGCCCCAACCGGGCGCTGGTGTTTGCCGAGGAGGCGCCTGCGGAGTTCGCGGCTGCTGCCATGGCTGGCGCGACTGCAGATTGCGAGGTGAGGTGCTAATGGCGAGCTACGACTACCTGATTCTCGGCAACTCCGCAGCGGCGGTGAGCGCCATCGAGACCATCAGGTCCCTGGACGCGGAAGGCACCATCGCGGTGGTAAGCCCCGAGAAGTTCCCGGCCTACTCCACCCCCATGATCTCGTACCTGCTCAAGGGCAAGGTCGACGAGGACAAGATGCCCATACGCAGCGAGAGCTTCTATGCCGACAACGCCGTCGAGCAGCTGCTCGGCGAGCCTGCGACGGCCATCGACGCGGCAGCCCACACCGTGACGGTCGGCGGCGAGCAAGTCGGCTACGGCAAGCTGCTCGTGGCTTGCGGCAGCGTTCCGGCCGACCCTCCTATCGAGGGACTTGCCGGCGAGAACGTGTTCGCGTTTCTCAACCTCACCAACGCACGCGAGGTGATGAGCTACATCGCCAAGCTGCGCGACGAGCGCCCCGATGCGCCCGTGAGGGTTGCCGTGATCGGCAGCGGCCTCATCGGATGCAAGGCCTGCGAGGGCCTGGCCCAGGCGGCAGACGAGGTGACCATGCTGGCCCGCAGCCCGCTGATCCTGCGCTCGATCATCGACGAGGATGCATCGCGCATCGCCGAGAAGGCGCTCGCCAGCGCCGGCGTGGACGTGAGGCTCTCGACCCAGGCCACGGCCTTCGCCAAGGAAGGCGACCGCGTGGTGCAGCTCACGCTGAACGACGGCAGCGCGCTCGACTGCGACATCGTGATGCTGGCAGCAGGCGTGAAGGCCAACGCGGCCATGCTCGCCGATGCAGGCGCCGAGGTGCAGCGCGGGGCAGTATGCGACGCCCACATGCAGACCACGCTGGCCGACGTGTACGCAGCCGGCGACATCGCCATGAGCCGCGACTGCATCACCGGAGCCGACCGCGTGATCGCGCTGTGGCCCAACGCCGTGGCGCAGGGCCGCGTGGCGGGACTCGCGATGGCCGCCGCCCGCATGGGCAACGCAGCCAGCGACGCGAACGCAGCTGCAGGCGCCGCCTTCGACGGCGCGTTCCCCTTCAACTCCATCCCGCTTTGCGGCATCACCATCTGCACCGCGGGCGCCAAGGACGCAGGCGAGGGCATGCAGCAGACGGTCCAGACCGACGGCAGCACCTACGTCAAGCTGGTGACCCGCGACGACAGGCTCGTGGGATTCACCCTGGTCAACAGGCCGGAGCGCGCGGGAATCTACACCAGGATCATCGCCGAGGGCACTCCCCTATCGACGCTGGACCCGAGCATCTTGGAGAACGCGCCGAGGCTCATCGACCTGCCCGCAAGCAGCAGATGGACGCTGGACGAAGGAGGTGCCCTGTAATGGAGCAGGCAACTACGCAGGCGACTGCCGATGCAGTCGAGATGGAGCTTGGCACCAGGCTCTACCGCGAGGTCAACAACGAGATCCGCGAGCATATCGCTACCGGATGCGGCAAGTTCGTGCTCGACCGCGTGCTGGGCCAGCGCTATCTGGCATGCGGCGCGCCGGAGGGCGTGAGCTTCGAGATCCACGGCATCCCCGGCAACGACATGAGCGCCTACATGAACGGCGCTTCGGTCGAGGTGTTCGGCAACGCGCAGGACCAGGTGGGCAACACCATGAACGAGGGCCGCATCGTCATCCACGGCCATTGCGGCGACGCGGCCGGCTACGGCATGCGCGGCGGCTGCATCATGATCGAGGAGGGATGCGGCTGGCGCGTGGGCATCCACATGAAGCGCTACATGAGCAAGAACCCCACGATCTTCGTGGGCGGAGACGCCGGCAACTTCCTGGGCGAATACATGGCGGGCGGCAAGATCATCCTGATCGGGCAGCCCGGCGACTACCTGGCATCCGGCATGCACGGCGGCCTCATCTACCTGCGCAATGCCGTGGACGAGAGCAAATACGACTCGTCGCAGCTGGTGCTCGAGCCCGTGGAGCAGCCCGACATCGAGGTGCTAGAAGCGCAGCTCGCGATGTACGAGCAGTGCTTCGGCCACGCCGCGTGCGACACCCCGGCAGCCGACTTCGTGCGCCTGCGCCCCAGGTCGCAGCGCCCCTACGGCAGCATGTACGCATAGGACCGCTCACCTGCGCCGTGCGGACGCGAAGCCGCGAAAGACACACGCATGCACCCGCATGGCGCGACCTTCACATACGAGGGGGCATCTTCTCCCCCACCAGATAAGCGGATATCGCCGGCCAGCCTCTCACATGTCGTAGACTAGGCCGGCGATTCCTTTTCTCTGCTATCAGTCGAACAATCGCATTTTGCTACCGCTACGCAAGGCCGCTGCGGTAAACTTGCATGCATAGGCGAAGTCCGAGAAGAGTCGAAAGATCCCATGAGCAACTTCACAGCAAATCCCGAAGGCATGCACTTCGCAGGGTGCAGCCGCAATAAGAAGCGGGGCGCCAAGGTCGCGAACGCGGTGCTCGCAACGGCGATGTCGCTCTCGCTTGCGGCGATGTCGCCGCTCGGCGCGCTCGCGTCCGAAAGCTCGTCCGTGCAGTCGTGGAGCGATGCCTACGATGCATCGCAGGCCGCCGACTACTCCGCGTACTCGTCCTCGAAGGAGGCGCAGGCCTCTTCCGCTGGCGACGAGGCCGCTGTGGCTGCCGCGATCCCCTCCAAATACGACCTGCGCGACCCAGACGGCAACGGCGACCAGTCCGACAGCGTGGTCACGTCCGTCAAGCTACAAAGCCCGTGGGACACCTGCTGGGCGTTCGCGGCCATCGCCGCCAGCGAGTGCAGCATCATCTCCGAAACCGGGCAGACGGCTGCAAGCTCGAAGCTCGACCTCTCGGAGCGCCATCTGGCCTGGTTCTCCTACGTGCAGGCTCCCAAGAAGTACGTCGGCAGCGCGCAGGCGGGCGAGGGATTCGTGTACACCGGCGACATCCCTTCCGTAAAGTTCAAGAACCGCGGCTACTCGTCGTATGTGTCGACGATCTTCGCTGCGGGCATAGGACCGGTTTCGGAGAGCGTGGCTCCCTACAAGAACGATGAGAACGTGATATCCTGCGAGGTCACGGCACCGGGCGAAACGGAGTCCGAGACCAGGTACCTCAAGCAGGAGCAGATCGACGAGCTGCGCGAGCAGGGCTACAAGGTCACCCAGCAGTACTACTCCACAACGCTCGACGGCTCGTGGTACAACGCCACCTGGAGCCTTAGCGACGACCTCTTCGCCGCATCGGAGTACACGTTGGAGAACAGCTACATCCTGCCCGACGTGTGCACCTTCGACTCCGCGGGCAACTACACCGGGGTGAGCCAGGAGGGCATGACCGCCGTGAAGGAGCAGCTCCTGGCGGGCAGGGGCGTGGCGTTCGTGGCGCATGCCGATTTCTCGCGACCCGGCGACACCGTCGACCGCGCCGAGTACCTCGACGTGGACCACTGGGCGCAGTACACCTACAAGGAAGACTACCCCGACCACGCCATGACCATCGTTGGATACGACGACGACTATCCGGCATCCAACTTCCTCGAGGGGCACCAGCCCGAGAAGAACGGCGCTTGGCTGGTGAAGAACAGCTGGGGCGCCGGCACCGAGGAATTCCCCAACTACGGCGCCTGGGGCGAAGTCGACGGGGACGGCAACAACACCGGATACCTGTGGATCTCGTACTACGACCAGACGATCTGCAAGCTCGAGGCGTTCGACTACGACGTGAACTCCCCGACTAGCAGCGAGGAATTCGACCTCGACCAGTACAACTACATGTCGGTCACCGATGCCGTGGTCAACTCGTCGGATGCCAGCAGCAAGCTCAGCTCGGCCAACGAGTTCACCGCGTCCGAGGACCGCATAGTGCGCGCGATGGCCTGCGAGACGGCCAAGCCCGACACCACGGTGACCTACGACCTCTACCTGCTCGACAACAGCTCCGCCAATCCCACCGATGGCAAGCTCGTGTTGTCCAAGAGCGCCACCTACGAATACGGGGGATTCCACAGGCTCATGCTCGACGAGAGCGACTGGGTGGCCATGCGCGAGAACCAGCGCTACTCGGTGGTGGTCACGCAGAAGTGCAACGCCGACGGCAAGTACTACCAGGTGGCGCCGGCCAGCAGCAACAAGTGGTTCAGGTTCGGAACCATGTCGGCCAAGGTCAACGAGAAGGAGAGCTGGACCTTCAACGACGGCGAGTGGACCGACTGGAAGACCGTGGCCACGCAGATGGAGGAGAAGACCTCCGGGCTGTCCGTGGACAACATGCCCATCAAGGGCTACTCGCAGGAGCGCGACTGGGCCAGCGTGGAGACGCTTGACGAGCTGCAGTCCAGGATCGACGAGGCACGCGAGCTGCTGGCAGCCCTCAAGGTGAGCGCCGACGGCTCCGACGTGCCCTCGGATCAGAAGTGGGTCACGCAGGCCGAGCACGACGCGCTGTCGGCCGCGATCGACGCAGCTCAGGCCGAGCTGGACAGCGCAGGTGCCGACTACAAGACCGCGTTGGCGAGCACCACTCCATCGCAGGGCGATGCGGAGTCGGCTATCGCCTCGCTGGAGGCCGCCGTGGACACAGGCAAAGCTGCAGCCAAGGCTGGCACGGCGAGCGCCAGCGGAGACGATGGTTCCGGCTCCGGCACCGGCACGACCAAGGGCAAGGGCGACTTCGTGAAGACCGCCGATCCCTGGGCCAACGCCGCCACCGCCATGGCACTCGCGTGCGCGGTCGCGTCGGGAGTCGCGCTGGTGGCGCTGTCCCGCCGTCGCAACGAGAGGTAGCAGCATATGCCGTCGCGAAGCGAAGACACGGGGAGCCTCAACGACGCGCCAAAGGGGATGCGCTTGCAGATCGCGCTCTTCGGGCGTCGCAACGTGGGCAAGTCGAGCCTCGTGAACGCCCTCACACGCCAGAAGACGGCTCTTGTGAGCGACGTGCCGGGCACCACCACCGATCCGGTCGAGAAGGCGATGGAGCTGCTGCCTCTGGGACCCGTGCTGCTCGTGGACACCGCGGGCATCGACGACGAGGGCGAGCTGGGGCAGGCGCGCGTCGAGCGCACCCGCAAGGTGATGGACTCGGCCGACCTGGCGCTGCTCGCCACCGAACCCGGCGTCTGGGACGAGTTCGAGCGGCAGGTCGCAAGCGAGCTGCGCCGACGCGGCATCCCCTTCGTGGTGGCGGTCACGAAGAGCGACCTCGCAGCGATAGAGAGCGACCGCGGCCCCGGCCTTCGGACAGAGGCGCTCGCCGCAGGCGCCAGCGCAGTCGTGCGCGTCTCCTCTGCGACTCTCGAGGGCATCGAGGCTCTCAAGGCCACGCTGGTCGATGCCGCGCCTGCGACCCTTCTCGAGAACCCGCAGCTCCTCTGCGACCTCATCCCCGCGCACGGCATGGCCGTCCTCGTGATCCCGGTGGACAAGGAAGCCCCCAAGGGCCGCATCATCCTCCCCCAGGTTCAGACCATCCGCGACCTGCTCGACGGGCACTGCTCGGCGCTCGTGGTGCAGGACGTGGAGCTGGAAGGCGCGCTGGGCATGCTTTCGCGAAAGCCCGACATCGTGGTCACCGACTCGCAGGCGTTCGCCCGTGTCGCGGGCATCGTGCCCCGCGACGTGCCCCTCACGAGCTTCTCGATCCTGTTCGCGAGGTTCAAGGGCGACCTCGCCACCCTGGTGCGCGGCGCACGGGCGCTCGACTCGCTAGAGCCTGGCGACCGTATCCTCATAGCCGAGAGCTGCACCCACCACCCCATATGCGACGACATCGGCACGGTCAAGATCCCCCGCCTGCTGGAGAGCAAGATCTGCAGCGGACTTGCGATCGACCACTGCCAGGGCACCATGTTTCCCGACGACCTCGGGGGCTACAAGCTGGTGATCCACTGCGGCGGCTGCATGCTCAACAGGTCGGGAATGCTGCGCCGTCTGCACGCATGCGAGCGATCCGGAGTGCCCGTGGTCAACTACGGAATGGCCATCGCGCACGCCCTCGGAATCCTCGAAAGGGCCCTCGAACCGTTCACCCCAATTCTCGGAAACTAACAACTTGCCAAATCTCAAATCGTTCTGTAACATATCGTCTTGCGTTTGCAGGTGATAACCAAAGCACCTACGGCTCTGGCAATGGGCTGTCGTCTAATGGTAGGACAGCAGATTCTGGTTCTGTCAGTGAGGGTTCGACTCCTTCCAGCCCAGCCATTAGAGAGCAAACAACATATGGCCCGTTCGTCTAGCGGTTTAGGACGCCGCCCTCTCAAGGCGGAGATCACGAGTTCGAATCTCGTACGGGCTACCAAAAACATCACGAGCCGGGTTTCCGGCTCGTTTTTTATTGTCGCAAGGCAATCGTGCTATCTTTGCGATCTGCACGGTCGGTGCGCGAAGGCATGGGCTGGGTGGCGGAGGTCGGCTTCCGGGCTATCTTCATCTTCGCTGTGCCGCTGACCCGATTATGCGTCCGTGAACGACGCGATTTCCTGCAAGAAGGCCTCGCCATAGCGTTCCAGCTTCGTGTCGCCCACGCCCTTGACGTCTAGGAACTCCTGCTCGCTGCGCGGAAGCTTGGCGCACATGTCGCGCAGGGTCGCATCGGAGAACACGATGTAGGGAGGCACGCCGGCCTCGTCGGCCAAGCGCTTGCGCAGCGTGCGCAGCCGCTCGAACAGCTCGGGGCTAGCGGGTGCCGAGCTTGCCGCAACTGCGCGAGACGCGGCGTCCGTCGCCGTTCCGCTCGCAGCGGCGCTCGCCTTGCCGCCCCGGGAGCGCTTCTTGGACACGCGCTTCATGAACAGCTCGAAGCCGTCTTGCGCTGCCTCCCTGGCACGCGGCCCTAGTCCGACTTGCGGATACTGTCCCTCGGTGATGACGAGGTACCCGCCGGAGGCCAGCAGCTCGATTACCTCCTTGAGCTGAGCAACCGGCATGTCCACGATGTCGTATGTCCGCGCCTCGTCTAGGTGCATCTCGAGGATGCGCGCGTTCTTGGAGCCGCGCAGCACGTCGCACACCATGCCCTTGCCAAAGCGCCCGCGCAGCTCGTGCACGCAGCGCATCACGGCGCGCGCCTCGAGTGTCACGTCCACGGCATCGAAATCGCCTTCGCAGTTGCTGCAGCAGTGCTCGGCGGCCTGCCCGCCTTTCGCCGCGTCGCTCTCGCCAAAGTAGTTGAGGATGTACTCGCGCAAGCACCCGGTGGTGAGGCAGTACCCGCACATAGCCTCCAGCAGCCGGCGCTGGGTAGCGCGAACCGCGTCGGCCTCCTCGGCCGTTAGCTCCTCGTTCTCAGAATCGCTCTCCACGAAGAAGCGGCACGTGCCGATGTCGCCGTCGTTCCAGAAGAGAAGGCACTCGCTGGGCTCGCCATCGCGTCCGGCGCGCCCTGCCTCCTGATAGTAGGCCTCGATGCTGCCGGGCATGTTGTGGTGGATCACGTAGCGCACGTTGGACTTGTCGATGCCCATGCCGAAGGCGTTGGTGGCCACCATCACGGGCGCGTCGTCGGCGATGAACGCGCGCTGGCTTTCGGTGCGGGCTGAAGCCAGCATCCCCGCATGGTAGCAGGTGGCCCGAACTCCCGAGGCAATCAGCGCGTCGCAAACCCGCTCGGCGTCTTTGCGCGTGGAGCAGTACACGATGCCAGAATCCTGCGGATGATCCTTTGCATACGCGCAGATACGGCTGAGCTTCTGCTTGGAATCGAGCTTCTCCACCCCGAAGTAGAGGTTGGGGCGGTCGAACCCGCTCACCACCTCGAACGGGTCTTGCAGCCCGAGCAGCCGCGTTATGTCGCGGCGCACACGGTCGGTTGCCGTGGCCGTGAGGGCCGCCACGACCGGCCGAGCCGGCATCTGCTCGATGAATTCGCGGATCGCGAGGTACGACGGGCGGAAGTCCTGCCCCCACTGCGACACGCAGTGCGCCTCGTCCACGGCCACCAGCGGGATGCTGGCCTCCTGCGCGAACTCCAAGAACCGCGGATCGCCGAGCCGCTCGGGTGCCACATACATGATCTTGTACGCGCCATCGAGCGCCCGTCTGAGCACGGTGGACTGCTGCCCCGGGGTAAGCGTGGAGTTGAGGTATGCGCCGGCTATACCGGCCTCTTTGAGAGCACGCACCTGGTCGCCCATGAGCGACACCAGCGGCGACACCACGAGCGCAAGCCCGTCGAGCACGACCCCCGGCACCTGATAGCAGATCGACTTGCCAGCGCCGGTGGGCATCACGGCCAGCACATCGCGACCACCGAGAATCGCCTCGACGACGCTCTCCTGCCCCGGCCTGAAGCTGTCGTACCCGAAGTGCTGCGACAGAACCTGCCGCGCCTCGTCGGCCATGCGCTCTGGTTCGCCCAGCACGCTCTCATTTCGGATTTCAGCCACTATTTCCTCCTCTTCGGGTTCGTGTTCCCCATACGGCACAACAGCACCCAGAAGGGCATACAAACGCTCTCATCAAGAGGGGCTTAGCGACGATAGAACAGACACCTAAGAAGTTACTAGCACATCAGTCCTGCCGCAAGGAGAACCTCGGCGAGAGCAGAACCGCCAGGTGCCCGCGCGGGGGAGTCACGAGGAGAACGTGCATGCCGCCAGCCGACAAAATTCAAAACTTGCCGGCGAGTTCGAAATGAGTGCTATACTGCTTTCTTGTCACGCGTTCCCCGGTGGCTCAATGGCAGAGCAATCGGCTGTTAACCGATGGGTTGTAGGTTCGAATCCTACCCGGGGAGCCAATTAGAAATCAAAAGAACCCGCCCGATGCAGAATCGAGCGGGTTCTTTCTTTTCCCTCTTCCAGTTGAGAGTTAATTCATCGCGCTACACCCTGGCGATGTCCTCGTCCTTCATGCCAACGCGCCTGATCACGGCATCGAGCTTGGCGCGGGTCTCGGGGGCAAGCTCGGGCACCACGTTGTTCTCGAGCAGCTCGTCGATACGCGCGTGGATGGAATCCATCAGTTCCTGCGTGGGATCGCCCGAGGCGTTCTTGTGCAGGGATACCTGCGGGGTCCACGGGTCGATCCTGCAGCGCTCTGCCGTATGGTCGGTGGTGAGGAACGACTCCCCGTCCTCGATGACTTCCTGAATCACGTCGAATGCCAGTGCATCCTCGTCGCAGGGCATGTCGGAGAAGTAGTACTTCATGCGCGTGTAGGTCTCGATGTCGAGGACGAACTTCTCGATGCTCACGCTCATGAACGACTGCACGGAGCCGGTGGCGTGCATCATGAGGTTGCACTTCTCGGAGAACGACTCGAAGAAGTTGATGCCGCTCTCCACGCCAGCCTGCGCGTTGAGGCCGTTGGCGTTGGTCATGCCGCCGCCGCTGCGGCAGGGCAGGCCGTACTTCTTGGAGAGGTACGAGGCGTACTTCGACTCCATGTTGAAGCCGGGGCAGGCGTTGGACACGGCCATGCTCGACATGTCGGACACGGTGCCGGCATATGCGTAGATGAGCGGGGTGTGCGGACGCACGAGCTGCGCGTACGCGTTGATGGCAAGGATCTCGGCGTTGGCCACGGTGATGTTGCCGGCCAGCGACACGGGGCCGGTGGTGCCCGCCATGGGAGCCGGGCAGATGGCGATGGGCTGGCCCTTCTCGGCGCAGAGCTTGGTGGTCTCGATGGTGTTCTTGGAAACGCCGAGCGGAGCGGTGGGCGAAATGAGGTTGAAGGTGCAGGGGAAGTCGGTGATGTCGCGGTCGAACACGACCTCCATCATCTCGAAGATGTTCTCGCAGACCTTGCCGTCGCCGCACACGGAGAACAGCGCCTTATCGGAGCGGCAGAGCGTGGTGTACACCATGATCTCGGCCGAGATGGCCGCCTCGACGTCGGCGGGCTGCACCAGGATGCCGCCGTTGATCGAGAATTCCTCGCTAGCCTGCACGATGTCGGCCAGCTTGATGAAGTCGTCGAGCTTGCCGTTGCGCACGGTGCCGTCGGCCTCGGTGATGAACGGGCTGCCGTAGCCCGGTGTCATGTAGAGGTCCTCCATGTTCATCTTCACGTCGTACTTGGGGTTGCGCGCGTGAACGACGAAGTCCTTGGTGGTCACGTCCAGCGCGTCCATGACCTGCTTCTCGGTGAAGTAGGCCCTGTCGCCAACCACCTTCACGCCCTTGCTGGCCAGGAACTCGAGTGCCTCGTCGTCGTGGAACACCACGCCGACCTCCTCGAGCACCCGCAGGGTGTTCTGGTGGATCTTCTCGACGATCTCCTCGTCCCTCCTGATCTCTCTTTCGTTTCGCATGAAGGTCTCCTCCAATCTTCATAGCCCGCGCCCCTTTTGCTCGAGCTAGTTGCCGATGTGTGCGGGCGACGGCTCTTGGTTGCAAGCCGCGCCCCTGATGTTTGGCATCCCAGTAGTCATCATGATTACTAGATTGCAAAATATATCTCCCCTATCACGCCTCGCGCTCGCGGGAGTCGGGAAGAATCTGTTTTGGACAATGGTGCCAGTGTCTGATGCGGCATGAAGATTTGGTAGCGTGCGAAGGAGAGGAAGAGAGGAGCTTCAAGCAAGAGGGGAAGCCGCCACTCGAGCAGCCCCCCTCCATGAACGAACTCTAGCCGATGGCTAGTCTACGGTGATGTCCACTCCAGGGTTCACGTAGTTGGAGTAAAGCTCCGAGATAAGCTCGAAGCATTCGCTGGCTGCGGCCTTGACCTCGGCCTCGCTACCCGGTGCCGTGGGGCACTGGCTGAGCATCCCAAAGAAGACCGCCGTGGAGAGGCGGGCGAGCATATAGGAGTTGTTCATGCTGATCAGACCCAGGTTTGCAGAGCGCCTAAGCGAGATAAACGCACGCATGTTGAGGTCGGTGCTGAGCACGATGTTGCCGGTAAACCCGTCTAAACTAATCATCTCCGACGGGAACAGACGGTAGTACTCCAAGATATACTCCGAAAAGCTCTCGTCCTTGTCGTTGTTGAAGAACAGGTCGTAGTAGACCTTGTATTGGAAAGCGTTGTCGATGAACGCCTTCCAGTTGCAGAGGTCGGCCTGGATCAGGCTGGCATCGTCGCGGTCGACTCGGTCGAACTCTTCTCTGAGATACTTGATATATGGCTGCAGGAACTTGACGGCAGCGATCATCATCAGGTCCTGCTTGTTGTCAAAGTGCCGGTACAGAACAGCGCAGGTGCATCCAGCCTCGTCGGCGACGCGCCTGATGTTCAGACCATCCATGCCCTCTTCCTCCATTATCCGAATGGCGATGAGGACGTATTTCTTTTTCATATCGAGCGTATCGTCGATTTTGCTCTTCCGTTTAGTCATCTTGATTACAACTCCAATATAAACGCTGCGGCGATAGTGTCAACTCCTTTGAATGAACTTTTTTAAAAGTTTTCAAATTCATCCCTTGTCGAACTACACGCTTATGACGGGACGCACGGATGCGAAGCATGCGCAAATGTTGCCATTCACCTGCGCAAACTTCAAATCCGGCACATCTGGCCGCAGTACTATCTTCGCTGCGGCCCGAACTACCCATTCAGACAGCAGCATCCACAGCTAACAGTGTACTCAAGATTACCTACCAAGAGAAAGAGAGCAGCCGCAGCCGGAACCAGAGAGGACTCGCCAGGTGTCCGTGCAGGGTGTGTCTAAACGGCGACTTTTGGCCGAAGGCCAACCTGAGCCGTTTAGATGCCCCTGGGCGCACTGAAGTGCGCCCGTTCTCGCTGGGGAAAGACCCACTGGGTCTTTCCCCAGGCGCTCGAACCCCCGCGATGGCACCCCGGGAGACCCAAGCGATATATATGGATCTATAAAAATAGCGAAGCCGGCGCGGATGAGGGATTCCGCATCGCCGGCTTCGCCTTGGAGGGTATGTTATTCGGTCGTAGGACCTATTTCGATTCGCGCGCAGATGCCCTTAGTCGGACCTTGAGGAGGGTTACCGCATGCTTCGTGCTGCACATGCGGCATCGGCCGAGCCAGGGCATCGTGCGCGTAGAACCCTTGGGCTTTTGCAGTCGATCGGTGCTTCTACTTGGCCCTGATCTCGTCGAGCATCGCAGCGTCCATGCCGGCCTTCACCAGCACTGCCTTGACCTTCTCGTTGTTCTCGTCGTCGATGCCCTTGGGATTGGCCTCGTAGACGTCGAGCAGGCGCTGCATCTCGGCCATGATGGTCTTGTGCATGTAGTCCGGGTCCTTCGACGAACGCTCGCCCACCTTGGGGGCGTAGAGAACGCGGAAGTTCTCGAGAGTGCTGTCGCAATCCAGGAACGTGCCATACTGCGCAATCTCGGCGATTTCCTCGAGGTTGAGGGTCTCCTCGTCGATGGTGATGGGAGTCTGAACGAAGTTGGCCTGCCTCATGATCTCGAAGTCCACCATCATCTTCTCGAAGCACAGCGCGTTCACGGCGTCGGTCACGCCGCCGCAGTGGATGATGATGCTGATGTTGTTGTCCTTGGCGTTGTAGTAGTTGAGCATCGACTCGTAGCCAGCCTGGGCATTGACCCTGGCAGCGTCGGAGAGGCAGCCGCCGCCGCGCGAAGGCAGTCCGTAGAACTTGCCCATCTTGCCGGCGTAGCCCTGCATGATAGCAGCCTCGGGCGAAGCGCAGGCGTAGAGGATATCGCCGCGCATGTCGGCAGCCACCGACTGGCAGCCGATGACGCAGGGGGCGCCGGGGCGCACCATCTGGGCCAGGCAGATGCCCGCGAGGCTCTCGGCCAGGCCGGAGGCGATAGCGCCAGCCATGAAGACCGGACCGGTTGCGCCGAGCATGCTTGCGGGAGCCACGATCACGGCCTGGTTGTGCTCGGCCATGAGCATGAGGTTGTCGAGCATGCGGTCGTCGAGACGCAGCGGGGACACGGTGTTGATGAGCGAGATGAAGCGGGTCTTCTCGCAGAATGCATCCTTGCCGCCGAACCACTCGCAGCATGCCGCGAGCATGGTCTCCATCTCCTCCTTGTAGCCCGTGGGCATGATCATGGCCTTCTCGGAGTGCGTGATCATGGAGTAGAACATAGCGAGGGTAGCGTACTCCTGGGCCACGTTGTTGGGCTGTGCCAAGATGCCGCCGGTGAACTTGATGCAGGGCTCAGACTCGCAGAGCTTGGTGGCCTTGACGTAGTCTTCCCAGGTGCTGGGACGCCTGTTGCCCTCCCAATCGTCCACGAAAGCCGAGCCGTAGTCGGGTGCAGGGTTGCTGCTGCCGTCGCCCATGATCACGTCGTTCTTGGGATCGATGGCGTGCACGGTGAACTGCGAAGGAGCCATCTTGAGGTACTTCATGACCTCGTCCTCGGTGAAGAACGCCACGTTATCGTCGTTGACCTTGATGCCGTTCTGCTTGAGGATGTCGACCGCCTTGGGGTTGTCGAAGTAAACGCCGACCTCGGACATGATCTTCATGCATGCCTCGTGGATGAGCTGCTCCCTGGTCTTCTCTGCCATTTCTAATCACACCTTTCTTCTTTCCCGCCTGCGCGGGTTCTTGATTGCCAGCGGCTTCGAACACCTCGGCCGCATGTTGCCTGTTGGTTGCGATGGCGTACCATCTTTGCAAAACTGTCTGTTTGCCGACTGATCGGTCTATGCCTCTGCTGCCGCAATTTCGACGTTGCCGTCAAGCTCGTCGCGTCCAGCCCTGCGATCCTCGATCTTCTTGGCGTAGCGGACGCAGATGAGCGAAATCACGATGCCGATCACGCCGCAAGCGATTCCGTAGAACCAGATGTAGTCGTAGCCAGCGTTGCCGAATGCGTCCAGCCATCCGCCTGCGATCTTTGCGAAGAACACGTCGGGCGTGTAGCAGATCAGCGAGATGATGCCGGTTGCAAGGCCGGTGAGCTTGACCGGGATGCCGACCTCGCTCATCGTTGCGAAGTAGATTCCCTTCATGCCCATGAACACCACCGCGAAGAAGAACGTGATGGCGATGCACAGGAAGAGCTGGTTCTTGGTGAGCATCACGAGCGCCACGGAGATGGCTCCGAGTGCCAGGTAGATGCCCAGGGTCTTGCAGCGAGAGCCGATCTTGTCGGCCACGATGCCGATAAGAAGCATCGACAGCGCCGCGATGATGTAGTTACGGATGATCGCGTAGTTGGAAGCAGTAGTCGCATCGATTCCCAGAACGTCGGTGGTGTAAGCTCCGAGGTATCCGGATCCCACTGCCACGAACGAGTAGCAGAAGAAGATGAGAATGGCCACCAGCCACACGCCGGGGAGCTTGACGACCTGTTTGACGTAGTCGAAGCTGAAGCCCGCGCTGGCCTCTTCTTCTGCACCCTCGGCAACCTCGGCGCCCATCACATCGGCGGGCACGAGCACGAACGTTATGGCCGAAAGCACGAAGAAGATGATTCCGTAGATCATCAGAGTGATCATCCACTGGGTGCCCATCGCCTCGGGATCGGCCACGCCGTTGATGATGGCCGCGCCCAAGACGAAGCTTCCAAGGAATCCCACTGCCGTGCCCATGATGTTGCGGATGAACTCGCCGGTAGAGAACATCTTGCCCTGCTCGCTTCCGGTACCGAGCTTCCTCACGAGCTTGAGGTACGGCGAGAAGATGAACACCACGCCCACGCCCATGATCACGTTGATGAGCATGATCTCGATCTGGCCAGGCACGAACGCGAACCACACGCATGCAATGCCCAGGCAGATTCCGCCGATAACCAGAAGGTACTTCTCCTTGAACTTGTCGGCCAAGGCTCCTCCGAACACGTAGCCGATCATGCACACGAGGCCTTCGACCATCGCCGTGTCGCCGATGAACTCGTTAACGTAGCCGGCATCGACCACGTTGTGCGCCTGCGTGAACACGACCACCATCTGGTCGTAGTACGAAAAACGCAGGTAAGGAACGAAAACCATGAGTCCCGAAAGCATCGAGATGACTGCGAGTATCACCCAGCGCTTCTTGCCTGTAATGAGCATCGTCACCCCTCCTTTTCATTTGCGTAACGCGTTGACTAAACTTTTGGATTCTGAAGATTCACGAGCTTTATTTCGCACTATTTTGTGCGGATTTATTGGCTCGTTTGTCTCATGTCGAGAGTTTTCGAATCTTCTATCATCGCGTTTTGGTCAACGCGTTTACTTTGAACCAAAAATTTTGCTGGCCCATTATCGCCAGCAACTTTCAAAAACATATCCGTTGGCTCACGTTGGGTTTACAGCTCGAAACGAAGACAGCTCAGAACGGCCTCGTGCTGTCAGCGAAGTCGTTCCATACCGCAAGCAGGTGCTTGCGGCGTTCTCACCCGAAACCCGATTTACCTCAATTCAGGGCCAAGAACTTCATTTCGAGTATAGATTCCCCGGTAAACGACGGAATTGTTTGCAACACTATAGACGCAGGCTCATAGCAAATGCCGCTATACCCAGATCCTGCTTGTTGTCAAAGTGCAAACTCGCATTGGGTGTCGCATGTGCGCAAGGCTGCGTCTGCGCATCCCCGACATCCGAGGTACTTTGCTTTGCGACGACCTCTCTATTCGAAAGATCTTTGCAATATCGCTACCTTCGAACATCTGCCGTATCGTTTGCTGACTGTTTTTAGTCAACGCGTTTACAACTCCAATATAACCACTTCGCAAATTAAGTCAACGCGTTTACCTGAAAAAGTTTGAAATAGTTCAGCATTTCGTGCTTCAAGCAATGCTATATGCACTCAAGATTAAGTTTTGGCACTTCGACTTGTCTTAGCGAAGCATTAGCGGCTCCCCGAACCAGTCGGAGCCGTTGTTACTCAACAAGATGTCAGCTCTAGTCTTCCTCGAAGGCGGCAGACAGGTCGACGTCGGGATTGACGTATTTGGAATACAGCTCGGCAACGAGCTTGAAGCATTCGTCTGCAAGAGTCTGGATAGCCTGCCCCTCGTTCTTGTCGGAGGGGCATCGCGAAAATATGCCGTCGAACACGGCGGAGTCGAGCCTGCTCAGCAGGTCGGCGTTCTCCATGGTGATGAAGCCCTTGTTTGCCGCACGTCTGAGGCAGATGAGTTCACGGTCCTGAACGTTGGTATTGAGGATGACCGTGCCGGTGAATCCGTCGAACCGCACCATTTCCGACGGGAACAGGCGGTAGTACTCGAGCATGTACTCGTAGAGGTTGTCTTCGCGCGGGTCGCTGAAGAACAGCTCGTAGTAGGGCTTGTTCCAGAACGCGTCGTCGATGAAGGTCTTCCAGTCCTTTAGGTTCTTCTGGATGAAGTTGAGGTCGTCGCGGTTCCAGGCGATCATGTTGCGCTTGATGTAGGGTTGCAGAAACTTTACCGCCGCGACCATGAGAAGGTCGCGCTTGTTCTCGAAATGCCGATAGAGAACAGCGCAGGTGCATCCGACCTCGTCGGCGACGCGTCGCACGCTCAGCGCGTCGATCCCCTCTTCTTCGAGGATCCTGATGGCGATGAGGACGTACTTCTTGCGGGTATCGAGCGTGTCCTGCGATACGTCTTTCTTCTTTCTCGCCATCGTCTTCAACGTCCCTTGGTAGTTTGACCCGCTTGCCCGGGTCTTCGATGTTGGATTGCGGTTCGCGCATCATGTGAGCGCGTTGACCGACTCAAGCATAATATCCCTAGCCAAACAAATTGCAATCCACAAATCCGACATCCGCAACAAAGACAATGCCGTCAGGGTGCCATCGCAGGGACTCGCCGATTCCCGCATTATCTACTCGAAGCTCCGCCTGGGATGCCCTGCACGGGACATACCGTAACGGCTCAGGCTGGGCTTTACAGCCAGAAGTCGCCGTTACG
>CAVFRF010000026.1:0-18058 GCA_963624975.1 Bacteroidaceae bacterium
CGATATAGGTGGCGCCGCACTCGATCTGCTCCTTGGCCCTCTTGAGAATCGGGGCCGGGTCCTTCTCGTCCATGGCCTTGCGGATCTCGGGCGAAATGCAGTGAATGCGCTCGCCGATGATGATAAACTTGCCCATTTACGATCCTTTCCTAGGTCTTGTCTTAGCCCGAAACCTCCGAGCTTCCTGCCAACTTATTGCAAAGCGCGGCCGGTTTTCACCGGCCGCGCGTTATGCATGCAATAGACTTACTGGAAGTCCTTGAGGAACTTCACGAGGTCGGTTGCCTCGTTCGGAGCCACGACGATCTTCCAGTCGGGGAGCTTGTCCTCAAGCTCGCCCTTCAGAACTGCAACCTTACCGGGGATGATAAGGGTGTGGTTCTTGAGGGAGTCCGCGTAGCCGCCCTCCTCGATGAACTTGGTGATGGTGCCAGCAGAAAGCTTGCCTGCTGCCCAAGCGGTGAGCACCGAGTATCCACCAGCATCCGAGATCAGAAGGTTGATCGGCACACCGGAGCGCTCCAGCTCGCCGGAAACCACGAAGTAGGTCAGAGCGAAGTCCACGGTGGTAGCCACGATGGAGTTCTCGTCTGCGCCGTTGAGCGGGTACACGCCGGGCTCGACGGTCATGGGCTTCTGCGGGTCGGTGTAGATGTTCTGACGCAGACCCATCAGCGGCAGAGCCATAGCGTAGGTCAGCTCGTCGATAACGATGATCGAGCCGTAATCGCAGGTGAACAGCGAGCAGAGAGCCTGCTGCATGTGCAGGTCGCCAGCTGCCAGTTTGTTGGCCTTGATCAGCGAAGGATAGCCGAAGGAGCGGTCGTCCTGCTTGAGAGCAGCGCGACGAATCTGAACTGCGTTGGCGAAGACGTCCTTGATGGACTCGGTGCCGCAGTCGAGAACGAGCTTCTTATCGTCGGCAGCCTCGGCCTTCTCCACGGTCTCGTGAAGCTCCTCGAGGTTGGCGCCAGCAACGCCCAGCAGCACGTCGAACTCCTTGGCCAGAGCAACGAACTCGTCGATGTTGGAGGCATCTGCACCGTTGAGAAGCGGCTTGATGTCTGCGCAGACCTCGAGAGCCTTGCGGGCAGCAGCAGCGTCGTTGCAGTCGAGCACGATGCCACGGCCGGTGGCCTTGGCCTTCTCGGCCAGACCGGCGAATGCGTCTGCGTCGCCAGCATACTCGATGTAGAAGAGCTCGGAGTACATACGCTCGCCGATGCGCTCGTAGTCCACCTTCTGCATCTCAGCCCACTTCTCGTCGAAGTTCTCGGCGGTAACAGCGGTAGCGAAGAGCGGACGGCTCACGAAAGTCTTCTCGTGACGGAACATCACGGTCTCGCCGCCGAGCTTGTGCTCGCAGTCGCCAACACCGATGGTGAGGGACTTCATTGGGGGAGCAGTGGCCTCGGACAGCTTTGCAAGAGCCTCTTCGGAGAGGTGCGGGCACTTGTCAAGATCCATAGCGCCCTGAGCGACCTTCATCGAGAAAGCCATGCAGGTGGGGTTGCCGCACTCCTTGCAGTTGGTCTTAGGAGTGAGCTTAAAAATGTCAATACCTTTGAGTGCCATCTTTGCTCCTTACATCAGTCCTGCGACAAGCGCAGAGATCGTCGCGACAGAATCAGGATGCCTCAGGATCACGGCGTTGGTGCCGGAAGCCAGGCATGCAGCGGCGGTGCAGATCTCCATCTGAGTACCGCGCTCCTCCGTCGGACCCCACTCGGGGAAGTCGGCCTCGGAGACGATGGACTCCTTGACGCCCCAAACGTCGCCGGAGACCGGCGTGACGACGGGCATCTGGATGGTCGTGTCGCCCTGGTCGAGGGCAGCGGCGCGCACGCGGTTCATGGTGGAAGCCACGTACTCGAAGCCGTAGCCAGCAGCTGCGGAGCCGAGGTTCATCACGAGGCTCTCATCCTGAACGCCGAGCTGGCCGATGAGGACGTTGAGCTGCTTGGCAAGGTTGATGTCCACAGCAGACTCTGCACCAATCTTCTGGTTGCAGGCCATGACAGCGGAAGCAGCGATGGTCTTGTAGTCCTCTTCACGAGCGGAAAGAATCAGGACGTTCTCGCCCTGAAGCTCCTCGGCGAGCTTGCAGAACAGCTCGCCATCCTTCTCGATGTTCTTGCATCCCTGGAATGCAACGGGAACGTCGACGGCAGCCACGACGGCCTTTGCGTCGGCAACGCAATCCTCGACGCTACGGTTGATGTCGCCGTTGGGATCGGCGCTAGCGAAGGTGATGACCAGGAAGTCAGCACCAGGTGCAGCAGCGGCCTTCTTGGCCTGATCGACGATGTTGTCGGCTCCTGCATAGAACTCGGCGAGCTTGGGAAGATCAGCGTTGATTCCAGTATCCTCCAGCTCGATTCCGACTGCCGGACGATGCTCGATAGGAGCATCGAACGAGCACAGCGGCAGAACGTTCTCTCCGCCCAGCACCACTGCCTTGTCCCCAGTACCGATCGTCACCTCGTTGATGGACGACGAGAAAGTCTGGGGTGTCCGCTTGAATGGCATATCTTTGCCTCCTCAAAAATCCACAGTCTCCTATGATCCTACAAACGCCTCGAGTTCGAAGGCTCTTGCCAGTTCCTTCTCCCCCGCGACGGAAACACCCCGGTCTCCGCATTGGCCATGTTTCGCTTCGGCCGGAGTAAATCCCAAAATAACGCCTTGAGCATTGTACCGCAATCTCGGCAGAATGCACACCACTGTTTTTTAGTTAAAACAGTTGATCCAGCAAAGCCTCCAGAGCCTTCTTGGATTTGGAGTCCTCGGGGATGTCGCACGTGGGCTTCCCCTCGGCATCGTACTCGTAGACCAGGTCGTCGTGAGGCACGACTCCCAGAAGGTCGAGACCCTGCTTGTCTATCTCCTCCAGGATTCCGTCGGCAAGCTTCTCCGACGGGGCCCTGTTGATGATCAGCTTCATGGTGCTGGGGTTAATCTCCAGCTCGCGTGCCAGCTCGGCGATCCTGCCCACAGCCTGCACTCCCCTCCTCGAGCAGTCCGACACGAGGATAAGGGTGTCGATCGACGGAAGGGTGCCGCGGCTGATGTGCTCCATGCCGGCCTCGTTGTCGACGACGATGTACTTATATGCCTTGGTGAGCTTCTGAAGCTCCGACTGCAGAAGGCCGTTGACGAAGCAGTAGCAGCCCTTGCCCTGCGTGCGACCCATAACTATCATGTCGTAGTCGTCTTCCTCGGCAACCACGGAGTTCATCTTGAACTGCATGTAGTCGGCCTTGCTCACGCCGGCGGGGATTTCGCTGCCGTTCTCCTCGGCATGCGCGACTTCCTCTCGCACCTCGCCCAGCGTGTTCTGCACCTCGATGCCCAGAACCTCGTTGAGGTTGGCGTTGGCATCTGCGTCCACGGCCAGGATCGGCGTGTGATTCTTCTTGATCAGATATTTGATGAGCATACCGGTGAGGGTGGTCTTGCCCGTGCCACCTTTGCCGGCGATCGCTATCGTATGAGCCATTCTCTCACTCCCATTTGCGTTCGTTGCCTTGCGTGCCGCGCAGATCCGGCCCTGCATGCCGGCCGCGCTTCGCCTACGCGATTATCGTTCAACTCGGGTGAATCCGACGCGCTGTCTCAGGCCATCGGACACTATGTTGTAGATAATGTCGCCCGACTCCGTGATCTCGCGCTCTTCCTCTATTTCCTTCCCAATCCTGTACTGGTCCATGTAGCGGTCGATTTCGTCTTCGTCCAGGTCGACCTCGTCCACGAACACATCGCGCATCTGGTTGCCGCTGCACTGGTTGAAAATTTCTCGGATTACCTCGTAGCGCATTTCGAAACCCCTTGAATCTAGCTTGCGGTCTCGACGAAAATCTTGTTCTTGATAAGGTCTACGCACGTAATCCTTCCCATGACCTCGTGCACGGACCCGATGATGTCGGTAAATGTGATGCGGTCTCCGTCGACCTCGACCTCGCTCACGTTGCTGCAGATCTCTTCAGGATCCTTGCCCTCTACCTGCTTGACCACAGTGGAAAGACACATAGCCCTACTCCCCCTTCAGAACCTTGAGAGCAGCATCGAGCTTGTCGGCGCCCTGCACGAAAAGCTCTACTGCGGAATGGATAAGCTCGGCCGCCTCGCCGTCGATCTGGTGGGCCATGTCGTGAAGCTCCTCGGCATGACTGCGCTCGTGGTCTACGAGATAGGAGAGCAGAGCGTCGCGCTGCTCGGCGGAATCGAATGCATGCCCGTGGTCGTGGTCGTGATGTCCGTTCTCGTGCATTGTCTATCACCCCATGTTTCCTGCGGCGGCGGCCCCGAAAAGCCGCGTCGCATATCGTTGGTCTATCGCCTCATGCGTACTGCAAACCATGTTTGCACATGAAGCAGCAAACCTTCGGGTCGTATTCGACAAACGCCTTGCCCAAAGGCCGTCTCGATTCTATCACCGTGCCAATATTGTGCGCTATTTAATATCCGGAAACTACCAGTCGGATCGACCCGCAATTCGTAGATGCGAATAATTTGCCCATGAGAGGAACGGCAGGTTCTCCGGGGCGAACGGCATAATGCCAGCCGCATCGAGAGACGAGCATTCGAGCCGAGGACTATGTGTCGAAAGAGTGCCGCAACTCATGCACTTAGGTATTAATATGGTTACCCGGATAATTTGAATATCCCGACTTTTGTTGAAATTTCAACATACCCGGATCTTGCGAAAGTATATACTCGCGGTAGAGAATAAGCGGCCGGCAAGGAGGCCTATCATGACTATGCAGATGTTCGGATGCCAGGGGCGCGACCGCACGCCCACCCTAGACGTCAAGAAATGCCCCAAGTGCGGGCACGAGGTCGAGGTGTTCTCGATCGATACCTCGATCGCATGCGAGAACTGCGGAACGCCCGTGTACAACGATGCAATCGACTGCGTGCAGTGGTGCAAGTACGCCAAGGCATGCGTTGGCGAGGAGGAGTACGACAGGCTCATGGAAATCGCCAAGATGCGCACCGAGAGGGCGAAGGCGGAAGCCGCGGCCAAGCGAGCCGAGGAGCGGGAGCGCAAAGCGCGCGAGGCCGAAGAGGCGGCAGCTGCGGGACAGCCCGCGTAAAGGCGCGAGTTTCGAAACGAAAGCCCGGCTTGCGGGGATCGGTTTTCAGCCGTCCCGCAAGCCGGGCTTCTTCATGCGCGCAAAGAGCGGGCTGCATCCAGAGATCGATGCAGCCCGCTCCCCTATTGTCGCCGCAGCCTGGCTGCAGCTCGTCTGTTGCCTAGATGGCTTCGACTCCATGCTCGCCTGTGCGGATCCTCACCACGTCTTCCACGGGAGAGACGAACACCTTGCCGTCTCCGACCTCGCCGGTGCGAGCCGTGGTGCAGATCAGGTCCACCAGGGCATCGACCTTGTCGTCGTCTACGACCAGCTCGAACTTGACCTTGGGCACCATGTTGAGCAAGACCTCGGTGCCGCGGAAGTACTCCTTCCAGCCATGCTGGTTGCCGCATCCGTTTACCTGCGAAATCGTCATGCCCGAAACGTTGGCCTCGAAGAGAGCGTCTTTGAGAGATTCCATCTTCTCCGGGCGGACGATTGCCACTACCTTCTTCATCGCTACCTCGCTTTCGTAAGCGTCGTCGAATTTCAAACCCTATGCCAGCTCGCTTGCTAGTCCATGCCGTTGTAGGCAGGATATGCGCTCTCGCCGTGCTCCGTCACATCGAGTCCGATTGCCTCGTCGGCATCGCTCACGCGCAGGCTTCCATGGAAGATCGCCTTGACGATGAGGCCGATGACGAGGTCGCCGACGATCACGAAGGCCAGCGTTACCAGGATGCCCAGGATCTGGCTGACGAGCAGCGTGGGGTCGCCGGAGTAGAGCAGTCCGGGCGCGGTCCAGGAAAGCTCGGGCACCGCGAACAGTCCGGTGAGGATGCCTCCCACGATGCCGCCGATTGCATGGCATCCAAATGCGTCGAGCGCGTCGTCGTATCCAATCTTGGCCTTGAGGGCGGAGATGCAGAAGTAGCAGATGGGGCTGACGATGAAGCCCATCACCAGCGCAGCCCAGGGCTCGATGAAGCCTGCTGCGGGGGTTACCACGACGAGACCTGCCACAAGGCCGGTGCTGGCGCCGACGAGGGTGGGCTTGCCCTGCTTGACGCGCTCCACGATCATCCAAGAAGTCAGAGCCGCGCCAGATGCCACGACGGTGTTGAGAACAGCGAGCGCTGCGGTGCCGTCAGCCGCGAACTGGGAGCCGCCGTTGAATCCGAACCAACCGAACCACAGCATCGCGGCACCGAGGAGCACGAACGGAACGTTGTGCGGGCGGTAGTTCATCACACCGAAGCCATGACGCTTGCCCAAGAGCAGGCACAGCACGAGGCCGGTGGTACCAGAGCTGATGTGAACCACGTCGCCACCTGCGAAGTCGATTGCTCCGATGATGTCGCCGATGAGGCTGCCATCGCCACCCCACACCATGTGCGCGAGCACCGGGTAGATCACGATGGACCAGATGGTCACGAACGTTACAAGCGCGCCGAACTTCATACGTCCGGCCACGGAGCCGCAGATGATGGCGGTGGTGATCATGGCGAAGGCCATCTGGAACGTGATGTTCACGATGCTTGGGTACACCTGGTCGACGGGAACGTTGGCAGCCTCGGCCAGCATCTGCGTAACGGTGGGCAGGCACAGCAGCTGGTCGAGCCCTCCGAATATCGGACAAGATCCATCTCCGCCGTAGGCGAACGACCATCCGAACAAGATCCACGTTACAGCGACCACGCCGACCACTGCCATCGGCATGATCATGGTGTTCACCACGTTCTTCCTGCGTGCGAGGCCGCCGTAGAAGAATGCGACCCCGGGAGTCATGAGCAGCACCAGCATGGTGCAGACGAGCATGAACCCCGTGCTTCCGGTATCAAACATACCCTCTTCCTTTCACTTGGAACGCTGGTATCCCAAAGCGGAGCCGTCCGTCTTGCCCCGCTTCCGGATGCCACCTCCTATCCGACAGTGAAGATTGTCGAATGTGGTTGTTTCGTGCTGGTTACACGGCAGTTTCAAGCAATTAACGATAGGGTTAAAAAATATGAAAAGGGCACGTCGCTCTATCGCGACGTGCCCTCCTTGAAGAGACATATATGCTGTCTAGCACCCGGCCAGCCTAGGCGTCTGGCAGCAAAACGAACCCGCCCAGCTCAAACCAGAAGCTTGCATACATTAGGCCTTGGCCTTCTTGCCATGGTCGATCTCGATCTCGCCGGCAGCCTCGAGCTTGAGCGTGCGTTTCCAGAGGATGAAAGCGATGATCATGCCGATGATGCCGCTGATGATGAGGATCACGAAGATGGTCATGTAGGTTCCCTGGACTGCAGCACCGGCCACGCCGCCATCGGCGGCACGGGCGGAGTCGAGCATTCCGCCGAACACGGTGGGATAGATCCAGTCGGGGATGAAGGCGATGAACGAGATGATGCCGGTGGCCAGAGGGGTCATGGCTGCGGGGATGCCCGCGTCGCCCATCGTCGACCAGTAGGTGGTCTTCATGATGTTGGAGATGAACGAGATGCAGATGGTGATGGCCACGCACAGAGCCAGCTGCGAGCCGGTGAGCATAACCACGATTACCAGCACGGTGTCGACGACAAGCAGCACCACGAAGCTGCGGCCCTTGTAGGGGAACTTGTCCAGCACGATGCCGCCCAGGAAGCCGGCCACGGCCACGATGAGGTAGGTACGCACGGTGCCGATGGTCGATGCGGTGCCGGAGTCGAGTCCGAGCACGTCGGTGGTGTACTGTGTAAGGTAGCTGTTGCCGATGGTCCAGAACAGATACGCGAACATGATGAGCAACATCACGATCCACACGCCGGGGTTCTTGAGAACCTCGCCGACGGTGTACTTCTTCTGCTCCACGACGGGCTCGGCAGAAGCGGCAGCGTCGGCAGCTTGCTTCTTCTTGCCATCCATGAAGATCACGGCGAGAATGGTAAAGATCGCGCAGACTCCGGCGGCGAACAGCATCACATAGCGGAATCCGTTGGCGCTGCCCTCGGAGAACAGAGCCAGTGCGGTAGGATCGGTCTCGGCTGCAACCTGAAGGGCAGCGGAGTCGGCGTAGCCGCCGTTGGCGGCCACGACGTTGAGGGCCACGGCCATGAGGGCCACGATCGCCAGCGAGGTGAGGAACTGGATGATGCCACGGGTTCCCTCGTTCCAGCCGAAGATCTTGGACTGGCTCTTCTCATCGGCAAGCCCGCGCACGGCGGTGAGGTATGCCGACCACAGCGTCGCGATTCCGAAGAACGCGAACAGGATGTGGATGATCATGAGCTGTATGAAACCCTGAGCAAACGCGAACCACACGGAGAGCAGAGTGAACGACGCGAACGTGATCACGATCAGCGTCTTGCAGTTGACCTTGTCGGCCAGCACGCCGCCGATGGGGTAGCAGAGCGTGGACGTGAGGCTCACGGCCGAGCCGATGAGTCCGATCTGCAGGTCGGTGAGCGCAAGGCCGTCCATCATCTGCTGGTAGAAGTTGTACCTCAGGTAGGGCAGCTGGTAGGCCAGCGCCACGGCAGCCGCCAACACGATGAAGACGATTACCTTCTTTCCTGACATTTTCATTTGCGAATCCTCCTCCCGAAATGCTGCACCGGCTTTTCGTCCGGTGCTTTTCAAGCGCCGCTCCCGTCGATCCGAGCTTCGAGGGCGACGTTACACCGGCAAGAGAGCCGGTGGCCTAACATCGAGAAGTTCCCCGACGTGCTATGGAGGGACCTAGGGGGCTAGGAATTGCACGCCGGGGAACTATGCTCGTTCATTGTGCCGGGTTCGAGTCCCGGCATTCGCCGTTTAGCAGGCGGCGAAGGTTATGTCTTGGTGCTCAGAGCATCGACCGTACAGGAGATTAGAACCTGTGAGCCACTCCGTAGCCGTCGTAGCACTTGTCGATGTACTTGCGCATATCCTTCTCGATCTCTGCGTCCAGCGGATAGGGCTCGTACTCGTCGAGCATCTTGTGCCAGACCTGGTTGGCCTTGTGCTCGCCGTCGACCTTGCCAGCGTTCTCCCAAGCCACGTAGCTGTCGCGGTGGCCGATGATGGGCTTGTAGATCTCCTCGTCCATGAAGTCGCAGGTGTGCTCGGAAGCGATGAAGTTTCCGCGCGGTCCCTCTTCCTCGATGGTCTCGAACGCCAGCGTGTCCTCGTTGACCTCGATGCCGCGACGGATGCGCTCGACGTAGCCGATCATCTCGTCGTCGAGGATGAGCTTCTCGTAGGAGGTGGTGTTGTAGGTATCGATGATACCTGCAGCGTGCTCCTGGAAGTTGGCGCCTGCGAGAGCAGCACCCAGCTGGTTCATCATCGACTCGTAGCCAGCCTGGACATCGACGCACTTGGAGTCGGTGAGGCCTGCGGAGGTACGAACCGGGATGTTGAGCATGTGAGCGAGCTGGCAGTTGGCCATCGAGAACAGCGTGGTCTCTGGCGAGCCATGCGACATCATCATGTAGCGCATGTCGGTGATGGCGGTACCGGTGGAGTAGATCACCGGAGCGCCCTCGCGCATGATCTGGGTGAGCACGAGGCCAGCCATGATCTCGGCGTGCGACACGGAGAGGGTGCCTGCCAGGGTGACGGGCGAAGTTGCGCCGGCCATTGCCAGGGCGTTAACCATGACGGGCTGACCGTTCTCGACCATGACCATGACGCCCTCGAGCATGTCCTGGTCCCATCCGAGCGGGGTGATGGTGCAGGGGATGGAGAACATGATCGGCTTCTCCTTGATGGCGTCGAGGCCACCGAAGGGAATTGCAGCCAGCTCGACGCACTCGGTGGAGCGGCGCCTGCCCTCGCAGCTTCCCATGAAGGGCTTGGAAGCATACTTGAGGGTCGACATCGTCATCTCGAGGTGACGGACGTTAACGTCGAGGTCGCAGGGCTCGCAGAGAGTCTGAGCAACCAGCTGGACGTGCTTCAGGTCCTGGGTGAGCTTTGCCAGGTTGTCGAAGTCGTTCATGGTGCCCATGTGACGGCCATCGTCCAGGTTCTGCACGAACGGCGAGCAGTTGGCGGTCATGTACACCGAGTTGTAGGTGTCGATCACAACGTCGTTCTCGGGGTTGCGTCCATAGAGCTTGAAGCTGCTGGGCATCATTGCCAGGTACTTCTCCACCATGGGACGGTCGAAGTAGACCATCTCTCCGTCGACGGTAGCGCCCGCCTTGCGGAACATCTCGCGCACCTCGTCGAACCTGACAGAGATACCGATCTCCTTCATGATCCTCAGCGAATTGTCGTGGATGTTCTCGAGTTCGTCCTTCGACAGAATCTCAAAAAGCTCGTGTGCCATTTTTGTACCCTCCTCAAGGTCGTAACGGCTTTGCCTTGCGGCTATCTTAGGACGTTCGAGAGGCCGATTTGGAGCAGATTCAAAGGTGGTCTCGAATTTTGAATACCACTAACGTTGGTGGTCGCGAAAAGCGGGTACCACTTTTGCAAAGTGGTTGCATAAATCGAATACCACCTTTTTGAAGCTGGTCGCGAAAAACGGATACCGCCCAATCTACCGGCGCATATGTGCTACTTGACCACCACGTTGCGCTCGAGTCCGGCGTTGTCGTAGACCTTGTTCATGAATGCCAGCATGTCCTTCTCGATCTCGGGATCGATGGAGGGCACGTCGTATTCGTCGAGCATCTTGTGCCAGATCTGGTTGGCCTTGTGCTCGGCGTCCACCTTGCCCGCAGTCTCCCATGCGGTGTAGGAATCGCGATGCGCGATCTGCGGCCTGTAGATCTCGCCCATGAACTCCACGGTGTGCTCGGAGGCCACGAAGTTGCCGCGCGGACCCTCTTCCTCGATCTCGTCGTAGGCCAGATGATCCTCGTCCATGCAGATGCCCTCGTCGATGCGGTTGATGTAGCCGCAGATCTCGTCGTCGATCACCATCTTCTCGTAGGACACGGTGTTGTACGACTCGAGAATGCCCGCTGCATGCTCTTGGAAGTTCACGCCGGCGAGGCGTGCCGAGAGCAGGTTCATCATGGTTTCGTAGCCGGCCTGCATGTCCACGCACTTGGAGTCGGTGAGGCCCGCGGAGGTTCGCACCGGCAGCCCAAGGAAGTGTCCTAGCTGGCAGTTGGCCATGTTGAACAGCGCGGTCTCGGGCGAGCCGTTGGACATCATCATCGAGCGCATGTCGGTGATGCAGGTGCCCGTGGAGTACACGCAGGGGTTGCCCGGGTTGTAGATCTGGGTGAGCACGAGGCCCGCGATGATCTCGGCATGCTGGCCGGTGAGGGTGCCTGCAAGCGTGATCGGCGAGGTGGCGCCCGCCATGGGAAGCGAGCTGACCAGCACGGGCTGGCCGTACTTGGCGGCCACCTTGATGGACTCCAGCGACTGCTTCTCCCAGCCCAGCGGGGTGAGCGAGCTGCAGATGAAGGCCATCACGGGCTTCTCGCGGATGTTGTCGATGCCGCCGCGGGCGATGGCCGCAAGCTGAACCAGTTCCTCCATCGACTGCTCGTAGTAGGTCACGTCGAGGTAGGGCTTGGTGGCGTACTTGATCACGTTGTAGGTGGTCTCGATGTGGCGGATCCTGGGGTCGAGGTCGTTGGTCTCGCACGAGATCTTGGAGAACACGTCGATGTTCTTGCACTTCTGCGCGATCTTGGTGAGGTTGATGTGGTCCTGGTTGGTGGCCAGATGCCTTCCCTCGTCGAGGTTCTGCGCGAAGGGCGGGCACTGGCTGGTGAGGTTGGCCAGCGTCTTGGTGTTGATGACCCTGGCATCCTCGGGATTGCGGCCATGCAGGGTGAACTCGCTGGGAAGCATCTTGAGGTACTTCTCCACGCCCGCGCGGTCGAACTTGACGATCTCGCCATCTACGGCGAAGCCGGCCTTGGCGAACTGCTCGCGGGCCTCCTCGGTGCCCACGTAGATTCCGATGTTCTCCAAGATGGCGAGAGCCTGGTCGTGGATCTTCTCGACGTCTGCCTGCGAAAGTACCTTGAACTGATCTAGCATCTTGACCCTCCTTAGGTCTGTCGTTGCCTGACAAGGCCAGTCTAGGAGGTTTCGAGAGCAAAGGTTGAGCACGCTCAAAATATGTATCTTTCCGAGATACTTTTGCTGCAAATTTGTACCTGAACGAAATACAAAGCTGCCGGAAGTTGTATCGCGAAAAGAGACTTGGCGCTCCCCCGTCGCCGCATTCCCGCGACGGGATGTCCGCACGCGCTACTGCACAGTTCCCGATGCCGCGTCCATGTTGCACTTCTGGATGCACGAGAACGCCGACACGCTCGACTTGCAGTAGTAGCAGCAGTACTCGGTGGCAATCTCGATGCTGGGACTGTCGGCATAGGCGCCATAGCCCACCGAATCGATCACGAGCGTGGGCGAATAGGCCGCGAGGCAGAGAGCCTCTGCAACCTCGATGGGTGCCGAAGCCGCCCTGATGGAATGCTTCCAGTACTTGGTGTCCACGCCGTAGCGGTCCTTGAGCACCTTGTAGGTGTAGTTGGTGGAGTAGTCCACCGGCTCCATATCGGGAAAGCGGTCGTGGGGGATGTAGCTGATCGTGTAGCAGGCTGGGCTTCCGTCGGCCTCTATGATCAGGTCGATCCTCAGCACCGGGTCGAGGGGCTTGATGCCGAGCTTTCCGGCTATGAACTTGCTGGCCTTGACCACCTCTTTGCGCGACATCGTGCGCGGACGCGCCACGCCCGTCCGCCCCAGCATGAACATCGGGTCGACGAAGGTCGACACCGGCACGCCGTTGAACGGCTCGTTCACGAAGGTGCCCTTGCCGCGCACGCGGAACAGATAGCCCTGTTTCACGAGGCTGTCTATGGCGTTGCGCACTGCAGTACGGCTGGCCCCGAACAGCTCCATGGCATCTTGATCCGTGAGGAACTTGCCGTCGTCGGCATACTTGTGCCAGTAGATCATGTCGAGCATCTTGGTCTCAAGCTCGATTCCGGTGCTGGGCATGACGGCAGCCTCCATCCTTCGCAAACGTGTACGTCGCCATTATCCCCCAAACACGCAAAATGGACACACCAGATTTCTGCTCGTCCCTGGTTGCATCCTATAGATTCTACAAAATAATGTACATAATAATGCTACTTTAAGATATGCTGTCTTTGTTCCAGCGAAATACGCAGTCGAGCGAAAGGAATCACCTATGCCTTTGTGCGTGCCGATTAAAGATTTGCGCGACACCGCTGCCTTCGACGAGATGGTGGCCACGAGCGAAACTCCCATCATCGTTACCAAAAACGGCTACGACCGCTTCGTGTGTGTAAGGAGTTCAGATTTTCGCGAATGGGAGCAGGCGAGCGCGCGAGCCAAGTTGCTTGAGCGAATCATGATATCCGAACGCGAGCGCACCGAGGGCAAAAGCGTTGATGCTGCCGAAGCGACCAAGGCACTGAGGGAAAAATATGGCCTGTAGGGTGAGGATACAGCCGACTGCATTGCAGGAACTGGAGGGAGCGGTCAATTACCTGCGTGGATTCGGGCCTAGTACGGCTTCGGCTTTTCTAGACGCATGGGACAAGCTCATCGAGAATCTGGGCAGCGGGGTTGTCGAGCATCGGCTCTCTAGATTCGAAACTCTCGCACGGCTTGGCTATCATACAGCTCTCGTCGAAGGCTACGTGATGCTTTACTTCAAAGAGGACAGCGACATCATCATCGCCCACCTATTCCATCAGAGCCAGGATTACGCGAGCATCGTGTTGAATAGCAGTCCATGTGATTGATATCGCTGATGATTGCCATAACATCAAAGCGGAATTCGAGATTGTTTTGAAATATTGCGCTTGTGCTGCATGTTTGCTATTATGCTTTACGTAAAGCGTGATATTTAGGAGAGCCCATGAAGGACGCAATGCTCAATGTCCGGCTGGACCCTACGCTCAAGCAGCATGGCATGGAGGTGCTTGAGCGCGAAGGCGTTAGCGTGACTGAAGTTATTCGGCGCTTGTTCATATATTTCGACGAGCACCAGACCTTGCCACCCGAACTGATTCGGAGCAATGATCTTTCATCTGAAGACCCCTTTGCCCAGCGCAGAAACCTAATGCTGTCCATGGTTGGGATTTTGCCTCCAGATGTAGATTTGGCAGAGGCGCGCAAAGCCCGTCTATCGAAGCATGAGTTGTAACAGTCATGAAAGTCTTGTTCGACACCAACATCATAATCGACATATGGAAACAGGACGATAGGTTTTTCCCAAATTCGTTTGCAGCTTACGACGTATGCATGCTGCGCAAATGGGAAACATTCATAGCCGTAACCGCAGTGCCAGACATCGAATATCTCTTGCACGCACGAGGAATTCTATCAACGAAACAAGTAGCACAGGCAATGGATAACCTATTTAGAATGTTCGGCGTCATCGATGCTCAAGAATGCGACTGCCTGTTGGCAAAAGACAGCGACATGCCCGATTTGGAAGATGGTATCATCGCCTATTCTGCATACAGGAACCGAATCGATACAATCGTTACGCGCAATTGCAAAGATTTCGCAACGAGCCTCGTTCCTGCTCTAACGCCCGCGCATTTTGTTGAAGCATACAAGCCTACCGATGTTGAGTATGATTTCACGGACCTAGCATAGGCGCTTGGCTACGAGCCGCAGCCGCAGCCCCCGCTACCAGCGCTTGACGGGGGCGGCTGCTGTGATCGGGGCGTACTTCTGCACGAACGTTAGGCGCGAGAACTCCGGCTTGCAGTAGTGGTGGAAGTACTCGATCGGGATGTCCTTGGAGTGCCACGACCCCCACGTGATCGAATCGAAGCACAGCACCGGCATGTCGCGCGGCATCTGCAGGGCATCGGCCACGTCTTCGGGGGCGATCAGCGCCTCCATGAAATGCTGCCAGTACTTGATCTGTATGCCGTAGCGCTTGTTGAAAGCGTCCCCAACCCTGGTCTTGGAGAAGTCCACGTCCTCCAAGAGCGTGAACTCGTCGATCGGGATGTGGATGAGCGTGTAGCTCGCGGGGATGCGGTCGGCCATCACCAGCACGCCGACTC
Source organism: Bacteroidaceae bacterium (assembly GCA_963624975.1). Classification (GTDB taxonomy): domain Bacteria; phylum Actinomycetota; class Coriobacteriia; order Coriobacteriales; family CADBOM01; genus CAVLCC01. The sequence goes on from CAVFRF010000026.1 coordinate 15,059, forward strand.
TCATGATGGTGTCGCCGCGGTTGATCTGGAGCTTGTCGGCCATGAGCTTGAGCGCCGACACCTTGTCCTTGAACACGATTCGGCGCGTCACGTCGTATCCCGCGCGCTCCAGCATCGTGCACACATCTACTACGGACTGGATGGGATACTCGCCCGCAGCAGAGTGCACGAAGGTCCCCTTGCCCTGGACGCGGTAGAGGTAGCCCATCCTCACCAGCTTGTCGATCGCGCGGCGCACTGCCGAGCGGCTGGCGTTGAAGAGCGCCATCGCGTCGCGGTCGCTCATGAATTTGCCGTCCGGGCTGTACTTCCTGTCTTGAACGAGTTCCAAGAGCTTGGCATCAAGCTCGTCGCCTGTAGTCGGCATAGCCCCTCCTTATTGCCCGTCGGGTTGCTGCGCCAGCCGTTCGTGGCAACGCTCGCCCACCCAAGTCCTCGGCTTTCGGCAGTCGCCCCCAACCGCAGAAAGCCGCATATTCGTCGCAGGTTCTAGCCCGCGTTCTTGTCCTTCGTCTCCAGCATGAGCAGCAACATCTCGATAGACTGCCCGCCCATGGAGTCGTCCATCTGGTCCACGCGCCCGTGCACCTCGTCGAAGCACTCCGCTACCGAAGCAGCCGGTGCAGGCAAGATGTGCTTAAGCCCGCTCTTGAGCTTGCGCAGCGGCGTCTTCGCCTTGCTTGCTATGGCACGTGCGGTGCCCATCTCTTCCAGCTCTATGGCTCGCGCGTTCTTGTCGTTGCCACTGGCTTGAATCTGAGCACGCTGTTCAAGCGCGAGCTTGCCGTTCATCCACTCGTAGCGTTGCATGCAAGCCCTGCCCAGCCCCGCCGTGGCTGCGATGTCGGCCGGGAACCACCGGCTCCACACCTCCGACATATTGGCGCAAACGGCCTCCTGGTCTTCCGGATCGAGGCTCAGCGTGTCGTAGCCCATGAAATCCAGCGTCCACTTGAACAGCTCGGCCGTGTACCTTCCCATGTCGCCCGACTCAGTCCAGCGCTGGCAGATGCGGTCCACGATACCCACGTGCTTGAGGATCTTGGCAGCCTGCGCCTTGCCGGCCGAATCCATGAGCGACCCCGTGCGCGACAGCCTGTAGCGGTAGATCCTGTCGGAAACCAGCACCGTCCTGCCGGTGCGCGGAAATGCAGTGAACTGGAAGACCTTGTCTTCTCCGAACTTGATGTCTTCCTCGAAGCGCAGGCAGTTGCGGTGCAAGAAGTCCATCGAGAACGCGTTGCGCCACACGAATGGCTGCGCATGCTCCTCGAAGAGCAGGTCGAGGGAGAACTCGTCGTACACCGCATCGCGAACCTCGAGGTTCTCCACCAGCCAGGGGTCGACCCCTCTGGTCTGGCCGATGAAGTTGGTGCCGAACACCACCATGTCGGCGGGGTCGCTTTCGACGAATGCCTGCACCACGGTTTTGACCGCCGAAGGCTCCAGACCATCGTCGGAGTCCACGAACATCACGATGTCGCCATGCGCCGCATCGAGTCCCGTGTTGCGCGCTCCCGGAAGCCCCTTGTTCTCCTGCTCGATAACCATGATTCGCTCGTCTAGTCCTGCGAACATGTCGAGCACGAGGCCGCTGCGGTCGGTGGACCCGTCGTTCACGCACACGATCTCGACATTGCGGTAGGTCTGCGCGCGCAACGATGCGATACACTCGACGAGGTACCTCTCCACGTTGTAGACGGGAACGATTATCGAAACGAGTGGCTGTTCGTTCAAAGCTAGCGCTCTTTCTTGTACTCGAGGATTCGCTTGACCGCGGCGGTTCCGCCGTGCTTCATGTAGTACATGGCTCCGGCGAGCTTTCCGCCGCCCTCGTGCGAGCGCATCGTGTGGAACAGCTCCGGATCGTCCATGATGAGCCTGCAATCCCTGGGCTTCCACGGCTCGAAGTAGGAGAAGTCGAGCATGCCATTGTCGCGATATGTCCTGAAGTCCTCCGCGAACCTATGCACGAACTCCTCCGCAAGCTCCGGCGCCAGGCGCTCGTAGTTCCACATGTAGGTGTCGTACTGCATCTTCACCAGCACGGGTAGCATGCGCTCCTTCTTGCCCGGGAAGCGCTCGTCGAGGTACTCGAACATCTCGGCGTACTCGTCGCACACGCAGTACACCTTGCCGGGAGAGTTGACCGAGCTGGCCTCGTTGTCCTGCCTGTAGTGCAGGAACGCATCGTGGACGCAGTAGGCGCGCTCGGCTGCCAGCCACACCTTGAAGTTGAAGCCGGCATCCTGATACGACGCGCCCGGCGTCTCGAGGAACCTGATGCCGTTGGCATCGAGGAACGACTTCTTGTAGATGGCCGACCAGATCGAAGGCTTCATATAGAACACGTCTGGCTCGTCGACCGGCGCAAACACGTGGTCGCACATCTTGGAATTGGCGTACTCGAAGAACTCGTCGCGAGGCACGGGCTGCGACCAGTAGAAGTTGAAGTTGGACTTGACCACGTCGGCATCGTGCTGTTTGGCCAGCGTGTAGAGGGCTTCCAGCTCGCCTTTGTCGATGAAGTCGTCGGACTCGAGGATGCCCACGTACTCGCCGCGCGCAGCCTCGATGCCCATGTTCATGGAGATGCCGTAGCCGGAATTCTCCTTGTCGATGACCCTGAAGCGCGGGTCGCGGTCCAGGTACTCCTGGATTATGTCTCTCGAAGAATCCTTGGAGCCGTCGTTTATGCAGATGACCTCGATGTTTTCGAGCGTCTGCGCGGCTGCAGAGTCGAGGCATTCCCTCAGGTACTTCTCGACGTTGTAGATTGGAACGAGCAGCGAAACTGCAATCTGGCTATCCTCTGAGGGCATTCGCAAGCCTTTCGACGTATTGGAAGTCCGACTAGATCATGTGCTGTGCGTATTGTTCACGTCAATTATAACCAGACGGCACGGAATGCCACAGAACTTTTCGACATCTGTTGGAACGCTTTGGAAGACTCGCCAGGTGCCGACGTGGGGTGTGTCCGAACGGCGACTTTTGGCCGAA
>CAVFRF010000027.1:0-24110 GCA_963624975.1 Bacteroidaceae bacterium
GGCTCATCGCATCCTGGGGCTGGAGCAGGTCCCAAGGGTATGGCTGTTCGCCATTTAAAGCGGTACGCGAGCTGGGTTCAGAACGTCGTGAGACAGTTCGGTCCCTATCCTCCGTGGGCGCAGGAGAACTGAGAGGAGCTGTCCCTAGTACGAGAGGACCGGGACGGACGGACCTCTGGTGCACCGGTTGTCGACCTAACGGCACCGCCGGGTAGCCATGTCCGGAACGGATAACCGCTGAAAGCATCTAAGCGGGAAGCCGTCCTCGAGATTAGTCCTCCCTCTGGTAAGACCCCTTGTAGACTACGAGGTTGATAGGCCGCAGGTGCAAGGCGCGCGAGCGTCTCAGCCGAGCGGTACTAATCGGTCGAGCTCTTCACCGCATCCCCTTGCGGGGTTCGGTGGACGCATCCGGTCTGATACGATCGATCGTGCCTGCACGGTCTCGGTATCCGCGTTGATTCCGCTATGCGCTTGCCAGGGCGCCGCGACCAGCGTGCCGGGGAGAACCCCCCGGCGAGGCCAGCGGCCATGGAGGAGGGGACCCACCCGGACCCATTCCGAACCCGGAAGTTAAGCCCTCCATCGCCGATGGTACTGCGGCGCAAGGCCGTGGGAGAGCAGGACGCTGCTGGCCTCACCGGAGGGTTCTCGGCGGGAAGCCGGGGACGGCGAGAGGGGGACGGGCGAGATGCCCGTCCCCCTCTTCTTTTCTCCTTGCGCGCATGCGCGTCTCGGGCGCGGCGCCCGGCCGTCCGCGCCGGCTCGGACGGCTAGGACTCCAGGTACGCGCGCAGGGCGGGCCAGGCGCGGGCGGCCCGCAGCCAGCCCTCCATGTAGAGGTCGAAGAGCTTCGCGCGGTCGGTCTCCATGTGGGCCACCTCCGGGCGCCTCTCCGGCCAGATCGCGAAGGCCTCCCCCGCGTCGTGCATCTCGAAGACCTTTTCGCGCGAGGCGTTGTATATCCCCGGGCGCTCCTCCATCTTGCTTATGAACTCCGGGTACTGCCTGTAGAGAAGTCTGGCGTAGTCGGGCGAGTGCGACGGCTCCTTCGCATAGTCCCTGTCCTGGGTGAGCAGCACGATATGCTTCTCGGCTCCAAGCTCCAGCGAATAGTCGATGGGAATCGCGTCGGCTATGCCTCCGTCGAGATAGGGATTGCCGTCGAGCATCACCGTTTGCGATACGAACGGCATGGCCGAGGACGCTCTGATGTACGGCCAGTCGGTTGCCGGGTCGACGACATGCTTGTATTCGGCTTGACCGGTTTCGAGGTTTGTTACCACTGCAATGAGGTTGCTGGGGGAGTCCATGAAGCCGGCATCGTCTTGAGCGCAATAGCTGTTCGCAACCTCGTTGAATGCGAACTCCACACCATAGGCATTGCCGGTCGCCAAGAACGACCTGATGCTCAGATAATGCCAGTCGGTGCAGAAGCGCACATTTATATAGCAGGTGCGACCTCTGCTGCCGGCTACGTAGTTGAATCCCGACAGGGCACCGGCAGACACGCCGATGGTGTTCTTGGACCAGACCCCTACGTCCATCAGAAAGTCCATGGCACCGGCGGCGAATATGCCTCGCAGGGCACCGCCTTCTACTACGAGATTGAGATCGCGGGCTGTGTGCCCGTAGTGGGCAGGGCGGTATCCGGGGGAATCTACGGGGATATATATCTCGGGGGGAAGCGTGAAACCGGCCGGTGGTGCTACGTAGTTTTTGTTGTACATCGAACCTGCGCCTGCCTTTCTAGTTGCGGCCTTGAAGGTCAGCAGCTGCAACCGCGAACTTGTTTGCCCGAATCATCCTTGCCGGATGACGCTTCGTGCCGAAAACCGGGTTCAGGTTGTCGGCTGGTAGTCAACTTTTCAATCTCCAACCTGATTGTAGGTTTTTATTGCTAACCTCATACAAGCAAAAGACGCAAACGACGGACGACTGGACTGCCGTGCAGCTTCGTGCCGATTGGGCGCGAGCTTTGACTGAGGAATGGTCTAGGATTGCGCCGGGGCGTTGCGATCGAGATTTTGGCAGGGGTTTAAGCGAGACACGGGGCGAAATGCCTCGCAAGGTAGCGGAAAGGAAACGACGATGGTCGACAAGAATATGGTTGCAGAGGTAATCGAGCTGATTCGTCCGCAGCTGCAGGCAGATGGCGGCGACATTCAGCTGATCAACGTGGACGACGAGGGCGTGGTGAGCGTCGAGCTTCAGGGAGCTTGCAAAGGCTGCCCGATGTCGCAGCTCACGCTGGCCTACAGCGTGGAGGCCGTGCTGAAGGAGAACGTTCCCGGCGTGACGAGGGTCATTCCGGCAAACGCCGATCCCGAGGAGCTGGCCGAGATGGAGGAGATGCTCCACAAGGACGAGTAGCACCTGCGACTCAGCTGGTTGAGGGGTCAATAGTGAGCGGACCGCACGGCATCCTTGGGTTAGTTGTTGTATAAACCTCGCTTGCCTTAGATGAGGAAACCCGTATGATATCCGGCTCGGTCGAGACATAATGACAGCAAATGGGGCGGTATCTTCCTACTTGGGAAGTGCCGCCTCTTTTCTTGTTGTGAAACCTAGCAATCTGGATATTTAAGCCAATGCGTGTTGATGAGGCATGATAACGGGTGGATGAACGGCGAGGCGTTGCCATGTTTGCTTCGGCATACTGCGCGAGAATGTTGGCTAATAGCGTGCAACTGCTAGAATTGAGGGTGCTTGGCGACTGTCGCGCAAGCATTATGAGTTGATCTGGCGATGCCCGTGCGCTTGGCGGGCTGGTTCGTGGAGATGAATATGGGCAAGTCTAAATACGACATTCATTCGGAATGCCCCAACTGCGGCATGGTTCACATTGGCCGCGAGCAATTCGTGTCTACATCGTTTGACGAGTCGGGGTGGATTCACATCACGTTTGGATGCCCGACGTGCGATGCCAAGGTCGAGTTCAAATGCAAGCTCGAAGGCGATGCCATCAACGACCTCACGGCGCACGCGTTGGCATGCATGAACCCGAAGATGAAAACCGGCGGCAACGAGAACGCCGCCGAGGGTTCCAGCGCTGCTGAAGATGCATGCGGGGGAGAAGCGCCCGGTGCGCTTGCGGATTGCGCAAATGGAGAAAAGGGCGGTGCCGATGGCGGGCGTGTCGACCATGATTGCGGCCATCATGCGCAGGGCAGCGATGCTGACGCTGGTGCGTCGCAAGGCAAGACCCCTCTCAATATCAACTACATGACGATGGGCAACGATTCGATGGTCACGTTTGGAATCGAGCTGGATGCCAAACGCGGACCAGCTGGCGGCCAGCCCGCGAAGGTTGCGCCGCACGAGCCGACCGACGAAGAGAAGGCCAGGCTCGAGTATTTTCACAGGCAGCTGGAGTCGCTGGAAACCGTGGACGACGCGATAGACGAGATCGAGTCGGGCTATCACCTGGGCGATGAAGACGAGGATAGGTAGATGCTGCAGGCGATTTACGATTCGATCGACCCGGTGGCGTTTTCGATAGGGCCGATATCGGTGCGCTGGTATGGGCTGGCGTACCTGGCCGCGTTCGTGGTATGCGCGCTGGTGGCCTATGCCGTGTCGAAACGTTGGAAGATGGGCATGTCGTCGGAGGACATGATGATCGTGCTGATCGCCATCATGGTGGGCACCATCGTGGGCGGCCGGCTGGGCTACGTGCTGTTCTACGGCAACGGGTACTACTTCGCGAACCCGCTCGAGATATTTCATCTGCAGGCTGGCGGGATGTCGTTTCATGGCGGGCTTGTTGGCGTGATCGTGGCGGGCATAATCGCCAGTCGCATCATCAAGGTGCCGGCGTTGTCGCTGGCGGACATCTTGGCCGTGGCGGCTCCCATCGGGCTGTTCTTCGGACGCTGCGCCAACTTCATCAATGGAGAGCTTTGGGGCGCGGTGACCGATTTGCCCTGGGGCGTGGTGTTCGACGGAGCGGGTTCGGCACCGCGCCATCCGACCCAGCTCTACGAGGCTTTTTTGGAGGGCATCGTGATCTTCGTGGTGCTGTTCGTGCTGTCGCGCAAGCGCAAGCCCCTCCCGCAGGGCAGCTACATGGGGCTGTTCTTGGTGATGTACGGGGTGTTCCGCATCTTGGTGGAATTTGTGAGGCAGCCCGACGCGCAGCTGGGGTACTTGTTTGGCGGGTGGCTTACCATGGGAATGGTGCTGTCTATCCCGCTGATCGTGGCCGGCGTGGCGTTGCTGGCGTGGGCGGCTAGAAAAGGGCTTTCGCACGAGCATGCGGAGCCGGCGGAACAGCAGGCCTAGCTGTCGTTGGATGCAGACGTTGCGCTTGCGGGGAGAAGGGATGCCCGAGATTTGAATTTGCGATGGCAAAGGGTTCGACTCATCTAAAACAGGAGGCTTTTGGTATGGAGCGCGAGAACGCTTGGAAGAAGTACGACGATGCAGAGCTGGCGGAACTGGAGACGCTGGCTGGCGACTACATCGACTTTATCTCCAAGAACAAGACCGAGAGGGAGTGCGCGGCCGCGTCTATCGAGATGGCGGAGGCGGCGGGATATGCGTCGTTGGAACAGGCTGCTCGCGAAGGCCGCAAGGTTGCCGCCGGTGACAAGCTGTGGGCCCAGACCCATGGCAAGGCCGTGATCTTGATTCACGTGGGCAGCGAGCCGATGGAGAACGGCTTCAACATCTTGGGCGCGCACATCGACTCGCCGAGGCTCGACCTCAAGCAGAACCCGCTCTACGAGGCCAACGACTTCGCGCTGCTGGACACGCATTACTATGGCGGCATCAAGAAGTACCAGTGGGTCACGCTGCCACTGGCCATCCACGGCGTGGTGGCCAAGACCGATGGAACCGTGGTGAACGTGGTCGTGGGTGAGGATGCCGACGACCCGGTGTTCTGCGTGACCGACCTGCTGCCCCACCTGGGAAGCGAGCAGATGCAGAAGAAGGCCACCGAGGTGGTGGCTGGCGAGGCTCTCGACGTGCTGGTGGGCGGGCATCCGCTTGCATGCGACGACGATGATGCGGAGGCCGGCGACGCGAAGGATGCGGATGCCAAGAAGGCCGACGACGACAAGACCGAGTGGGAGAAGCTGGCCTCGAAGGAGCCGGTGAAGGCCGCTGTGCTGAAGGCGCTCTTCGAGAAGTACGGCATTGGCGAAGAGGACTTTCTCTCCGCAGAGCTGGAGGTCGTGCCCGCTGGACGCGCACGCGAGATGGGCTTCGACAGGAGCATGGTGCTGGGTTACGGACAGGACGACAGGGTGTGCGCCTACACCAGCCTGGTGGCGCAGCTTGCCGTGGAGAATCCCGGCCGCACGGCGGTGACCGTGCTTGTGGACAAGGAGGAGATCGGCAGCGTGGGCGCGACGGGAATGCAGTCGCGTTTCTTCGAGAACACGATGGCCGAGCTTATGGAGCTGGCGGGCGAGGGCGGCGCGATGAAGCTTCGCCGGGCACTCGGCAACTCCAAGATGCTCTCTTCCGACGTGTCGGCCGGCTTGGATCCGTCGTATGCATCGGTTTACGAACCCAAGAACTCCGCGTACCTGGGCAGGGGTCTGGTGTTCAACAAATACACCGGTGCCCGCGGCAAGAGCGGCAGCAACGATGCCTCCGCCGAGTATGTGGCCAGGGTCCGCAAGGTGATGGACGATGCCAAGGTGAGCTTCCAGACCGCCGAGCTGGGCAAGGTCGACGCTGGTGGCGGCGGAACCATCGCCTACATTCCCGCAAACTACGACATGGACGTGATCGACAGCGGCGTGGCCGTGCTGTCGATGCATGCGCCGTGGGAAGTGACCAGCAAGGCCGACATCTACGAGGCGCGCAAGGGGTACGGCGCGTTTCTGCTCAACGCGTAGCGTGGCACGGCGCTGCGCGGAGGGGATGCGAGCCGACGAGATTGGGAGTTGCCGAGTTGGAGCAGGAGAGGCGCAAGGTACTGGTGGCGATGAGCGGGGGAGTGGACTCCTCCGTGGCGGCGCTGCTGCTCCAAGAGCAGGGCTTCGACTGCGTGGGCGCCACGATGCTGCTTTCGGATTGCAGCGTGCGAGTGCGTGCGCGTGGCACGGGCGGGGCATGCGACGACTGGCTGCCCGATGCCACGGACGTGCCAGATGCGCTCAACGCCACCGACATCGAGGATGCTCGCAGGGTGTGCGAGGCGCTGGGTATTGAGCACCATGTGCTGGACATGCGCGGGGAGTTCGAGGAGCACGTGGTGGCCCCGTTCGTCGAGGCCTACGAGAACGGCGCGACTCCCAACCCCTGCGTGGCCTGCAACAAGCACCTCAAGTTCGGCGGGCTTTTGGACGCGGCGCGGTCCATGGGTTGCGACTGCATTGCCACCGGGCATTATGCCAAGGTGGTGGAGCGCAAGGACGGGCGGCTCATGCTCACCCGCAGCGAGAGCGACGGCAAGGATCAGAGCTACGTGCTCTACAACCTCACGCAGGACCAGCTCGCCCATGTGATGTTTCCCCTTGGCGATATGGACAAGAACGCCGTGAGGGGCCTTGCCCAGAAGCGCGGACTGCCCGTGGCCCAGAAGGGCGAGAGCCAGGACATCTGCTTCGTGCCCGATGGAGATTATAGGGGATTTATCGAGCGGTATCGGGGGCGCGGCTTCGAGCCGGGCAACGTGCTGGATACGCAGGGCAACGTGGTGGGCAGGCATTGCGGGGCCGCGTGCTTTACCATAGGGCAGCGCAAGGGGCTGGGCGTGGCCATGGGCTACCCGGCGTATGTGTGCGACAAGGACATGGCGGCCAATACCGTGGTGGTGGGCACGCGCGACGACCTGATGTCGGATGGCTGCATCGTGGAGGGTTGGAACTGGATAGCTTCCGAGTCTGCGGTGGGGCAGGAGATCGCGGTGCTCGTGAAGACCAACTACAGGCAGGCGCCCCACCCGGCGACCCTCGAGCGGCTGGAGGACGGCACGGTAAGGGTGCTCTACGAAGACGGCCGCTACCCCAAGGCCGTGCGCGGCCAGTCGGCGGTGGCGTATAGCGGCGAGTTCGTGCTTGGCGGCGGCATCGTGGTCGCGTCGATATAGCGCGCTGGTCGCGGTCGGCAGTGCCCATTGGTGCAGGCTGGAGGGCGTATTGCTCGCGACGTGCGCCGCCGCGATGTATCCGGCGCGCCGAAACAGCCCTCACGCGGGCTGTTTGCTTCAAGTATGTGCGTTTTATGAAGTTCTCTCCCTATACTTGTGAGACTGCGCATGGTCCGTGCGCAAAACATCAACATGTTGGGATTTTGAGAGAGCGGGTTTCGAAATGGCGATAAAGCTGGTCTTGCTGGGCGTGTTCGTGCTCGTCGCGATTGCGGTGGGCGTGTATTGCAAGAAGCACGCGGCAAACGTCGACGGCTTTATCCTCGGAGGACGCAACGTGGGGCCATGGCTCTCCGCGTTCGCGTTTGGAACCTCGTACTTCAGCGCGGTGATCTTTGTGGGCTATGCCGGCCAGTTCGGCTGGAAGTACGGCATGTCGGCCACATGGGTGGGCGTCGGCAACGCGTTTTTGGGAAGCCTGCTGGCCTGGTGGGTGCTGGGGCCGCGCACGCGCGAGATCACGCAGAGGCTCAAGGCCTCGACCATGCCGGAGTTCTTCGGCAAGCGCTTCGACAGCCAGGCGCTGAGGGTGGCGGCCGCGGCCATCATCTTCGTGTTCCTCATCCCCTACACCGCGAGCGTTTACAACGGCCTGTCGCGCCTGTTCGAGATGGCGTTCGGCGTGCCCTACGAGGCGTGCATCATCGGAATGGCGGCCGTGACCTGCATCTACGTGGTGCTGGGCGGCTACATGGCGACGGTGGTTAACGACTTCCTGCAGGGCATCGTGATGCTGTTCGGCATCGTGGCGGTGGTGTGCGCGGTGATGGCGGGCAACGGCGGCTTTAGCGAAGCGGTGATCTCGCTCTCGCAGGTGCAGGCCGAGGGCACGCAGATGCAAGGCGCCTTCGTGTCGATGTTCGGCCCCGACCTCTTCAACCTGCTGGGCGTGGTGATACTCACCAGCCTGGGCACCTGGGGTCTGCCGCAGATGGTGCAGAAGTTCTACGCCATCAAGAGCGGCTCGGCCATCAAGCAGGGAGCCATCATCTCGACGGTGTTCGCCGCCGTGGTGGCTGGCGGAAGCTACTTCCTGGGCGGGTTCGGCCGCCTGTACGCCGACCAGATCACGTATGCTTCTGGCGGCACTCCCGTGTACGACTCCATCATCCCCACCATGCTCTCCAACCTGCCCGACCTGCTGGTGGGACTTGTGATCGTGCTGGTGCTGTCGGCATCGATGAGCACGCTCAGCTCGCTGGTGCTCACGTCGTCGTCGGTGCTCACGCTCGACATGATCAAGGGCGTTGACAAGAACATGAGCGAGAAGAGGCAGCTTGGCTGGATTCGCGCGCTCATCGTGGTGTTCGTGGCGATTTCGGCCGTGCTGGCGCTGGTGCAGTACAACAGCTCGATCACGTTTATCGCACAGCTCATGTCGGTGAGCTGGGGTGCGCTGGCCGGCTCGTTCCTGGGGCCGTTCTTCTGGGGAATCTACAGCAAGCGCATCAGCAAGGCCGGCGTGTGGGCCAGCTTCGTGCTGGGTATAGGCATCACGATTGCCAACATGGCGTTCTCGTTTACCAGTCCGATCAATGCGGGTGCGCTGTCGATGCTGGTGTCGATGGCGGTGGTGCCGCTGGTGAGCCTGGTGACCAAGCCGGTGCCCTTCGAGATCTTGCCCCCGAGGCCCGACAGCGCCATGGACCGCGAGCTTGTGGCGGCAGGCGTTGCCGAGGGCGGCGTGGACCCCTCCACGATGAGCGCGGCCGGCGAGAAGCGCGGTATGGGCGTGATTATCGGCAAGGTCAAAAACGGCGTGGCGGCCAAGCGCAACGGCAAGTAGAGGTGCTGCCTGTGGGCTTGCAGCGTCGCGTGCTGCGGCTGCAGTGTCCGGATTCGCATGAGTTTGCTGGAGTTGCCGGAGCATACGGGCGCGTTTGGCAAGCATATCGGCCATATGCGCGCCAACTGCGCTAACATCGAAAGGTAAACGCTAAAACAAGCGAGGCGAGATACATCGCCGTGGTTCGCACGGCGGCACGCCGTCGTGTCGTGCGCTTGCATTATTTTGCACGGAAAATGATCGGAAGGAAACCAGATGTCTGGACACTCTAAATGGGCAACCACCAAGCACCGCAAGGCAGCGCAGGACGCCAAGCGTTCGGCTTTGTTTAGCAAGCTGGCCCGCAACATCACCGTTGCTGCCAAGGTGGGCGGCGACCCCAACCCCGAGAACAACGCCTCGCTTGCCGCCGCTATCGATAAGGCGAAGGCGCAGTCGATGCCCAAGGACAAGATCAAGACCGCTATCGACAAGGCGTTCGGCAAGGGCAACGATGCTTCCAACTACGAGACCGTCGTCTACGAGGGCTATGGCCCCTGCGGCGTTGCCGTTTATTGCGAGGCTCTGACCGACAACCGCAACCGCACCGCTGCCGATGTGCGCGCGGCGTTCTCCCACTCCGGCGGTAGCCTGGGCACCTCTGGCTCGGTGGCGTATCAGTTCGAGCGCGTGGGCCAGATCATCGTCGAGAAGGTGATCGAGGGCGACGGCAAGAAGGTCGCAGACCGCGACAATCTTGTTGACGAGGATGCTTGCGAGATGGCCGCCCTCGAGGCCGGCGCGGACGATTACGAGGACGCCGGCGACGAGTGGATCATCACCACTGCCGCGTCGGACCTGATGGCTGTGCGCACTTCGCTCGAGGAGCAGGGCATCGAGGTCAAGGGCGCCGAGCTTACGATGGTCGCCAATCAGCCCCAGGAGGTTTCGATCGAGGACGCCCGCAAGGTCATGCGCCTCATCGATAGGCTCGAGGAGAACGAAGACCTTCAGGACGTGTACCACACCATGAACATCACCGAGGAGATTGCAGCTGCCCTCGACGAAGAGTAGGTCTTTGCGAGTGCCCGTTGGGCGCGGTGCTTTGCTGCAGGTTCGGTTTGAGAGAGCCGGCTTTCGCACTTGCGAAGGCCGGCTTTGCTTTTGGCCTGAAGGGTGGCCAAGACGGTATTGAAATCGAACAGATGTTCGGGTACACTCTTTGGAACTTGGAAGAGCAGCACGCTGGAGATGGAGCCACGATTGCCGGAGCATCTGATCATAGCGGGAATCGACCCCGGGCTTGCCAACACTGGTTGGGGAGTTATCGAGGTGGCGGGCGCGCGCAAGAAATGCCTTGCGTACGGGTGCATTTCCACGTCTGCGGACGACTCGACCGACCATAGGCTCCTTCTCGTATTCGAGGGAATCAAGAAGGTCGTGGAGAGATACAACCCATCGGAGCTGGGCATCGAGCAGGTGTTTTTCGCGGCCAACGCCCGTAGCGCGATTGCGACGGGTCAGGCGCGCGGGGCGGCGCTTGTGGCGGTGGGGATAGCCGGCGTGAAGGTGGGGGAGTACTCTCCCAAGCAGATAAAGCAGAACATCGTGGGCACCGGAACGGCTACGAAGGATCAGGTCATATATATGGTGCGTGCGATACTGGGGCTGGACCACGACCCCAAACCCGACCATGCGGCAGACGCGCTGGGCGCGGCCATATGCCATGCCAACATGCGTGCGTACATGGCTGCGGTTGAAAGCTAGGTTTGGCGGAAGCGAGAAAGGACGACGCGAGATGATCTCTTTCCTGAGGGGCACCATAGCCTCCAAGCTGGGGCAGCAGCTGGTGCTCGACGTTGGCGGCGTGGGCTACGCGCTCAAGATGTCGTCTATCTCGATAGGCAACGTCGGGGCAGTTGGCGCAGAGGCCACTGTGCTGGTGTCGATGCAGGTCAAGGAGGACGGCATCTCGCTATATGGATTTGCGAGCGAGCAGGAGAGACATGTGTTCGAACGCCTCATCTCGGTGTCGAGCGTGGGACCAAAGGCGGCTCTTGCGGCACTGTCGACCTACGACTGCCCACGCCTGATGTCTATCATCGGCACGGGAGACGCGGCATCGCTCGCGAAGGTGTCGGGCATCGGCAAGAAGATCGCACAGAGAATCGCGGTGGACCTGAGTGGCGAGTTTGCAAGCTACGTGCAGGGCGGAACGCTTCTGGACGATGGCGGGGCACCTCAGGGCGGCGCGACGGCGGCGGGCGCCGCGCACGAAGCATTGGAGGCACTCCTCTCGATGGGCTTTACCCAAGAGGAGGGCGAGCTGGCGCTCAAGGGATATACTGGGAACGACGATACGGGCGAGCTTGTGCGCTATGCGCTCAAGCGCCTTGGAAGCATGTAGGAACCGTAGGGGCAGGGGATAGATGGCAGAGGGTCCGGACAATTCGGTTGTGTGGGAGTCGGAAGACGCTGCATCCGAGGTTGCCGCATACGGCAAGGACTCGGGGCGTGCCATGGATCCGGCTCTTAGCGACGAGGATCTGGGAATCGACAGGTCGCTTAGGCCGAAGAAGCTCGACGAGTACATCGGGCAGACCCGGGTTAAGGAGAACCTTCGGGTGCTCATCGAGGCCGCTCTTCAGAGAGGCGACACGCTCGACCATGTGCTGTTCTCGGGACCTCCGGGCTTGGGAAAGACCACGCTTGCGACCGTGGTAGCAAACGAGCTTGGGGTGAGCATAAGGGCGACTTCGGGACCGGCGATCGAGAGAGCCGGCGACCTCGCGTCCATTCTCACCAACCTGGAGAAGGGCGATGTGCTCTTCATCGACGAGATTCACAGGCTCAACCATGCGGTCGAAGAGGTGCTGTATCCTGCGATGGAAGATGGCTTTCTCGACATCGTGATAGGCAAGGGTCCGGCCGCGAGGTCGATCCGCCTCGACTTGGCACCCTTCACCCTTGTGGGCGCTACCACCAGAACAGGGCTTCTTACCGGACCCATGCGCGACAGGTTCGGAATGGTGTTTCGGCTCGACTACTACTCGACCGAAGAGCTTGCGCAGATCGTGCAGAGGTCGGCGGGCAAGCTGGACGTGCACATCGACCGCGAAGGCGCGTTGGAGATCGCCAGCAGGAGCCGCGGCACGCCAAGGCTTGCAAACAGGCTGCTCAAGCGCGTGCGCGACTATGCCGAGGTGCGGGCGCAAGGTGCCATAACCTGCGAGGTTGCCTCGAAGGCGCTGGCGTTTTTCGAAGTGGACGAAATCGGCCTCGACGTGATGGACAACAAGATACTGACCTTATTGGCGAAGACGTTTGCCGGCAGGCCCGTGGGACTGGGTACGCTGGCATCGGCGCTCGGTGAAGACCCGGGCACGCTGGAAGACGTGTATGAGCCGTTCCTGCTGCAATGCGGACTCATCGACCGCACCGCCAAGGGCAGGGTGGCTACCAAGCGCGCCTTCGACCACCTGGGATTGCCGTATATGCAGGACTAGCAGCCATAAGGTTGCGACGAAGCCGAAAGCAGGATAGAGCAGGATGCTCAAGAACGACTACATAATGCGCATGATCATGGACCTCGTGATGACAATGCGCAAGGTATGGAACATGCCAGAGCTTGATCGCGACGACGCTATGGACGACATCGAGGAGTCGGTGGCGCGGGCGGTGAACATCGACAGGAACCTGCTGTTCTCGCTCGAGCCCGAATCGATGGTCTCGATGCTCGAGATAGGCGACTTCGACGACGAGCTGGCGAAGTTCGTGACGGGTGCCCTGTTCATCGAGGTTAAGATGCTCGAGGCAGAAGGGCGCTTGTCGACTGCCGACCTGCGCAGGCAGCAGGCCATCGCCATTGCAAGGAAGTACGGCTGCAACATCCCCGACTCGGCAGAGTCGGCCGAAGGCCTGATGAGGGTCTTCGTGGAAGAAGAGTTCGTGGACGCAGAGACGAGCGATGGTACATCTAGCACTGACGCGGAAGCCGCGGCCAAGGAAGACAAGCTTGCCGAGATGGCCAACGCCACGTCGATTGGCGGCATTCCGATAGACAAACTCAAGTTCTAGCTGCGCCGTCAATTTTTTGTGCTGCTTTTGTCGTGGCGGCGTGTGCTCTCTGCACGCACTCTTGGAATCGGGCACGCTGGCAGGCAGATGCATGAGCCTTGGAGCACGCAGCTGCTACGATAGCTTGCAGATTGGCACGCTTCGGCCCTTGTGCGACGGCGGGCAAAGTTCGCTCGAAAAGCACCGCAGTTGCGCGGCAATCGGGCGCATTCAGAATCGATTGACATTGCAAACGGGCTTTCGCGAGCATCCCTCCGCAAGCCTGATGGAAGAGGTATCTTATGGACGCTCTACAGGTTTTCTTCACCATAGTCGTAATTGCGCTGGTGGCAGTGGCCGTGTTGTTCATCTATCAGAGAATCAAGATGAGCCGCGACCCCGAGTATGCCGCGAAGGTGAGCAAGCGCATGGCCGACAGAGACCTTGCGCGCCAGAAGCGTAAGGTCGCCCGTGCGGAATTCAAGGTCAAGAAGGCCCGCTACAAGGAGGCCACGGCTCCGGCCAAGGCCGAGCTGAACCGTGCAAAGGCCGACTACAACAACCGCGTGAAGCGTGCCGAAGATGCCCTGCGCCATGCCAACGCCGAGCACGAGAAAGCTATTCGCGATCAGGACAAGAAGATTTCCGATATCACGAAGCGTTACAGCCGCGAACTCGTCGCTGTGGGCTCCACGAAGCTCTTCGTGGACAGGATGGAGATCCAAGGTTCGCCGATTAAACTCGAGGCGGGATTTGCCGCCGAGGTCAAGCGTGGCACCGAGCTTCTGGAAGCTGCCGCATATGGCGACTTCAGATTCGCGCAGACTCCGGAAGACGGCAGGCCCTCCGCAGCAGGCGTGGCGGTTGGCGGCATAGGCACGCCCGAGCTTCCGTGGGAGATCCTGGCTCGTCCCGACTTCTGCTATCTGTTCGTTGGTGGAGCGTGCTCCGAATACGCTGGGAAGCCGCTGAACATATGCGTGCCCCTCGACGACAAGAGGCTCGATGCTGGCGAGAAGTTCGCCGAGCAGCTCGCGTTGGCAGCTCCAGCCGCCGCCGACAACGAGCGCAAGCGGGATGCAGAGCTTGCCGAGGCACATGTCGAGAAGGCTCAGATCGAGGCCGACACGTCGGCGATCGCCGAGGCCGAGGCAGCACTTGCTGTCGAGCGAGACAACAACCAAGAGGTAATTCTGGCTCAGCAAAATCTAGAACAGGCCGAGCAGAAGGCAAGCATAGAGCTGGATTACAGGCCATAAGCTGTCATTTCTGTCACAGGTTCACTTTCACAGAGTCGAATACTCCGCATGCTCAAAAGAGACAAGATGAAAGGCTCGAATTCTGTGTTCAATAGCATCAATATAATTGCGTATTGAATGAACATCTTTTCGATGCTAAGCTCGTTTGGCAATTTTCGGAATGGGGCGCGGTATTGAAAGGAGATGTTTATGGGAAAACGTATAGGAAGAGTTCTACTGTCTGCAATTGTGTTATGCGCATTATGTCCTGTTGCTTCGTTGGGGGATGATGCGCCGAGTCGTATGGATTTACAAGTTGATGAAAGCATAGTCTGCTGCAATACATCGGATACACAGGAAGTCGTTTCAGCAATTGAAGATAACGAATTAGGCGATATTTCAGAGATTACTTCATCCGAAAACATGACCATTATGTTGCTCGACGATACTGGAAATATCGAGGAGGCGGAATGTGAGATTTCGGAGAATGCAGACAATGTTTCTATCTATCCTAACATTTCGTATACCGCCAATTCTGTATATGGCACACGCGGAGGTTATTCGACTAGGTATGAACAATGGAGCGCATATGCCAGCATGGATGAAGATATCGACTATGTCACCAGCCAGCTCTTAGTCGGGTACTCGTCCTCGATGTCAGAATCGCTGTTGGCAGAGACGATTGCGTCAGTCGATGGGACTTTGGTAGATGATCAGCCCCTGTCTGATATGGGCATCAGCATAGCGCAGGTCGTCTTGCCGGAAGGGGCAAACATTCTTTCCGCTATAGGAACCTTGGAAGCGTGTAATGGGGTTCTGTATGCCGAGCCAAACATGATTCGTTTCATGCCCGACACGTCGAGCTATGATGCTGGTGGAGAATACGCTGCAACGGCCGCTCAGTATTATTTGGATTCTGTTCATGTCAGGGAGGCATGGAACTATTCGAAGTGCAGCAACCAGGTGTCCGTTGCGGTGCTGGATACTGGCATAGACGGCGACCATCCGGATCTGACCCCTAATATTCTTGCGAGCTACGCATGGGACACCATCACTAATTCATCCTTGGATGCAGACGCAGAGGACGTGCTGGGACATGGAACCCATGTTGCTGGAATCATTGCGGGTGTAGCTGACAACGGGTTTGGCATCGACGGGGTTTCGTACAATGCGAATATAGTTCCCGTAAAAGTCTTCGATGATGACGGTTTGTGCACGGATACAAATCTCATAGAAGGTATCGACTATGTAATATCCATTGCGGAGGACGCTGATGTCCGAGTCATCAATATGAGTCTTGGCGGCGAGAGTTACAGCACGTCATTGGAATTGGCAGTGAACAACGCCGTTGCAAATGGTGTACTCGTTGTTTGCTCTGCCGGCAATGAAAACACCGATGCATCGAAATATCCGTCGGATTTTGACTCGGTGATTTCGGTAGTTGCAACGGATGCTATTAACAATAGATGGACGGGTTCAAATTACGGGCTGGCAAAAGATATCGCCGCACCTGGGGTAAGAATAATGTCGACGCTTCCGGGCGATTACGAAGCTTGGACAGGCACCAGCATGGCTGCCCCCATCGTCTCAAGTGTTGCGGCACTCCTGTACGCCTATAATCCAAACCTCACGTGCGATCAGGTCAAAAACATACTGTACTCGACGGCTCAGGATCTCGGAGACTCTGGCCGAGACCAGTATTACGGCTGGGGTTTGGTGAATGCAGAGGATGCAATATCGATAGCTATGTCTGATTTTCCTGTTGGCAAGTGGAATCGGATATACGGCGAAACGCGATACGAAACCGCAAACGCTGCAGCCAGAGAAGGCTGGAGTCGAAGCTCCTGCGATGTGGTTATAGTGGCATCCGGTAACGATTTCCCAGATGCGCTCTCCGCCACAAGTCTTGCAGGTGTATACGGATGTCCCGTGCTCTTGGTCGACGCAGATTCGGAAATACCGAGTAGTACTGCTGCGGAAATCCATAGGCTTGGAGCCGAAGAGGTTGTGGTCGCTGGAGGTACTTCGGCAGTTAGCGACATGGTGTTCTCGCAATTGGAGCAAATTGTGGGAACGGGTAATGTGCGGCGACTGTCCGGATCGGACAGGCATCAAACATGTTCGAACATATATAATGCAGGTGCCGAATCGTGGTCCGATACTTGTATAGTAGTTAGAGGTTACGATTCCTGCGTCGACGCGGTGTCCATTGCCCCGTATGCGTTCGCTTCCAAGAGTCCGATTTTTCTCGCACAGTCTGATGGGTCAATTTCGGACGATGTGAAAACAACGATTACAAATGGCGAGTTTTCAAAGGCTATCGTCATTGGAGGTGATTCAGCGGTTGCTCAGTCAGCAGAGCAATGGCTAATGGATAACTTGGGCTCCGATAGCGTCATCCGCTTGAGTGGCGAAGGAAGAGTGGAGACCTCTGCTACGGTCGCCCGGTGGGAAACAGGTTCGATGACAACTCTTAGCGTTCAGCCCGATACTACCCTAGGGTATGATAAAACCGTTGTAATCAATGCTTGGGGGAGCTTCGCGGATGGCCTCACGGGCGGTGCTCTTGCGGGAAGTGCCAACTCTGTCTTAGTGCAAGCGACGGTCGATTCGGAAGACGGAGGCGTAGGCATATCCCAGATTGTAAGACCCAACTTAGGGCAGGTGACAAGAGGACGTGTTATGGGCGGAACCGCGACGGTACCCGCGTCGTTTTTAGCCTACCTCAATAGCCTGTAGATTAGGAGACAACGATATGCTGAAATCAATATTTAAAATAAACTCCTTGGCAGCCTGTGCCTTTGCTGCTGCATTTGCTGTTGTGGCGATGCTTGCCTTGCCTCTAGGCGCACATGCAGAGGACGCAATGAGCGAAGAAGCCGCTACGCAGGACTACCATTCAGACATTGAACCTTTCGACAGGATATCGGGGAACGATAGATATGGGACCGCCCTCGAAGTGGCAAAGTGGTTTGCTACTTACAATCCGTCGTCGTTGGACAACCTTGTCGTAGCGACGGGGGAAGACTATGCGGATGCCCTATGCGCCAGCAGCTTTGCCGGCCAGATGAACTGTGCCGTTATGCTGAGCGATCCCGATTACGTTCCAGATGGATTGAAGTCGTTCATATCTGATCATGACATTAAGAACATATATGTGATAGGAGGAGAATCCGCAATAAGCGAGGAGGTGTTCTCCGAGCTGCAGGATACCATTGGCGCTGACAATGTCGTCCGTATATGCGGAGATGACCGTATAGGCACGGCAGGGGCGATTTGCGCCAAGAAGACAGGAGAATGGGCTGATACGTGCATCGTAGTGCGCGGCTTCGGGTCTGCAGCCGATGCTCTCTCTTCTTCGGCCTACGCATATGCAGCGAAGTGCCCGATATTTCTCACCGACGAGCAAGGGAACCTGACTGATGCCACAAAAAATGTCATTAAGTCCGAGGGATTCAAAAAAGTTGTGATTGTCGGAGGCGTATCGGCCGTTTCTGCTGATAGCGAACAGTACCTGAATTCCATGATGGGTGATTCGAACGTCATGAGAATCGCAGGTGCCGACAGATACGAAACCAGCCGAGACACAGTTTTATGGGCCGAAGGTAATAGCGCAGACGCGGAATTCCAGCCTACCGTCACTTTTGCCAAAAAGGGAATGAGCATAGTTAGCGGTAAGGACAAAAACTATCCGGATGGCCTAGTCGGAGGCGTGCTTAGTGGCAGCAGGGATAAGGCGATAATGCTCATAGACCCCGACGCGGAAGACGGCGGAGCCGCAGTGCGTGACCTGTTGCTGCCCAACAAGGGCTGGTGGAAGCGCGGAGACATCATAGGCGGATATTCGGCCGTGCCCGAAGAGCTCGAGCGCAATCTGCGTAACATTCTGTGCCAGACCGAATCGTAACAGCACATGGGCTTGCCCGGGCAACAGCATGAGAATGCTGAGGACCAATATTCGTTGCAAGAATAAGGGCAAACGTGAGTGCGCTATGGATTTTGTGTGATAAAATCTACGAGCGTTCCAAAAAGGAACGTTTGGTTTTAGGCGCGGGCGCGTCGAGCGCACGTGTCTTTAGTTTGCTCTTTGAGCAGGAAGAAAGGCAAGAAATGGCAACAGGCAAGGTCAAGTGGTTCAATCCTGACAAGGGATACGGTTTTATTTCTCGCGAGGATGGCGACGATCTGTTCGTGCACTTCAGCGAGATTCAGCAGGATGGATTCAAGACGCTTGACGAAAATCAGGATGTCGAGTTCGATGTCGAGTTCAACGAGGACAAGAACAAGTATCAGGCTTGCAACGTCCGCAAGCTCTAAGCGTATTTGCTAGAAGCGAGTTGAGAAGAGAGGCGTCCGAGAGGTCGCCTCTCTTTTGCTGTAAAAAGGTGCTTTGCTTTGAAGATCGTTCTACATGTTTGCTGCGGGCCGTGCTCGACGGTTCCCATCGAGGAGTTTAGGGAACAGGGGCACGAGCTCGGAATCTTCTTTTCCAATTCGAATATTCACCCCTGGGCGGAGTACGTGCTTAGGCGCGATACTGCGGCAGAATATGCCCGCGAGCTGGGGATTCCGTTTATCGAGGGCACATACGAACCCAAAGACTGGTTTGCCGCAGTGGGCGACTGCAGGAAATTCGGTGTCGAGCGCTGCTCGCGCTGCTATAAGATGAGGTTCGCGGAACCTGCGCAGTATGCGGCGGAGACCGGGGCCGATGCCATCGCCAGCTCGCTCACAATAAGCCCGTACCAGTTCACGAACGCGATCAACAGGGAGCTGCGGCTTGCCGCCGACGAGCATGGCGTGCAGGCCGTGGAGTCGGACTTCAAGAGCAGATACCACGACTCGGTGAAGATGTCGCGCGATGCGGGAATGTACCGGCAGAACTTCTGCGGATGCATGTACTCGCAGGTGGAGGCGCAGGAGCAGCGCGAGGCTGCGAAGGCAGCGAGGAAGGCGGAGCGCGAACGGAGGCGCCGCGAGAAGGCCGACGCCGAGGCCGCTGCCGCCGCTGCGGCTACGAACGACGGGGCGGAGGTGCCGGATGCTCACTAGCGACTTCGACTACGACCTGCCCGAGGAACGCATCGCGCAGGAGCCCTTCGAGCCCAGGGACATGTGCAAGATGATGGTGCTGGGCCGCAAGAGCGGGCAGATCGAGCACCGCATCTTCAGGGACATCGTGGAGTACATCGAGCCGGGCGACCTGCTGGTGGTCAACGAGACCCGCGTGATGCCGGCGAGGCTGCTGGGCCGCAAGGCCGAGACGGGCGGTGCTGCCGAAGTGCTGCTGCTGAGGCAGCGCAGGCCCGACATGGGCGACGGCTATGCCGAGTGGGATGCCATGGTCAAGCCGGGCAAGAGGCTCAAGCCGGGAGCCAAGGTCGAGTTCTTCTCGCAATTCGACGAGTGCGCGACGGATGGCGGAGCCGGCGACTGCGACGGCAACGACCCCGCGCCGGTGCTCACCGCAACCATCCTGGACTGGCGCGAAGGCGCGGCTCCGGGCGAGAGGGTCGTGGGCATCCAATCGCACGTGGGCACTCTCGACGAGGCCATCCATCAGGTGGGCAAGGCCCCGCTTCCTCCATATATACATGGCTACAAGGGCGATCCCGAGATGTACCAGACGGTGTACTCGCGCCGTGAGAGCTCGGCTGCCGCGCCTACCGCGGGGCTGCACTTTACCCCCGAGCTGCTGGAACAGCTCAAAGCCAAGGGTGTGGGCCTGGCCACCGTGGAGCTGGAAATCGGGCTGGGCACGTTTCGCGCGGTAACCACCGAGCGCGCCGAGGACCACGACATGCATTCCGAGGTCTACCACGTTTCGCCCGAAACCGTGGAGGCCGTGCAAGCTGCGAAGGCACGCGGAGGTCGGGTCGTGGCCGTGGGCACCACGTCGATGCGCTCGCTCGAGAGCGCCTGGAGCGAAGAGGCCGGCAGCATCGTGCCCAGAGACGGCGAGTCCACGAGGCTCTTCATCCTACCGGGCTACGAGTTTCACGTTGTGGACGCGCTGGCGACCAACTTCCATGTGCCCAAGTCCACGCTCATGATGCTGGTGAGCGCTTTCTCCACAAGGGAAAACATCATGCGGGCCTACGCGGAGGCCGTCGAGCAGGAGTACCGGATGCTCTCGTTTGGCGACGCGATGCTCATCATCTAGGCCGACAGGAGGAACACGTTGAGCTTTTCTTTCGAAGTGCTGGCCAAAGACGAAGGTTCTGCGGCCAGACGGGGCAGGTTCGCGACCCCGCACGGCGTGATCGAGACGCCGATCTTTATGCCCGTGGGCACCAAGGCCACGGTGAAGGGCATCACGGTCGACGACCTTCATGCCATGAACGCGCAGATCGTGCTGGCCAACACATACCATCTGTCGCAGCGTCCCGGCGCCGACCTCGTGGCAGAGGCCGGCGGACTCCACTCGTTCATGAACTGGGACAGGCCCATCCTCACCGACTCGGGCGGCTTCCAGGTGTTCTCGCTGGCCGACACGCTCAAGCTCGACGACGAGGGGCTGAGCTTCCACTCCATCTATGACGGCAAGATTTGCCGTTGGACACCCGCCGACAACATGCGCATCCAGGAGCAGCTGGGAGCCGACATCATCATGCAGCTCGACCAGTGCGCGTCGATCGAATTTACCCGCGATCAGGTGCGCGATGCCATGGAGCTGTCGGCCAGATGGCTGCGCGGCTGCGTCGAGGCGCACTCGCAGGCGCCGTCGGCTGGCACGCAGGCGCTGTTTCCCATCGTGCAGGGCGGCCTGCATCTGGACCTGCGCCTGGAGTCGGTGGAGCGCATCCTCGAGCTGGAGAGCGAGTTCGGCAGACACCCCGGATTCGGCATCGGCGGCTACTCGGTGGGAGAGCCGCACGAGACGATGTTCGAGACCCTTCCCAAGGTGGCGGCGGCGCTGCCCGAGGACAGGCCGCGCTACCTCATGGGCGTGGGCAATCCCACGACGCTCGTGCTGGGAGTGGGCGCGGGCATCGACATGTTCGACTGCGTGCTGCCCACCCGCACCGCTCGCATGGGCACCGCGTTTTCGAGCGAGGGCCGCATCAACATGCGCAACGCCAAGCACGCCCGCGACTTCTCGCCGCTAGACCCGCAGTGCACCTGCAAGACGTGCACCCAGTACACGCGCGCCTACATTCACCACTTGGTCAAGCAGAAGGAGCAGCTGGGCGGCATGCTGCTGTCGTATCACAACCTCCACTACCTGCTGGACCTCATGAGAAAGGTGCGCGAAGCCATCGAGCAGGGCACCTACGGGCAATTCGTGCAAAACTGGATGAACTCTCCTGCCGCAAACGACTATTAGCAGCGGCACATTGATGCTAGAATCTGTAAATTGTGTGCAAAGTTGCGCACTTGTATTGTATACAGGTCGAGAGAGCACTTTGCCGAAGTATTCGTATATCTCATACGATGAGATTGGAAGGTCAAATGTCAGGAAGATTTCAACCCAAGAAGCGTGCTTCATGGAGAAAGGTTCCGGTTACCCTGCTGGTGCTCACGGTGCTGCTGGTAGTCGGCGCGGTCTTCATGTTCATGCCCCCGACCGAGAAGATCAACCAAGGTCTTGATCTTCAGGGCGGAGTCTCGGTGGTCATGACGGCCACCACGTCGTCTGGCGAAACCCCCACCAGCGATGAGATGGATGCGGCTGTGGCCGTGATCCAGAACCGTGTGAACGCGCTGGGCGCCTCCGAGGCCACCGCGCAGAAGCAGGGTTCCAACCAGATCCTGGTGCAGATCCCCGGAGCCGAGGACCCGCAGGCCGCCATCGAAACGATCGGCCAGGTGGGCTACCTCGAGTTCGTGGACGTGAGCACCATCACCGACGAGGACGTGAAGACTCAGATCGAGTCGGGCTACACCGGGGTCACGCTGGAGAGCGGAACCTACACGGCATGCTTCGACGGATCCAGCATCACCAACGTGACGGTGGGCCAGGCCTCGCAGTACAGCACCGAGTACGCCGTGGACCTCACGCTCGACAGCGCCGGAACGTCGGCCTTCGCCGCGGTGACCAAGGAGCTGGCTCCCACCAACGGCAAGGTCGCCATCGTGCTCGACGGCGTGGTACAGTCGGCGCCCGCCGTGCAGTCCGAGATCTCGAACGGCCGCGTGCAGATTACCGGCAACTACACCGTGGACGACGCCAACCAGCTCAAGACCATCTTGCAGTCGGGCTCGCTGCCGGTAACGCTGGAGTACTCGCAGTCGCAGGTCGTGGGACCCACGCTCGGCCAGGACTCGCTGATCGCCGGCCTCATCTCGGCGCTCATCGGCATGGCAGTGGTCGTGCTCTACCTGCTGTTCTACTACAGGGGCATGGGCATTCTCACCGCCGCCGCGATGCTGGTGTTCGCGGTGTTCTACCTCGGCATCCTGGCGCTGCTCTCGGTGATGGGCTACTTCTCGCTCTCGCTTGCGGGCATCGCGGGCATCGTGCTCACGATCGGCATGGCGGCCGACTCCTCGATTCTGGTGGTCGAGAGATTCCGCGAGGAGATTCGCATGGGCCGCTCCGTCAAGGCATCGTCGATCAGCGGCGTGAAGCACGGCGTGCTTACTTCGATCGACGCCGACGTGGTGACCATGGTCACGGCCATCGCGCTGTTCTTCTTCGCGTCGGGTTCGGTCAAGGGCTTCGGCCTCACGCTGGGCCTCGGCATCATCTGCGACATTCTTACCATGGTCTTGTTCAAGGCTCCCGCCATCAGGCTCATGGCCCCCGGCGTTATCTCCAGGCACCCGGGCTTCTGGGGCATCAAGGACGACATCGAGGAAGCCGTTTCCAAGGGCGAGATGAGGAGGGAAGGCGAAGATGGCCAGGTACTTTAAGAACGACATCAACTTCCTGGGACACAGGAAGGTATTCTTCATAATCTCGCTCTGCCTGATCCTGATCTCGGTCGGCGCGATCTGCTTCCGTGGACTCAACCTCAGCGTGGAGTTCCAGGGCGGAACCAGCATCACCTTCAACAGCACGGGCGACCTGAGCATCGAGGACATGAGGGCCGCGTGCGACGAGGCGGGCGTGCAGAGCACGTCGATCCAGACCACGTCCAACGGCACCGACAACGGCTTTATCATCCGCACTAGCGAGACCGACCCCAGCACCGCTGCGGCATCGGCCCTCACGCTGGCCGACAACCTGCAGCTCGGACACGAGAGCTACACGGTAGACACCATCGGCCCCGACTGGGGTGCCAGCGTGCTGCAGGCATCGCTCACCGCGTTTATCCTGGCGATCGTGATCCTGATCGTGTACATCTCGATCAGGTTCGAGTGGAAGATGAGCCTCACCGCGGTGCTGAGCCTCATCCACGACCTCGTGATCGTGGTGGGCGTGTACGCGCTGTTCGGCATCGAGATCACCCCCAACGTGATCGCGGCGGTGCTCACCATCATGGGCTACTCGCTGTACGACACCGTGGTCTCGTTCCACCGCATCAACGAGAACGCATCGCCCAACATGCAGCATTCGTACATCACGGTGGCCAACCACTCCGTGAACCAGGTGTTCGCGCGTACCATCAACACCACGCTCACCTCGATCATCCCGGTGATCTGCATGCTGATCTTTGGCGGCGAGACCCTGAAGGACTTCGCGCTGGCCATGGCGATCGGACTCGCGCTGGGCTCGTACTCCTCGTTCGGCATCGCGGTGCCGATCTTTGCCCTGTGGAAGTCGCGCGAGCTGGTGTACGCCAAGCTCGCTGTGAAGTACGGCGAGGGCATTGGCGACTTTAGCGACGAGCAGCTCCCCGACATGATGAAGGAGGAGAACCTTCCGGCCGCAGCCAGGCGCAAGGCCGAGAGGGAAGCGGCAAGCGACGCGGGCGGCGGCGCGTAAGGCGCGGCAATCAAGCAGCATAGCTGGCAATCGAGCGGCTCCGGACCCTGCCAGGTGCGGAGCCGCTTTTTC
>CAVFRF010000028.1:0-50024 GCA_963624975.1 Bacteroidaceae bacterium
GCCAGGATCTGCATGATCCTCTCCAGCTCCACCGCACGGCCCACGACCGGGTCGAGCTTGCCCTCGCGGGCCTGCTGCGTGAGGTCGGTGCCAAATTCCTCGAGCATGTTGCCGCTGTCGCCCGACTCGCCGGGCCTCGCGTCCACGGCGCCGGCAAATGGGCTGGCACCGGAATTGCTCTTGTTGATGAGAGCCATCACCGCCGACTTCACGGTGGCGGCCTCGAAGCCCATGTTGGTGAGCACGGTTATGGCCACTCCGTTGCCCTCGCGCAGGATGCCCAGCAGCAGGTGCTCGGTGGAGATGTAGTTCTGTCCGAGCTGCATGGTCTCCCTGAAGGCGAACTCCAGCACCCTCTTCACGCGCAGGGTGAACGAGAGGTGCCCCTCGGGTGCCTCGTCGCTGGTCTGCACCACGTTCTTGACCTGATGCACCGTCTCCTCGTACGTGATGTCGAGGTTCTCCAACGCCTGGGCTGCGATGCCCTCCTTCTCGCGCAGAAGTCCGAGCAGCAGGTGCTCGGTTCCCACGTAGGGCTGCTTGAGCGCACGTGCCTCCTCCTGCGCATAGGCCAGAACGTTCCTGGCCCTGTCTGTAAATCTCTCGAACGCCATGTTCGAAGCTCCTTTCGTCGCGGGGTGGGCGACGTTTGCGAATCTACGACCGGCTACTCGCTCCTGGTCTCTTCCCTCATGTGCGGGAACAGCAGGACGTCTCTGATCGAAGCCGAATTGGTGAGCAGCATCACGAGCCTGTCGATGCCGATGCCGATGCCACCGGCAGGAGGCATGCCGTATTCGAGCGCGCGGATGTAGTCCTCGTCGTAACCCATGGCCTCCTCGTCTCCGCTCTCCTTGGCCTCGACCTGCTTGATGAAACGCTCGCGCTGGTCTACCGGGTCGTTGAGCTCGGAGAACGCGTTGGCGTACTCGTGGCCGCAGATCACCAGCTCGAAGCGGTCGGTGATGCGTGGGTCGTCGTGGTTCTTCTTGGCCAGGGGCGAAACCTCCAGCGGGAAGTCGGTCACGAACGTCGGGTCCACGATCGAGCCTTCCACCAGCTCGTCGTACAGTTCGGCGATGAGCTTGCCCTTGCCCCAGGAATCTTCCGGGTCGATGCCGTGCTTCTTGCACAGTCCGCGCAGCTCCTCGATGTCGCAATCGAAGTCCACGTGCTGGCCCACCTTGTCGGACACGAGGCTCGCCATGCTCTTCGACTGCCAGGTACCCGAGAGATCGATCTTCGTGCCCTGGTACTCGATCTGAAGCGAGGGGTTGGCCACCAGGCATGCGGTCTGGATCACGTCCTGCGCCAGCTCCTTCATACCGTCGATGTCGGTGAACGCCTGATAGGCCTCCACCATGGTGAACTCCGGGTTGTGCATCGGGTCCATGCCCTCGTTGCGGAAGGACCTGTTAAGCTCGAACACCCTCTCGAAGCCGCCGACGAGCAGCCTCTTGAGGTAAAGCTCGGGGGCGATCCTGAGGTAGAAATCGCGGTCGAGCGTGTTGTGATGCGTCACGAACGGACGGGCCGTGGCGCCTCCCGGAATGGGATGCAGCATCGGGGTCTCGACCTCCATGAAGCCCTTGGCCTCGAAGGTCTTTCGAATGGACGAGATGATCTTCGACCTCGACTCGAAGGTGCTCTTCACGTCGGGATTGGCCACCAGGTCCACGTAGCGCTGCCTGTAGCGGGTCTCCTTGTCCTGCAGTCCGTGGAACTTCTCGGGCAAGGGGCGAAGCGACTTCGTGAGCAGCTTGACCTCCGTGGGCATGATGGAGAGCTGGCCGCGCCTAGTGCGCGAGATGGTGCCCTCCACGCCGATCCAGTCGCCCACGTCGAGTTCCTTGACCTGCGCGTAGGCATCCTCGCCCATCTGGTTGGACCTGCAGAACAGCTGGATCTCGGCCGTGGCATCGCGAATCACGATGAAGCAGATCTTGCCCTGGTTGCGGATGGCGATGATGCGTCCGGCAACCTTGTAGGCGTCCTCGGTATCCTGACCGTCGGCCAAGTCATCGTACTTGGCGTTGATGTCGGCAAGATGGGCCGTGTAGTCCCAGCGCCTGGCATAGGGCTCTTCGCCGGTGGCCAGAATCGCCTCGCGCTTGTTGTAGCGCACCTTTACGGGATCGTCCTCGATCTTGGCTTCCTCGCCTGCGGCCTGAGATCCCGTTATCTGCTGATTGTCGTCGTTGGTTGCGTTGCTCTCGCTCATTTTTCGGACTTTCCGTTCTTGGTGGCATTGCTGATCTTTACAATGGTGAACTCGTTCTTCTCGCCGGTGGGGCCGGTGACCTCCACCACGTCGCCCTTCTTGTGGCCGATGAGAGCCGCGCCCACGGGCGACTCGTTCGAGATCTTGCCGCTGAAGAAGTCGACCTCCTTGCTGCCCACGATGGTGTAGGTCTGCTCGACGCCGCCCACCTCCACGGTCACGGTGCTGCCGAAGTTGACCTTGCTGGAGCGCTTGGGGGTTTCCACGACGGACGCGTTGGCCAAGATGTGTTTGATCTCGGCGATGCGGTTCTCCATCTGGGCCTGTTCGTTCTTTGCATCGTCGAACTCGGAGTTCTCGGAGATGTCGCCGAACTCCCTGGCGATCCTGATGCGCTCGCCTACCTCGGTTCGCTTGTCGTTCTCGAGATATTCAAGCTCCTTGAGCAGCTCGTCGCGTCCCTCGGACGTAAGCACCATTTCGTCTGCCATCTAGCGGTGTTCCTTTCTAAATCGAGCTTCAACCTGCTGGTTGCAAGCTGTTTTCGAGCTTACACGAATTTGCGGATCACATGCGCCCCCTTGGGGCACACGAGCTTTGCCGTTGCCGGGCTACTTCTCCTTGGAGTCGTCGGCATCCTCGCCTTCGATCTCTTTGGAGACGTCTTTGCCCTCCATGCCGTCGCGCACGTTCTTCACAGTCTTTCCGAGTGCCGCGCCAAGCTTTGGAAGGTTCTTGGGGCCAAAGAGGATGAGAATTCCAAACAAGATCAATATTAGCTCTGGCAAGCCGATTCTCGGCATAGTATCACCTACCTGTATCGAACCGCATTCAAACTCAAATAGTACCACCCGCCCAGCTTTGCCACGCTGCGTGTTCATGCGAACAGCGTATGTTGCCCCGTTAGCGAATGTGCTTGAGAGTTTCCCGCGAAAAGCGCACGAATGACGAG
The DNA here is from genome assembly GCA_963624975.1 of Bacteroidaceae bacterium. Lineage (GTDB taxonomy): Bacteria > Actinomycetota > Coriobacteriia > Coriobacteriales > CADBOM01 > CAVLCC01. The sequence goes on from CAVFRF010000028.1 coordinate 3,174, forward strand.
CGCGTTCGATGCGCGGGCAAACAAAAAGCGGAGCCGCGATATCGCGTGCCCCGCCTCGAATTCGGATGGTCGGGATGACTGGATTCGAACCAGCGACCTCTGCGTCCCGAACGCAGCGCTCTACCAAGCTGAGCCACATCCCGTGCAACGTTTGCAAATACTACCAGAGTTTGGCGCGTCAATCTATATTAGACTTCACGAACAGCAGAAAGATTCCCCAAAAGGCAATATGTTGGGAGGAACCCATGGGAGAGAACTCTAGAAAAGCGGTTGGACCCGTTGGCAAGAAGCTCAGAATCACCGCCGCGGTATGCGTCGTAGTGGCCTGCGGCTGCATCTTCTATGCGTCTACGATTCCATCGAGCGGGCTGCCGTCTGGGCTGGGTTTCTGGAGCACGGTCGCGCATTTCGTGGAGTACTCGTGCCTGGCTGCGGCGCTCGCTATCGCGCTTTGCGACGGGCGACGCAGATTCTGGGCGATAGTCGTCGTTGCCATGGTGTTCTGCTCCATCTATGGCGCGACCGACGAGTTTCACCAGTGGTTCGTACCGGGAAGATGCACCGACGTGATGGACTGGCTCACCGACACTGCCGGCGGTTTCTTCGGATCTTGGCTCGCCCTTAGCATCGCGAGCGCGATCGGCAAGCGCAAGTCTCGATAGCTGGCCACCAGCCGCACACCACGCTTGTCTGCATCGGCAAGACGGAGAGAAACGAAAGGCGCGCTTCTCGGGATTCGAAACCCGCGAAGCGCGCCTTTTTCTTGCAATCTCACAGCAGCCCGACCGGCTTAGAACCTCAGAGCATATTGGAAAGCGCTCGAGGCGTTGTTGCTCACGATCACGCCGATGCCATAGTCGGAGGCGTGCACGTAGCTGTTGCCACCGAGCGAGATTCCCACGTGTCCGCTGGTCCAAAGAACGTCGCCAGCCTGCGCCTCGCTCACGGGAACCCTCGACGAAGCTCCGGAATATAGAGCAGACGAGCTACGGTAGGGGGCTCCACAGTAATAGCAGAGGCCGGAGCAGTCGAAGGAGTCGGGTCCATTGGCTCCGTAGTCGTAGGCCTTACCCACCTGGGCAAGAGCAAGCGACACGTTGCAAACGCCCGAGCCGCCACCGCGCACGATGCCACCGCCAGAGCTTCCGCCGCTGGAACCGCCATTGCCGCCGCCGTTTCCGCCGCCGTTGCTGCTCTCGTTGGCCGCGACCTGCCTGGTTTCGGCCGAAGCGTTGATCTGCGACTTAAGCTCGTCGCTGAGCGAATTGTAGTAGGCCGAAAGCTCCTGGGTCTTGGCCTCGGTTTCGGTCTTGGCGGTCTCGGCAGCAGCGAGCTGAGTGGCGCTCTCCTGCTCCTGCTTGGCATACTCGTCGTAGGCCGCCTGCTGCTCTTCCCTGAGCTTCTTCACCGAATTGATAAGCTCGGTGTCGTTCTCGTTCATCTTGTTGAGCAGGTCCCATGTGGTTGCGAACTGGGAGAACGAGGTGCTACCGAACACCACGTCGACCATCGAGAACGAGCCGCTGCGGTACATCGAGGATGCCCTGTTGCGCAGGCGATCCTGCTTGGCTGCAAGCTCCTTCGTGGTCTGCTCGATGGTCTGCTTGGCCGTCTCCATCGCAGCGACTGCCGCATCGTGGGCGTCGAGAGCTTCGTAGTACTTCTCGGCAGCCTGTTCTGCGGCACTCGAAGCCGCCTCGAACTTCGACTTGGCCTGCGCCACCTCGGCATCGGTCACGCCGAAAGCCGACATCGGCGAAAACGCCAAGAGCATCGCAGCCGTGAGCACGAAGCAAACCGCCGCATTGAATATCTTCTTGCTACCTACAGTAAGATTATGCAAAACTAACCTGCCTTGTAATAGTTGGCAACATTGCACGTATGGCCTGATGTTAGCACAACTCTCTACCCCGTACATTGCAAGCGGTAGTATTCGGGCGAATTGATTGCTGCAACATGTTGTGTGATGGCTGCTAATACAAACGATGCGCTGGAACACCTTGTGTGCTAGGTGTTACAGCGCATCGTACAAATTCATGCATGTTCAGATTCTGAGCGTGCCGCCTTGCAGCACAATCTCTTCACAAAACCCGCCGATCTATCGTGTGGCAGAAGCCTACCAGTACCTCACGGCGTGGCTCCACATGCCCATGTTGTAGCCGATCTTCACCACATCGCCGGGCTGCGGCGCATGGATGTACGCGCCTCCGCCGATGTAGATACCCACGTGACCGCTCATCCACAAGATGTCGCCTGGCTGCGCGTTGGACAGCGACACGTACTGGCCGCCGGATGCCTGTGCTCCAGATGTACGCGGAATCGAGATGCCGGCCGCTCTATGGCAGTACTGCGTGAGTCCGGAGCAGTCCAAGCCCGAGTAGGGCGAAGTGCCTCCCCACACGTACGGGGTGCCGAGCTGGCTGTAGGCCGCGGCCACGATCGCCGAAGCCGCCGATCCGTCGCCACTGTAGCTCGGCGTGTCGTCGTAGTCGTCGCCATCGTCGTAGTCGTAACTGCCGCCCGAGTCGGATCCGCCATAGATCGCGGAGTAGGTTTGCCTGTTGGCCTCCTCCTCGGCCGCCTCTTCCTCTTCGATGAGCTGAGCCACCTCGGCATCGAGGCTGTCCACCTCGGCCTGGTACTGCAACTGCAGCGACTCCGCCTCGTTCTTCACGGCCTCGGCCTCGTCGAGCTTCTCCTTGGCAATCTGCTCCTGCTGCTGGTACTCGGCATATGCGGCCTCGGACTCTGCCTTGAGGCTCTTGTTGCTGTCGATCATCTCGGCAGTGCTCTCGTTCAGGGCAGAGAGCAGATTCCACGTGGTGGAGAACTCCTTGAACGTGGAGGCGCCCAGCAGCACGTCGATCATCGTGCTCTGGTCGGCGCGGTACATCGACACCGCGCGCTTCTCGAGCTGTGCCTGCGAGTCCTTGATCTGGGTGGACAGCTCGTCGATCTTGGTCTGCTCCTCCGTCATCTTGGTCTCTGCCGCATCGTGTTCCTCGAGCGCGGTGAAGTAGTTGTCGGAAGCCTCGTTGAGCTTGTTCTGGATTTCGCTGAGCTTCTGCCTTGCGGCATCGGCCTCGGCCTTCTTGTCATCGGAAGGCGCTGCAAGCGCGAGGGTCGGGATCGACAGGCTGCATATGAGCAGCGAACACACTATACACGCCAGCTTCTGTGCCAGCGTCGTGCCTGTCTTGGCATTCATGGTCTTCAAAGCAAAACTCCAATCCAACCTTCGAACAACCGTATGCAAGATGCAGCAGACGACGATGCAAAAAGCCGCCCGTCGCGCACCCGGATAAGGATGCACTTCGAGAATGCTTCGAGTTAATATCGCGAAGACCTCTGCCCCGCGATTGCTGGTACAAGCTAGGAATATGACCGGAGGTCGAAAACCCAACTGCTGCGATTTTGCTACGATTATTCAGGTTTTTAGCTGCGTTCCCCGGCGTTGCGCCTAATAGGAACCGATTTCCACGAAATCGTTTAAGAGGTTATCAGAAAATCGCGTGCTGGACAAACCTGCACACAATCACCATCTGCACGACATCGAATGTTCACCGCGAGCGGTGCCATGCACCAGCCGTACACAACTTGCACACACTACCTGGCTGGCAAGATGACGCGCCCGCAGCCTCGCCAGCCAAGTGCTGGGGGAGCTGCGGGCGCGAGCAGAAACTTCGGGCTACAAGCTTGCCGATACCGCATCGTATGCGATGCGCATGGCGTTCTGGTTGAGTTCCACGAACTTGGGCTTCACGAGCTTGGCCATCGCGGCTGCCACGTCGGCGTTGTCCAGCTCCATGCACCCGGTGGCCATGAGCGCCCCGAGCATCACCGTGTTGATGGCCCTGTGCGATCCGGCCTTCTCGCAAAGGCTCGCGGTGTCCACCACCACGAGCTTGCCGATGCGTCCGCTGTCTCGCAGTCCCTCGAGCTGCGAGAGGATGCCGGCTACGTCGTACACGACCTCCTTGTCGGAAGTCATCGTCGGAAACACCGCCTCGTTCGACGTGACCACGATTCCGCCCGACTTGAGGAACGTCAGCGACCTGAGCGCCTCACCCGGCTCGAACGCCAAGATGGCGTCGGCCGATGCGTCCGAGATCATCGGGGAGAAGAGCTTCTCTCCCCCGTCGGCGATCCTCAGATGGGCGACAACGCTGCCACCTCGCTGCGCCATGCCGATGGTCTCGGAAGCCAGCACGTCTTGTCCGCCGTCGATGGCGGTCTGCGACAGAATGCGCGAAGCCAGCACGATTCCCTGACCGCCGACTCCCGCGAGAATAAGCTGCTTCATCTAGTTCTCCCCCATCTCGATGGCATCGCTAGAGCACACGAACGTGCATAGGCCGCAAGCATTGCAGAGCGACTCGTCAATGTGCACCGCTCCGTCCTTGAGCACGATGGCCGGGCACCCCAGCTGACGGATGCACTTCTTGCACGTGGTGCACTTGTCCTGGTTCACCACGGCATGTCTGCCGGTGCGCACCAGCGCGGCGCATGGATCCTTGAAGATCACCGCAGCGGTGCCGGGCGCCTCTATCGCGGTCTTCACGGCCTCGGTGGTCTCGTCGAGGTTGTTGGCATGGCACTCGCAGATGGGGTCGACCCCCATGGCCTCCAGCATCGCGCGAATCGATATGGGCGACGTCTCGCGTCCGGTTGCACGCTCCGACATTCGCACTCCGGTGCCGGGATGCGGCTGATGCCCGGTCATGGCGGTGGTGGAGTTGTCCAGCACCATGAGCTTGATCGGGTTGCCGTTGTAGATGGAGTTCACCACGCCGGTCATGCCCGAGGCGAAGAACGTGGAGTCGCCCACGAAGGCGAAGTTCATCGCATCCGGCTCGGCTATGCCCATGCCCTGCGCCATGTTGATGCCGGCGCCCATGCACAGGCAGTTGTCCACCATGTCGAGTGGCATCGCATTGCCCAGCGTGTAGCATCCGATGTCGCCGGAGTAGTACGCCTTCATGCCCTTGGTCGCCTTCTTGACCGCGTAGAACGCGCCCCTATGCGGGCATCCAGCGCACAGCACCGGCGGTCGAGGCGGAAGCGTTGCAGCTAGCTGCATGTCGTCGGCCTTGAGCGTTCCCGCCTTGGCGCAATCGCCTTCGCCGTCCACGAGACCAAGGTGAGCGAGGTATGCGCGGATGTCGGAAGCCACCGAGTCCACCGAGTTCTCGCCTGCCGCCTTGGCGCATCCGTCGAGCTTGCCCGAGATGCAAACGCCGGCACCGCTCTCTCCACAGAGCATGGTGAGGGCATCTTCGATCACGTGGTCCAGTTCCTCGATGCAAAGCACGTTGCCGACGCCCTCGAACAGCTTCATGCCGCTGGTCTTGGGGAACGGGTACGGCGTGGCAACCTTGAGGACCTTGTACGCAACTCCGGGAACGTCCAGTCCGAACTCTCCCCTGCGCTCGAGCGCCTCGCGGGCATATGTGTAGCTGGAGCCACCGCAAGCTATGCCAATCGTAGTCGGCGCGGCTTCGTCTCCCACCACCTCGATGGTGTTGAGCCTCGACTCGTGGTAGTCGGATGCGATCCTGGGCAGCCTGTCGTTGATCTCGAGATGCCCACGGTAAGACCTCTTGGGAAAGATCACCCACTTGGGGTCGCGCTCGAAGCCGTCGGCCACATGGGGGACGTACCCCTCTTCCACGTCCACGACGGCGCTGCCATGGCTCACTCTGGTGGACGACCTCACGATTACCGGAGTCGCGTACTTCTCGGAAAGCTCGAATGCGTAGGCCATCATCGAATAGGCCTCTGCGGGAGACACCGGATCGAGCACCGGGACCTTGGAGAACGATCCGAACCTGCGGGTGTCCTGCTCGGTCTGAGACGAGATGGGGCCCGGGTCGTCGGCCACAAGCAGCACCACGCCGCCCTTGACGCCCACGTAGCACAGGCTCATCAGCGGATCGCTGGCAACGTTGAGGCCAACCTGCTTCATGGTTATCAGGCACCTGTCTCCGCAGTACGACGCGCCCGCCGCCAGCTCGAGCGCCGCCTTCTCGTTGGTGGACCATTCGACATGAATCTGCTGGTCGGGGTTGTGCTTGGCCACGGTCTCGAGAACCTCGGTCGAGGGGGTTCCCGGATAGCCGCATACCACGTTGACCCCCGACCGCACGGCTCCGAGGCCGAAAGCCTCGTTGCCCATGAGCAATCGTCTAGACATTCGATTCCTATCGGGTTGGAGATTATGTTTAAAAAATGTAGTGAGAGTTTACACCAAAGCTGCAATCAGATGCGCTTTATCGGGCATATTTACGCCGGACAGCCGCTATATTTCCAGCAGCAGCCAAAATTGCTCGCAACAGTGCTAGCAAGCTGCGGCCAAGCTACGCCTTGAGCATGTACCTGCAGTCGATTATGGTCTTGCCCTTTGCAAGCTCCGGCAGCTTGGAGAACTGCCTCCATGGAGTGGCTATGACCAGCACGTCGGCCCTGTCGCAGATCTCGCACATGCCGAACGCATACGAGATCGGCTGCTTGTACACGGTGGCGAAATCGTCGTTGGCGATGGGATCGTAGGCGATGATGTTGGTGTAGCCCATCTTGATGAGCCTGTCGATGATCTTGGCCGATGCCGAGTTGCGCACATCGCCAGCGCCCTCCTTGAAGGTGAGGCCGCAGATCCCCAGCACCTGGTCCTTGGTGGTCTTGGCCGCGATCTCGGCGCAGACCTTCGAGGGAATGTCCTCGTTTACCGCATAGACGGTCTCGAGCAGCGGCACCTCCGACCCGCACTGCTCGGCTAGCCGGATGAAGTCGCGGGTGTCCTTGGGGAGGTTGACTCCGCCGAACCCGCATCCCGGGTACACGTAGCCGCGCATCGTGTTGTCGGCCCAGCGCCGGTCCATCTGCAAGATGCCGAATGCTTCTTGGATGTCGATGCCGCCGAGATCCTTGGCCACCTGCGCCATCTCGTTGGAGTAGCTGATCATGGTGGCCAGCAGCGTGCTGGTGAGATAGCGGATGAATTCGGAGGTTCTATACGAAACCGACTTGATGGGTGCCCCGAATGGCTCGAAGTGCCTGGTGAGAATCTCCTCGTCTCGCTTGTTGTCCACCCCGAGGATGATGCGGCTGGGATTGATGAAATCGTCCCACGACTTGCCCTCGCGGATGTATTCGGGGCAAAGCGCCACGCCGAAGTCGTCGCCGGGAACGGCGCCGATAGAATCGAAATGCGGCAGGATCACGTTCTCCATGGTGCCGGGGAGCATGTGAGTCTTGATGCAGATGGTGAAGTAGTCGTCGAATCCTGTGTCCAGGATGTCGTCGATAGACTGGAACATCTTCGTGTAGTCCAGAACGCCTTCGCGAAGCTTGGGCGTGCCTATGCAAACGAAAAACGTATCGACACCATTGGGAACGTCGTCGATGTCTTCCAGAACGTAAAAGCTATCGTTGAGATGCCTAGCAAGAGCATCGTCGAGACCAGGCTCGAAATACGGAATCTTCCCCCTGCGAATAAGGTCTGCCCGGAACTCGTCCGTCTCCACCCCATAGACCTTCTCGCCCATTTCGGCAAACCCAAGAGCCACGGTCAGGCCGATGTAACCCAATCCAAGAACAGCAATCATAAAACGCGAACTCCTGATGCTCAAGGCCTGACTTACCTGTTGAATAGTATATTTCTACCCGGTGCCACTTGAGCATCGACGCTTCGTCAGCGGCCTCGTTCCAAGGTATCCGACGAAGAGTTAGACTAAATCTAGACAAGCTGATTTTGCGGAGGAAACATGCACGTAGACGACGATATTAACGTTGAAGACGAGAGCTCTTGCAGCTGTGCAGGCGGCACTTCAACAACTGGCGACGCTTTGCACGGCGGCAACCATGGGTCGCAAATCCTGGGAATGGAAGACGAGGAGTTCCTATACGACCTTTCCGACCTGTTCGGAATCTTCGCCGACACCACCCGGATCAAGATGCTGTATGCCCTGAAGGGCCGCAACATGAGCGTGTCTGAGCTGGCCGAAACCGTGGGAGTTTCGCAATCGGCTGCATCGCATCAGCTGCGCACCCTCAAGCAGGCAAGGCTCGTGAAGTTTCGCAAAGACGGGAAGAACGTCTACTACTCGCTGTGCGACGACCATGTGACCACGATCCTGGAAATGGGAATCGACCACCTCTGCGAATAGCGGAACCCGCAGAGCACCACATAGCATCAGACTCCGCAAGCAAGCAAAAGACCCGAGCAGCGTTGCCACCGCTCGGGTCTAGTTAGCATTGCGGACAAGACCGAGAGCTTTCGCTCCACCCCGTTCGGTCTGCCGCTGAAAAAGCCTACCTAAGGATAGCACCCAAATGCTATCGTCGATCCATCGAATCCACGAGATACGAAATCGACGTACCGTTGAACCGCAACGCCTATGCGTACAGTCCAAGAGCCGCAGGTCCCTAATTCGGTCTCCACCTAACCCGCAACCCTTTACCCGAAATTCCCAGCTAGAAGCCGTCGAGTTCGGTTCATCACTTCCCTGTTGCTAAATCGCTTTCCAGTCGAAGGCGAACCGCATTTACGAAAAGCGAAGAACCGGCGATGCTCGGAACACGTCCGAGCATCGCCGGATTGATAAGCCCTTAAGCCTCGGCAGGTGCCTCGGCAGCGGGAGCAGCCTCTTCCTCGGGCTTGACGACGGTGCGGATTTCCTTCTCCACCGCCACGCACTTGTCGAAAGAGTCCATGCTCAGGCTGTTCTTGTTGCACCTCGACACGCACTCGCCGCAACGGATGCACAGGTACGGGTCGATCGACCACGTACGGGTCTCCTTCTTGTCGACGGTGATTGCGTCGGCAGGGCAGTTCTTGGCGCACAGTCCGCAGAGGATGCACGTCTCGATGTCGACCTCGACCACGCCGCGCGTAGCATCAAAGGGCTGCATCGGCTTGACCGGGTACATCTTGGTTGCCGGCTTGCTGAACAGGTTCTTAAAAGAAGTTCCTGCCAAAGAAAGCATTCCCATGTTGTCTCACTCCTATCTTTCGGTGCAGCTGATGCACGGGTCGATGGATAGGACGTTGAGCGGAACGTCTGCAAGCTTGCATCCAGCGAGGATGTGCACGAGGCCTGCGATGTTCTGGCTCGTGGGGGTGCGGATCCTGAACCTCTCGAGGAACTTGGAGCCGTTGCCCTTGCCATAGTAGACGCATTCGCCGCGGGGCTGCTCGAGGTGGTTGACGAAACGTGCGCCTTCCTCGGGGCTGCCCTTGACCTTAACCATGACCTCGCCATCGGGAATCTTGTCGACGAGCTCCTTGATGATGTCCACCGACTGGTAGACCTCCTTGCAGCGGACCTCGCAACGGGCGAAGTTGTCGCAGTCGTTGCTGATGACGGGCTCGAATGCGGCAAGTGCACCGTAAGCGCCGATGCCGAGCATCCTGACGTCCTCCTCGATTCCCGAGGCCCTGCAGAACGGACCGACGACCGAGAGGTCGAGAGCCACGTTCTTGGGCAGGTAGCCGCTGCCGACCATCCTGTCGCGCACCGAGTAGTCGGTGAGGAAGGTCTTGACCAGCGTGTCGTAGGAATCCATGAGCTTCTCCAGCTCGATGACGATGCCGTCCAGCTCGCTGTTGTCGATGTCGTGCTTGACTCCGCCCACGTTGCAGTAGGACAGGATCACGCGACCGCCGGTGTTGCGCTCGAAGATGTCGAGCACGGTCTCGCGCAGACGCCAGCACTGATAGAAGAGGTTCTCGAAGCCGAACGCGTCGGCTGCGAGGCCGAGCCACAGGATGTGGCTGTGAATCCTCGACAGCTCGTGCATGATGGCGCGGAGGTACTCGGCGCGCTCGGGAATCTCGACGCCCATGAGGCCCTCGACGGTCTGCGAGTAGCCATAGCTGTGGCCGAACGAGCAGATGCCGCAGATACGCTCGCACACGTACACGTACTTCGTGTAGTCCTTGGTCTCAACGAGCTTCTCGAGTCCGCGGTGGATGAATCCGATCTGCGGAATAGCCTCGACAACGGTCTCGTCCTCGAGGACGAGGTCCAGGTGAATCGGCTCGGGCAGCACCGGGTGCTGGGGGCCGAATGGAATTACAGTACGCTTGCTCATTAGGCCTCCTCTCCGCCCTGCGCAGGCATTTCCTCAACGACGGCAACGGCCTCGTCGGCAGGTGCCTCGACTTCATTATCCGCAGCGGCAAGCTCCTCCACGAGCTCCATGCCGGGTGCCAGCTCCTCCTCGAGGAACTTGGCAGCGGCGGGGTTCATGGGAGCGCCGACGGCGACCCTGTAGAAGTTGCCCTTGAAGTCGATGGAGATTCCGTCGACCAGAACGGCGAACAGGTCGTGCATCTCGTTCTCGAACACGAAGGCCTCGCCATAGAAGCCGGTGATCGAAGGAACATGGGTTCCGTTGGCCACTGTGAGAAGCAGGTTCTCGACCTCGGTGCCCGACCCCATGCCGAAGGTGTAGAGAATCTCCACGCCACCCTCGATGGTGGCTGCGCACAGCTGCATGAAGCGCCATCCGCCAGCCTTGTACTTCTGAACTTCGGGAAGCAGCTCGCCGAGCTGAATCTCCTTGTAAACCTGTGGTGTGCTAGGCATTCTTCACAGCCTCCCTCTTCTGCTCGAGGACGCCGAGTCCCTCGACCACCGCGTTGATGATCGTCTCGGGACGCACTGCGCATCCAGGCGCGTACACGTCGACGGGAATAGCCTTGTCCACGCCGCCGAGTACGTTGTACGTGTCGCGGAAGATGCCGCCGGTGCATGCGCAGACGCCGCATGCGACGACGACCTTGGGCTCAAGCATCTGATCGTAGATCTGCTTGACCACGTTGACGTTCTGCTGGTTCACGCTGCCGGTGATAAGCAGGACGTCGGCATGCTTGGGATTGCCCGTGTTGATGATGCCGAAGCGCTCGACGTCGTACATGGGCGTGAGGCAAGCCAGAACCTCGATGTCGCAACCGTTGCAGCTCGATCCGTCATAGTGGATTAGCCAAGGCGACTTGCTTGTGCTAGACATTTAGGCCTCCTTAGATTCCGATGCTCAGCCACGTGTAAGCGAAAGACATGTAGCAGAGGTTGATGACGAACAGGATGAGCACGATAACCCAGGTGGACACGAACACGGTCTGCCAGTTCATACGGGCGAAGGTGTTGTCCACGAGGATACCGATGGTGAACACGATACCCATTGCAACGAGTGCGACGATCCACGACCACCAGGGGCCGTACACGAAGAACATGCCGAGCATGAAGATCAGGATGACGCTCTCGTACCAGTGCATGATCTCGAACATCGCGAAGGTCTTGCCGCTCATTTCCTGCGTGATGCCCTTGACCAGCTCCTGATGAGCATGGTGCGAGGTCGAGACGTCCCAAGGAGACTTGCGCATCTTCATCATGTAGACCATCGCGAAAGCGACGAACACGAAGGGCAGGCCTGCGATGATGGGCATCCTCTGGCCGATAGCGTCGATCGAATCGAAGGATCCGGTGAGCAGGAACACGCTGATCGGGAGCAGGATCACCAGAGGCTCGTAAGCGGTGATCATGAGGATCTCGCGCATTCCGCCGGCGTCTGCATACGGCGAGCGAGCGCTGAATGCAGCCACGACGATGAACAGCTCTGCAAGCGCCATGGTGAAGAACACCAGGAGCAGGTTGCCACCGACGAAGAAGATAACGCCGGAAACCATCATGAAGATGAGTGCCATCGCGACGTAGAATCCGATGACGTTGTTGACTGCGGCGTTCTCCTTGGCAAGGAGCTTCTTAACGTCGTAGATAGGCTGCAGGATTGGAGGTCCGACCCTGCTTTGCATACGTGCAGTGATCTTGCGGTCGAGTCCATCGGCTAGGGCGCCCACGATCGGTCCCAGGACGATGAATGCGACAGCGCAGATTATCGGGATAACGTACTGCGTCATTACATCACACCCCCAATTCCAATTCCCATGAACACGGAGACGAACAGGCCGATGCAGATGACAGCGATGCAGATAAGGCTGCCGGGCAGGTTGAGGACCTTGGCACCGAACCAGTTCTCGAGGTACCAGTTCCTATTGGTGGTCTCCACCGGAGCCGAAAGCGAGCCCATGTAGGTGCGGCCGTCGAAGTCGACGCCTGCGCCGCCCAGGTAGATGTCCTGGTGACGTGCCTTGGTGCGGCCGAAGAAGCCGAGCACGAAGACCACCAGGGCCACCACGATGCAGGACATGATGAGCAGGTTGTCGGATCCCATGTCGAATTGGAACGATCCGTAGATGCTGGTGAGGTACGGCACCACGACGTAGGCCGAAATCACCGGGATTGCAATGCAGCACGCGATCACGAGGATGACGCACAGCATGAGCGCGAACCACTCGCAGCCATGAACCGTGGTCTCGTCGTTCTCTGCCTTGTTTGCAATCGCGCAGATCTTGGCGATCCACTTGGACCAGAAGAAGAACGTCATGGCCGAGCCGAACGCCAGGATGATGAGCACGTACAGGTAACCAGAGTCGGCGATTGCCACGAGCACGCCCCACTTGGAAACCAGCATGCCGAACGGTGCGACGAACATGCAGAACATGCCGATCACCATGAGGCGGGCCAGCTTGGGCATCCTCACGAAGAGGTTGTCCATGTCCTCGATGTCGCGGCTTCCGATGTGATGCTCGGTGGTACCAACGCACATGAAGAGAAGTGCCTTGGTGCAAGCATGGAACACGATCAGGAAGATGCCGGCCCAGATGGCCTCTGCGGTGCCGATGCCGGCGCAGAGAACGATGAGGCCGAGGTTAGAGATGGTGGAGTAGGCAAGAACCCTCTTGCCGTTGCTCTCCGAAATTGCCATTGCAGCGCAGAAGATGAACGTGAGGCTTCCGACCAGCACGATCATGAGTCCAGACCAGGTACCGGTGATGCAGGGTGCGATCTTGATGAGAATGAACACGCCGGCCTTGACCATGGTGGACGAGTGAAGCAGTGCACTCGTGGGGGTCGGGGCAACCATTGCTCCGAGCAGCCACGACTGGAACGGCATCTGGGCGGCCTTGGTGAGGCCGGCGAATGCCAGGAGTCCGGCGGGGATCAGCGCATACTGGCCGATCTCGATCATGCCGTCGAGCGTCATCACGCCGAACTGGGTGCCCAGTGCGATGAGGCCCACTCCGAAGGCGATGCCGCCGAGCAGGTTCATGTTGATCTGCCTGAACGAGTTGGCGATTGCCTCCTTCGTGCGCGTGTAGCCGATCAGCAGGAACGAGCAGACCGTGGTGACCTCCCACCCGGTGTAGAGCCACATCATGTTGTTGGAGAACACGATGAGGAACATCGCCGAGAGGAACACGAACATGATGGCGAAGAAGAATCCACGCCTATCCGCGTTCTCGCCGGTCACAGGGTCTCCCCCTGCATGATGCTCGGCAAAGTCGTTCATGTATCCAACAGCGTAGATGCAGATCGCGCTTCCCACTATGCCGATGATCAGCGCCATGATAACGCTGAACGAATCGATGTAGAGGCCCTCCTCGACCGGCACGTTGTGTGCCACGCAAAGCTCGAGGTACGCAACCACCGCGATGGAAATCAGCGCGAGGATCACGGCAAGAGCGTTGCCACGGCGGATGCCGTGCCAGAGAACCACTCCAGCGAGAAACAGGTCTACCGCGAACAACGCGTAGTTGACCGCCTCACTCTCGAAGGCGATCATCTGCGTATCCGCAAGCAGATACTGAGCTGCCAGCGCTATGGACGCGGCCATGATGACCGCAGCGCTGAAGTACGTGATGATCCCTCTCGCCCTCTGATTGGGGATAACCGCTATGGCTATCGCCGGAATCAGCGGGAAGAGGATCAAAAATCCTACAGCATACAAGGTATTGGCTCCTCTCCGAATATCACGTCGCACCCCACGACGCGTCGAAAGCACCCGGCAAAGCATTGTCTTTAGCAGCAACCGGGCGCAACCGATACTACCAGCTGCAATGATAGAAATTTAATGGAGATTTAATAGTTGAGTGAGATTAAATTTGGGTTTGTTACCATCTGGGCGGCGAAAAACACTACTATCTTTTAGTGCGATGTCGTGCGCAAATCCTACCATTCAAAAGGTAATTTTGGGCGACTTTCAAGATTTGCCGTTTTACCGGGCAAAACGTGGCTTTTTGGATTTTCGCGCAAAATCGAAATTGTGAAAATTTAAAAAGGATTGTTACATTAGCAGAACTATCCGTGCAATGGAATATCTTTTTTGAATTTATTTTGCATTTCATGCATAATCGCGCTGCACGACGGGCATTCGCAAAGGTTTCGGAAGGCAAACCGCCGTCAAGCCTCCATATATGGGAAGCGGTCCCGCCAGCAAGCCTTGCCCTGCCATCGGGACCGCCTCAAGGTTCCATAAAACCCCTACCCCAGGTGCTTCACAAGGTCGGGAATCGCAAGCTCGAACTTCACGCCATACCAGTGCGAGGGGTCGCCCTGCGTCTTCTCGATGCACTCGACCGTGAAGTCGGCCGCGATGCGTGCCGCCTCGACAGCGGTCTTGCCGCCCAAGAGCATTCCCGTGAACACCGACGCGTACACGTCGCCCGTGCCATGGCATCCGCCCGGCAGCTTGGCGTGCTCGTAGTAGTCGTAGCTGGAGTCCTCAGCGCCGTAGACCACGACGCCGGTGCGGTCCTCGGAGTAGCCCACGCCGGTGAGCACGACGTTCTTCGCGCCCAGCGCCACCAGCTTGCCCAGCAGCTCGCGCACATACGTCTCGTCATAACTCTCCTCGTAGGGCATGTCGGCCAGGAAGGCGGCCTCGGTGATGTTGGGCAATATGTAGTCGCCCTTGGCCATGAGGCGCTTCATGCCCTCCACGTAGGCCTGGTCGAACGCACCGTAGAGCGAGCCGTTGTCGGCCATGGCGGGGTCGAACACGTTCACGGCGCCGGGACGGCCCAGCGTCGACGCGATGTCGAGCACCATGTCGATCTGCTCGACGCTGCCCAGATAGCCCGTGTAGAAGGCGTCGAAGTCGATGCCCTCCTTCCTCCAGTGATCGGCGATGCCGGGAATGTCGGAGCTGAGGTCGCGCACGGTAAATCCAGTGAAGCCGCCGGTATGGGTGGACAGGACCGCCGAGGGGATGATCGCCGTCTCGATTCCGCATGCCGACAGGATGGGCAGCGCCACCGTGAGCGAGCACTGGCCCACGCACGAGATGTCCTGAATCGTGAGAATCCTCTTGTAGTCCATGTTGGAAGTTCCTTTCCCGGCGCCGAAGCCCCCTGCCCCGCGCGCAAATCCGATCTGAGCCGGCGGCACGATGCAATGCCGGCGACGTGCCCGTTTCGCACGCAACCCATCATATCCATGGGCTCGCCACCGCATCGCCCCTGCCGCGCATGCGGTCGAAGAGATACGTGAGAGGGACGCACGGCGGCTGCACTTGCTGGGCAGATAGATTTGTTAGCCTCCTTTAACTTGGTGGTAGAATCATCGGGTACTGTCAAGCTAGGCGAGCTAGGGGCAAACATGGTAAAGATCACGCTCGTAATCGACGGCATGTCGTGCGGAATGTGCGAAGCTCATGTGTGCGACACGATCAGGCGCAACTTCAGCGTGAAGAAGGTGAAGGCGTCGTTCGTGAAGGCCACGGCGGAGATCATCGCCAAGAACGACATCCCCGACAACATGCTGGAAAAGGCGATGGAGCCCACGGGGTACAAGGTGCTCCAGATCTACCGCGAACCCTACGAGAAGAAGGGCCTTTTCGGCTAGGCCCCACCCCGCTGCCGAGCTGCCGCACCCAAGTTGCCCTGCGTTTGCGGGCCTCCCCCACTTCGACGGCAGCAGTCAGCGATGCCGCTACATTTATATGTAGAATAGTTGCGGCAGTTCGAATCAACAGAAAGAGGCACGGCATCCATGCTTGAACTCAGGGGCATCAGCAAGCGCTACTTTACGCAATCGTTTTCACAGGTGGCGCTCGACAACGTGAGCGTGTCTTTCCGCGACAACGAGTTCGTGGCCATTCTCGGGCCATCGGGCTCGGGCAAGACCACGATGCTCAACGTGGTGGGAGGCCTGGATCACTTCGACGACGGCGACCTGCTCATCGACGGCATATCCACCAGGGACTACCGCGACCGCGACTGGGATGCCTACCGCAACAACCGCATCGGCTTCGTTTTCCAGAGCTACAACCTGATTCCGCATCAAACCGTCCTGGAGAACGTCGAGCTGGCGCTCACCCTTTCCGGAGTGGGGCATGCCGAACGCCGTCAGCGCGCTCTCGAAGCGCTTGCGAAAGTCGGGCTGGAGCAGCACGCAAGCAAGCTCCCGGCGCAGCTTTCCGGAGGGCAGATGCAGCGCGTGGCGATCGCCCGCGCCCTCATCAACGACCCCGAGATCGTGCTGGCCGACGAACCCACCGGCGCCCTCGACTCCACGACCTCCCTGCAGGTCATGGACCTGCTGAAGGAGGTTGCCAACGACCGCCTGGTGATCATGGTCACGCACAACCCCGAGCTAGCGCACAGGTATGCCACGCGCATCGTGAACCTGGCCGACGGCCGCATCACCGACGACTCCGACCCCTTCGACCCCGAAGCGGCCCCCAGGCGCGAGGCCAAGCCCACGCGGCGCACCTCGATGAACTTCCTCACGGCGCTGGGCCTCTCGGCGCGAAACCTCCTCACCAAGAAGGGCCGCACTGCCATGACGGCGTTCGCAGGCTCGATAGGCATCATCGGCATCGCGGCGATTCTCTCGCTTTCCAATGGAGTGAACGAGTATATCAAGCGCGTGGAGGAGGATACGCTGTCTAGCTATCCGCTGACCATCTCGAAGCAGAGCTACGACATGTCCAGCATGATGGGCGAGCTGTCCGCCGACGACGAAGGCGTCTCTTTGAAAGACGCATCTTCGTCCGGCAGCTCCGCATCCGACAGCTCCACCGGCCAGATCTCGGTGGTCAACGCCGTGAAGGACATGTTCGCCAGCGTCAAGTCCAACGACATGAAGAGCTTCAAACGCTACCTCGATGCCGGCTGGGACGGCATGGGCGAGGACGTGAAGTCGATTCAGTACAGCTACGACGTGAGCCCCGTCATCTACAAGCCGGCCACCGGCAGCAGCGCGGCCCAGAAGCTCGTACCCAACTCGATGACCGAATCGCTTTCCACGGGCATGGCATCCATGATGTCGGGTTCCATGTCGGGCACCGCGGTCTTCAACGAAATGCCCAGCGACGACTCGCTCGTGCAGTCCCAGTACGACGTGGTTGCCGGCCGCTGGGCCGAATCCGCAGACGAGGCGGTGCTCGTGCTCTCGAGCAAGGGAGCGGTGAGCGATTACACGCTCTACAGCATCGGCGCCCTCGACGTTAGCGAGCTCAACCGGATCGTGGAGGATTCGCTTGCCGGAAAATCCAGCACCGACGTGGCCGAAACCAAGATTTCCTCGGAAAACACGACGTTCACCTACGACGATGCGCTCTCCACCAGCTTCAAGGTCGTATCGCCCGCCGACTGCTATCGCAAGAACGACGAGACGGGCGGCTGGACCGACATGTCCGGCGATGCCGATTACATGGCCTCGGTGGTGGCCGATGGAATCGACCTGCACATCGTCGGCGTGGTGCAGCCCAGCAGCGAGAACTCCAGCGCCCTGTCGGCTGGCGTGGCCTACACGCACGACCTGTCCACGCAGCTCATGTCGCGTGCCGCCAACTCCGACATCGTGAAGCAGCAGCTATCGGACTCCGATACCGACGTGTTTACCGGCAAGACCTTCGCCGAACTGCAGGACGAGGCCAAGAGCGGCGTGGACCTGGGCAGCATGTTCTCCATAGACCAGACCGCGATCCAGAACGCCTTTGCTATCGACGAGTCCACGCTTGACAGCATGGAGAACATCGACTTGAGCGGCGTGGACCTTTCCAACATCGACATGTCCGATATGCAGATCGACATGTCGAGCGTATTCGCCGACTACGATCTTACGCCCGAGCAGATGCAGGCCGTGGGCATGCTGTCCGCGCAGCTCTACCAGGGATTCCTGCAGTCCGACTACTTCCCCAAAGACATCGAAGACGCCAGCGACCCCAGCAAGATCAACGAGGCGTTCCAGAAATACCTCTCCGAAGACGAGGATGCCAAGACGATCGTTACCCAGATCGCCGCCATCGGCGGCGCCTCGGTTGCGGGCAAGGTGCAGGAAGTCATGAGCGACTACATGCAGAACACGTTCTCGACGTACATCCAGCAGGCCATGGAAGAGGTCATGCAGCAGACGACCGAGCAGATCGCCAGCACCTTCTCGATCGATGCGTCCGCCTTCTCCAACGCCATCAGCTTCAACATGGATGCCACGGACCTTACGTCGCTTCTCAGCAGCTACTCGAACGCCAGCAACCTGACCTACGAGAAGAACCTGTCCACGCTCGGCTACGCCGACGAGTCCGACCCGTCCTCGGTGAGCATCTACCCCTTCGACTTCGAGGCCAAAGAACGCGTGCTCGAGCATATCGACGCATACAACAGCCAGGTCAAGGCCGCGGGCGAAGAGGACAAGGCCATCGTGTACACCGACTATGTGGGCATGCTCATGACCTCGGTTACCGACATCGTGAACATGATCAGCCTGGTGCTGATTGCCTTCGTGAGCATCAGCCTGGTGGTCAGCTCCATCATGATCGGAATCATCACCTACATCAGCGTGCTCGAGCGCAAGAAGGAGATCGGGATCCTGCGCGCCATAGGCGCCTCGAAGGGCAACGTGGCCAACGTCTTCAACGCCGAGACCTTCATCGAGGGCCTCATAGCCGGCGTGTTCGCCATCTTGGTGGTGCTGCTCGTGAGCATTCCCGTCAACGCCGCCGTGCTCGAAGGCTACGACGTTGCCAACATCATGAGCCTGCCGGCCACCGCGGCTATAGCGCTGATCCTGATTTCCATCGGCCTCACCGTGGTTGCAGGACTGCTGCCAGCCCATAGCGCCAGCAAGAAGGACCCGGTGGAGGCGCTGCGTTCGGAGTAGATGCTGGGCTGGGACCGTGTCCAAGCCGGCGCTACGTCGCAGAAGCTAGACGAGCATGAGCAGCGCGTAGGCCGCAACGCCCACCACGGCGCACACGATGAGAGACTTCGTGGCGCGTGCGGCCACTATCACCACGGCCGCCGCCACGAGCGGAGCCGCCGCAGGCCAGATGCCGGCGGCGAACATGCCGGGGGTGAGCAGGTCGTTGGCGGAGAGCGCTGCGAAAGCCGCAGGCGGGATGAACCCTAGCGCGCGCTCCACGGAGGGCGACAGCTGCTTTCCCTTGAGCAGGAACAGCGGCATCACCCGGCAGATGAGCATCGTGACGATGCAGATCGCCACGATCACCAGGTACTGGGTCCAGGTTATAGCCTCCATCAGGCAGCCTCCCCATCGTCAGGCACGGTCACGGTTGCCGCGGCATCGCCTTCGCCCTCGTCGGACTCGCCATCGTGCGCGTCGGGCTCGCCTGCGATCTTCGAGCAGACCATGGCGGCGACCACTCCGATCACCGCGCCCAGCAGCACCGCCGCGCCGCTCAGGCCCACGAGCTTGCAGACGTAGACTCCCACGGCCGACCCCACGATGGCCACCACGTTGGGAAGCGTCATCTTCTGGGTGACCATGAGGCAGATGAAAATCGAGGTCATGGCGAACGACGCGAGCGCCAGCGGGATGCCGATGGCGTTGCCCACGAACACGCCGGCCACGGTCGAGATCGTCCACGACGACTGCGAGAAGATGTTGACCAGCGTGGCGTTGGCCACCGTCCAGCCCCCGACCTCGAAGCGCGCGGTGTTGACCCCGAAGCTCTCGTCGGTCACGGTTGCGGCGAAGAGGAACGACAGGCGCTTGCTCACGCCCTCGCATCTGGGGGCAAGCGTGGCCGAGTACAGGATCTGCCGGGTATTGACCAGCGATACGCTGGCGACGATGGAGGCTATGGGCGAACCCGCTAGCCACATGTTGGGAATCATGAACTGGCCGGCGCCAGAGTAGAACAGCACCGACATGAGGAACACCTGCAGCGCGTTCATCCCGATGGACGTGCATAGGATGCCGCACGGGATGCCGATCGCCACGTAGCCGAGCATGATGGGTATGGCAGCGCGAAACGACTGCCTCACGGTTTGCTTCTTCATCGACGACATATGGCGGCTAGAGCATCTCTTTGACTGGAGTCCAGTCCCTGTTCTTGAGGTTCTCGAGCGTAACGCCGCCGAAATACCTCTCCAGCTGCTCCTGGATCTCGAGGTAGAACTCGTGGACCTGACAGGTGTCGGTGGCGCGCCTGTTGCACCCCTCGGCATCCGAGAGGCAGCGGTTGATCTTGATGGTGCCCTCCATCACCGAGATCACGTCGAGCAAGGTGACCTCGGAAGGCTCGCCCACCAGCGTCCATCCCCCGTTGACGCCGCGCGTGGCCTTGACCAGCTCGGCCTTCTTGAGCTTGCCCATCACGGAGTAGAGGTAGTTCTCGGGAACGCACATGGCCTCCGAGATCTCGGAAGAGCTTGCCTGTCTTCCCACGATCGTCAGGTACAGCATGGACCTGATGGCATAATCCGTCGTGATGTTGAGCTGCATTCTAAAGTACCAGTCCTTCGGGTAGAGCAAAATCGTTCGTCGAGGCTAACTATAGCGCATCCAAAACTATACTTGAATACAGAGTATTGATTTGCCGGAGAATTTCGCGCTTGCAAATCGGCGTTCGGCTGTTGCGGGTTCGCACTGCCGATTTGCGACCGGGGCGAGACGTGCCGCGCGGCATTCCAAGAAGTGCCGCCGCACGTCAGCGCTCACGCCGCACCGGCTTTCCACGCTGATAGAATCGCTTGAAAGAGGGGTGCGGCCCGCGACAGGCGCAAACCAGAAGCGCAGGCCTAGGCGGCTCCCCCGCAGGTGCGAGCAGAGCGGGTGGCGGCAAATGGGCGTTTCGGGGATTTTCGGAGCAGACGGAAGGCTTGCCGAGCTTGCATGCAAGCTCGAAGCCGAGCGTTCGCTGTCTACCGGCGAATATCGCGAGCTTGTGGAGCTTCGCACTCCGGATGCAGCTGCGATGCTGGCCGAGAAGGCCGTCGCCGCCCGCAAGCGCGTCTACAGCAACGAGGTGTTCGCGCGGGGGCTGATCGAGTTCTCCAGCTATTGCGGCAACGACTGCCTCTACTGCGGACTGCGCGCGTCCAACCGCGAGAGCGAGCGCTACCGCCTCGACCCCGAGCAGGTCTTGCAATGCTGCCGCGAAGGGTACCGCATCGGCTTTCGCACGTTCGTGCTGCAAAGCGGCGAGGACCCGTGGTGGACCGACGGCAGGCTATGCGAGCTGGTGCGGGACATCAAGCGCGAGCATCCCGGCTGCGCGGTCACGCTCTCGGTGGGAGAGCGCACGAGCGAGAGCTACGCTGCCCTGCGCGAGGCCGGAGCCGACCGCTACCTGCTGCGGCACGAGGCGGCATCGCCTGGCCTCTACCGCAAGCTGCATCCGGAGAGCATGCGGCTCGAGGCAAGGCTCGAGTGCCTGCGCGAGCTGCGAGAGCTGGGGTACGCCGTGGGCGCGGGCTTCATGGTGCAGGCTCCCCACCAGACGGCTTGCGACCTGGCGGCCGACCTCAAGTTCATAGAGGATCTGGCACCCGATATGTGCGGGATCGGGCCTTTCGTCCCGCATCATGCAACGCCCTTCGCGCACGATCCGGGAGGCACGGTGGAGCTTACCTGCTACTTGCTCTCCATCTTGCGCATCATGCGCCCCTCGATGCTGCTGCCCGCCACCACGGCGCTGGGCACCATCGACCCCGAGGGACGCGAGAAGGGCGTGCTGTCGGGAGCCAACGTGGTGATGCCGAACCTCTCCCCCACCGGGGTTCGCAAAAAGTACGCGATATACGACGGCAAGGTCTGCACCGGCGACGAGGCCGCCGAATGCTGGAGCAGCCTCGCCGCCCGCATGGAGCGGATCGGCTACAGGCTGGTGGTCGACCGGGGCGACATGAGAGCCTTGCCGTCCGATGACGCGCAAGCCGGACAATAGAACGAGAACCTTGCGAGAAGCTTTGCGGAAGAGAAAGCGAGGACGAGATGTACAGATACGATCCGAAATCGATGTGCGCCGACGAGTTCATCAACCACCAGGAGGTGCTCGACACGCTCGAGTACGCCGACGCGCACAAGCATGACGTGGAGCTTGTGGACCAGATCCTCGAGAAGGCCAAGCCCGTGCCCACCGCAACCGGATACAGGTGCCAGGGCCTCACCCACAGGGAGGCCTCGGTGCTTCTGGCATGCGACATTCCCGAGAAGGTCGCCGAGATGCACCGCATCGCCGAGGAGGTCAAGCTCAGGTTCTACGGCAACCGCATCGTGATCTTCGCGCCGCTCTACCTCTCCAACTACTGCGTGAACGGGTGCCTGTACTGCCCGTATCACTCCACCAACAAGCACATCGCACGCAAGAAGCTCACGCTGGACGAGGTGCGCGCCGAAGTGACCGCGCTGCAGGACATGGGGCACAAGCGCCTGGCGATCGAAGCCGGCGAGGACCCGAAGAACAATCCGATCGAGTACATCCTCGACTGCATCGACGCCATCTACACCACCAAGCACCGCAACGGCGCGATCAGGCGCGTGAACGTGAACATCGCGGCCACCACGGTCGAGGAGTACCGGATGCTCAAGGATGCGGGCATCGGCACCTATATCCTGTTCCAGGAGACCTACCACAAGCAGAGCTACCTCGAGCTGCATCCGACCGGCCCCAAGCACGACTACAACTACCACACCGAGGCGATGGACCGCGCCATGGAGGGCGGCATCGACGACGTGGGGCTGGGCGTGCTATTCGGGCTGGACAAGTACCGCTACGAGTTCGCCGCGCTCATCATGCATGCCGAGCATCTGGAAGCGGCATGGGGCGTGGGGCCGCACACCATCAGCGTGCCCAGGGTCAAGCATGCCGACGGCATCGACCCCGACGCGTTCGACAACTCCATATCCGACGACATGTTCGTGAAGATCATGGCGTGCATCCGGCTGGCCGTGCCCTACACGGGCATGATCGTGTCGACCCGCGAGAACCAGAACGTGAGGCAGATGGCGCTTCGCGCGGGAGTGTCGCAGGTGAGCGGAGGCTCGCGCACCTCGGTCGGGGGCTACACGGTGGACGAGCGCCCGCACGACACCGAGCAGTTCGACGTGTCCGACCAGCGCACGCTCGACGACGTGGTGGGATGGCTCGTCGACAACGGGCACATTCCCTCGTTCTGCACCGCATGCTACAGGGAAGGCCGCACCGGCGACCGCTTCATGAGCCTTTGCAAGAGCGGGCAGATCCTCAACTGCTGCCATCCCAACGCGCTCATGACCCTGGCAGAGTACCTGGTGGACTACGCTTCCGAGGACACGCGCGCGAAGGGATTCGCGATGCTCGACGACGAGCTGGCCAAGATTCCAAGCGAGAAGGTGCGCGCCGAGGCCTCGAAGTGCATCGACGAGATAGTGGCTGGAACGGGGCGCGACTTCAGGTTCTAGCCGTAGCCGCCGTATGCGTTAGACAACGCAAGCGGGCCGGAGGAGCATCTCGCTCCCCCGGCCCGCTTTTTTCTAGAAGCTATGTTGTGTGCTTGGCGCAGCTGAAGCTACGTGACTGCACGCGGCACATTCAGCATTTCGACTCGAAGCTCCTACGCGGGTTCCGGCATCTTCTCCGGCTCCGCAGCGCAAGCCGTCACGACATCGCCCGCTACAGCCGCATCGTCAAGCTCTGCTTCGGGCTTCGCCTCTTCGGCAGGCTCTCCACCGTCGCCGCCAGGCGTCTCCAGCAATTCTGCTTCCTCTGGGTCGTATTTCTTGAGCGCCTTGAATAGCGCCACGACCATTATGGCCACCAGTATCGTGAACGGGAACGCCAGCAGGATAGCCGCGTTCTTGAGGATGTCCAGTCCGCCGAGGTAGATGAACAGGATGCCGTTGGCCACGATGAAGATGCCCCAGAACATGCGCATCGCGAAGGAAGGCACGTAGTCGCCGCCCGAGCTGACCTGGCCGGCCACGTAGGTGGCGGAGTTCACGGTGGTCACGATGAGGGTGATCACCAGCAGCATCGCGCAGGGGATGATGACCTGCGAGAACGGAAGCTGCTGAAGCATGAGGTACAGCGAGTTGTCGGTGTCGGCCACGATCGAGGCCGCCAGGCCCGACACGCCATCGAAGAGGTCGAGGTGGATCGCCTCGCCGCCGAAGAAGGCGAACCAGGCGAAGCACAGCACTGCGGGAACGATGGCGCATGCCAGCACGAACTCCTTGATGGTGCGTCCCCTGGAGATGCGGGCCAGGAAGCCGCCCACGAAGGGAGCGAACGCCGCCCACCATGCCCAGTACATCATCGTCCAGCTGCCGCACCAGTCGAATCCGACCTTGTCGGCCACGGTCGCGTTGTTATCCGTGAAGAACATCATCCAGGGGAGGTTGATCAGGTAGTCGCCCCAGCCCTCGCAGAATCCCTGGATGAGGTACACGGTGGAGCCGAACAGAAGCACGAACAGAAGCAGGAAGAACACCAGGCCGAGGTTGAGGTCGCTGATGAACTTGATGCCCTTCTCCACGCCGCTGAGCGCGGAACCCACCGACAGCACGCCGATGATCAGCGCGACTATGGTGACGACTACGAAGCCCGTAGGCAGGTTGAACTGGAATCCGAGGCCGCTGGTAAACTGCGTGGCCGCGAATCCCAGCGACATCGAGGCACCGCAGATGAGCGCCACGAGCGACAGCACGTTGATGGCCTTGCCCATCCAGCCGTTGACCCTCTCGCCGATGAGCGGGTAGAACGTCGAGCTAACCAGGCAGGGCAGCCCCTTGCAGTGCATGAAGAACGCCATGCACAGACCCACCATGCCGTAGAGGCACCAAGGCGTGAAGCCCCAGTGGAAGAACGTGATCTGCATCGACTCGCGTGCGGCCTCTGCAGTGGCGTCCACGGTGAAGGGCGCAGTGAGATAGTGGCTCACAGGCTCGGTAACGCCGTAGAACACGAGGCCGACGCCGAGGCCTGCGCCGAAGAGCATGCCCATCCAGCTCAGGAACGAGTAGTCGGGCTTGTCGTCCTGCTTGCCCAGCTTGTACTTTCCGAAGCGGCTGAACCCGATGATGAAGAAGGCGATGAGCACCGCCGCGTAGATGAGCACGTACACGAATCCGCCAGAGTCGAGGATTCCGGCGATGATGGAGGAGAACACCTCCCCCGTCTGCTGCGGCGCTATCAGGATGCAGGCAAACAGCACCAGATAGATGATCGCCGTTGGGATGACGATGCCCTTATCGACCTTTCCGACTGATTTCATATACTGACAACCCCTTTGCGTCACGAATGCCGATGGGCGCGGCGGCTTCGTTTGCAACGAGCCGAACCAGCGTCTGAAGACGTAGCGCTTCGAAAAGAGAATCGCCTCCGTGCGAAGGCACGGTCGGCATAGGCGCGCGCAGGAAAGCCCCCCACGGCACTCGTGACTGGTTGTGAAGGGAAATGCTGCACGGATTCGAGCACGCCCCGAAGCATGCCGGATTCCAACAGAACAGCCTTCATCTGCAACGCCCTCTCGTAGACGGCAATCCGCATGTGCACGTCCCCCAAGCGGCGTCTGCGTGCCGCCGTGGCCATGCGAATGTGCCGACCAAGCCTTGCCATATGCCATATGCGAAACGTGGCCTTTTACGGCCGCCGCACCCGCATCCTGCACATGGCATCGTGCTACGAGACCAGAACCGCGAACGCTCAATCGCTTTCGCTGGTCCTGCACGCAACGGGTTCCCCTCCAAGAAACCGCCGCGCTGGCCCCTTTCGAGATTCGTGAAAGCCGGATACCGGGTCGCCGCTTCCCACGTCTTCTAGATGACGTGGAATCCGCGAACCACAATGCACACTCCCCGGAGCGCGCCACGTGCAGCGCTGGGCACGAACGCAGCGCCGAGAAATATGAATTGCAGAAAAGCGCGAATGCGAACTGCGAACCAAATTCCCGACTCACAAAATCTACATAGGAAATGATAGCGTTACTTCATATATTTGAAAAGGTTAACTTTAATAGAGCTTAATATGCAGCGTCATTATTAGGTAGTTCACTATCTCGCAACACAAATTTCATTTTAAATTTGCTGGATTTGGGCTGAAATTTCTTGCTGCCCTCACGATTCGACAGTCCTTGACATTTGCACGTATGCCGGGGCTGCACCGCCATGCCCGCCATCTTCCGGCAAACGCAATTCGTGTTGACATGTGGCCCCGGCAACATCAAAATGGGTTGAGTATCGAACATTTGTTCGATTGCCAAAGGTTGCAAGAGCCGATGCGATTGGGAAAGGGGTTGCGAATATGGACCGGTCGATCCTGCATGCCGACATGAACTGCTTCTACGCCAGCGTGGAGCAGCATCTCAACCCCGAGCTGCGTGGAATCGCCATGGCCGTGGCGGGCGACCCCGAGAGGCGCAACGGCATCATACTGGCCAAGAGCCGCGAGGCCAAGGCCATGGGGGTCAAGACCGGCGAGGCCATCTGGCAGGCGCGTGGCAAATGCCCCGGCCTCGTGGTGGTGCCGCCGCATTACGACCAGTACATGCGCTATTCGCGCCTGGCCAAGCGCATCTACTACGACTACACCGACCTTGTGGAGCCCTTCGGCCTCGACGAGAGCTGGCTGGATGTCACGGGGTCGCTCTCGCTCTTCGGAGGCAGCGAGATGCTGGTGGCGCAGGAGATCTCCGAACGTGTGAAGGCGGAGCTGGGACTCACGGTATCGGTGGGCGTGTCGTGGAACAAGGTATTCGCCAAGTTCGGCTCGGACGAAGACAGAGGCGACGGCGTGGTGCATATCACCCGCGGCAACTACCGCTCCACGGTATGGCCCTTCCCCGTGCGCGAGCTGCTCTACGTGGGCAGGGCCACGGAGCGCAAGCTGCACGGGGTGGGCATCTGCACCATAGGCGAGCTGGCGCAGGCGCCGGAGCAGATGCTGCGACGGATGCTGGGCAAGGTGGGCGTGATGCTGCGTGGCTTCGCCAACGGGATGGATTCCAGCCTTGTGAAGCCGATGGGCGCAGGCGGCGAAACGGCGAGGTCGGCGAAGTCGGTGGGAAACGGCCTCACGGCACCGCACGACATCGTGGACAGGGAGTCGGCCAAGGCGCTCGTGTACCTTCTGGCCGAATCGGTGGCGCAACGCCTGCGTGAGATGCGCATGCGGGCCAAGCTAGTGTCGGTGAGCGTGAGAGATGCACAGGACCTTCTCTCCTACACGCGGCAGGCACCGCTGCCCTGCCCCAGCAACATCACGAGCGAGATCGCCGGGGCCGCCTTCCGACTTCTGGAATCCAACGAGCCACTCGACAGATCGCACCCGCTGCGCAGCCTGGGAGTGAGGGCATCGCGTCTGGAGACGATGGACGCGCCTGTGCAGCTCGGCCTTTTCGGAGACGGCCAGAAACGCGTGGAGATGGAGAAGCTCGACTTCGCGATAGACAGCCTGCGCAACCGCTTCGGCAACTCGTGCGTCAGACGGCTTGCGGAATGCAGCGACGAGAGCATGGCCGACCTCGACATCAAGAGAGACAACGTGGTGCATCCCGTAGGGTTCTTCTCCGATGGGATGTGCCTGTAGATGTCGGCGATGGGGATAGCCCACAGGGTCAAGCGATACGTGGCCGTGGTGGCGCACCACGACGAGAGCGGTCAGGTGATGCCGTGCCGCATCGAGTGGGACGACGGGCGCAAGTTCGACATCGATGCCGTGATGGACGCGCGCCGCGCCGCATCGCTCAAGACCGGGGGCGACGGCATGCGCTACACGATCCGCATCGGAGAGAGCATCACGTACCTGTTCTACGAGAACCCGAGATGGTTCGTGGAAGAGAAGGTGGTGGAGCTGCCGTCGTAGATCGCCCACATCCGCCGCAAGCGCATTGTCGCTGCTGCCGTTCAACATGCAGGGCATTCAGGGGCGTTTCAGGAGCCGCTTCTATCTTCTAGAAAACGATGGTGCAGCCACAGGGGTTAGCGGGCGCGGACCGCACCCGGACTTTGCCTGGCAAGCTGCATCCCAACTCGAATCGGGAGAAGAACATGGGCGGATTCATAGACACCTTCAAGCGCAAGGAGTGCAAATACCGCATCGGCGCCGACCAGCGTCGCGAGATCGCCGACGCGATTCTCGCGCACATGGTGAACGACGAGCATGGCCCCTGCCGCGTGGACAGCCTGTACTTCGATACCGAGGACAGCTCCATCATCTGCAGGTCGATGGAGAAGCCCGTGTTCAAGGAGAAGCTGCGCATCAGGGCATACAGGCCGCTCGGCTACTGCGACACGCTCAGCGAACCGCTTTCGGACGAGCCGGTGTTCGTAGAGCTGAAGAAGAAGTACAAGGGCATCGTGTACAAGCGCCGCGTGCAGATGTCGTATGCGGCGGCGATGGAGTTCCTGTCCGGTGCTCCCTACGGGAGGTCGGTTTGCGAGAACCCCATGCGCGATGCAGCTGCACAGGAAGAGGCCCTGTCGGCGCACAGCTGCCAGATAGCGCACGAGATCGAGGCGTTCGCCAGCCACGGAAGCAGCGGCTTGCAACCCGCCATGCTCATATCGTGCGAGCGCGAGGCTTTCGTGGAAGCCCCGTGGGAACGCCAGACCGACGACCTGCCACGTGAGCTGCGCGTCACGTTCGACTCGTGCATCGAATACGCGATATGCAGGGGATTCGCCACGCGCAACGTTGCAGAAGACGCGGACACTGGGATGCACCTCGATGCCAGCCTCGTTTCGCGCGATACCGGCGATATCGGAATGCTGCTCGACCCGGACGAGTCGATCATGGAGATAAAGGCCATCGGAGCCTACCCCCTGTGGCTCGCGCATGCCTTGCAGCAAAGCGAGATCTACCCGATGTCGTTCTCGAAATACGGGGAGTCCTTCATGGCATCGCGCAATGGCGAGGCATGCGGGAGCGCGTTCGAGCGGCGGCTTTCGCGCCCGCAAGGCTCGCATCTTTCGCCGGCACCGCATGCACCGGCAGTCGAAAGCTCTCCCCGCCCCGCGCATGCTTCGCGCAACGTAGCGGCGATTTCCAGCTCGCCTCGAGCACGCAGCAGCATGCGGATCTAGATACGATGACCTCGCGATAGCCGGCACTCGCCGGCACGCGGGCGCAATCAGCCGAAAAGTACATCGACCAACCGAAGGAGACCCCCATGGACCTCTTGTTCACATCTGTGCTCGAAGGCGCAGACACCGCCTCTACCGCATCCTATATATCGAGCTCGGGGTTTGCCGCCTGCACCCTTGCGTCGGTGCTGCTGGGCGCGGCGATTGCCTGCATCTACATGTTCAGGCACAGCTACTCCAAGAACTTCGTGGTTACGCTCGCGCTCATGCCGGTGATGGTGCAGGTGGTGATCTTGCTGGTCAACGGCAATCTCGGAGCCGGCATCGCCGTGATGGGCGTGTTCAACCTGGTGAGGTTCCGCTCGGTGCCGGGCAGCGCCAAAGACATCGGCAGCGTGTTTCTGGCCATGGCCGTGGGACTTGCCACCGGCATGGGCTACATCGGCCTGGCCGTGGTGCTCACCGTGGTGGTGGCCGTGTTCAACCTCGTGTACGCATGCACGCCGTTCGGCACGCCGAAGTGCCCCGCCAAGACCCTCAAGATCACGGTGCCCGAAGACCTCGACTTCGAGGGCGTGTTCGAAGGCGCCATCTCCAAGTACACCAGCAGCTGCGAGCTTGTGAGCGTGCAGACCACAAACATGGGCAGCCTCTACCAGCTCGAATATGCGGTGCGCATGAGCGAGCCAGGGCACGAGAAGGAGATGCTCGACCACATACGCTGCCTCAACGGCAACCTCAAGGTGGTGCTGGCGCATCAGGCTCCCGAAAGGAACGTGCTTTAAGATGAAGACTTCTAGAGAGCTAGTGCATAGGAATTCAAGCGCAAGGCCCGGGTCGTCCAAGGTCGTGGCCCTTGCAGCCGCGGCAATGCTGGCCGCAGGATCGATGGCACTAGCGGGCTGCTCGCAAGGCGAATCGTCGAGCAGCGCCAGCGGCTCCACGGTGGCCACGACGATCGACGACTCCGCATACGACTTCGAGTACTCCGACCGCGACCTCGATTCGAGCTACGACGAGGCAAGTGCAACGCGCATCACGCTCGACGGCTCGAGCGCCACGGTAGAATCCGGCGATGGCGCGACCTTCGCCGACGGCGTGCTCACCATTTCCAAGAGCGGCACCTACGTGCTCTCGGGAAGCCTGTCCGACGGCCAGGTGGTGGTGCAGGCCGGCGACGACGACAAGGTCCAGCTTGTGCTGAGCAACGCTTCCGTTGCCTGCTCGACCGGACCCGCCATATATGTCGCGAACGCCGACAAGTGCTTCGTTACCCTGGCGGATGGAACCTCGAACTCGCTTTCCGACGGCTCGTCGTACTCGATCGGCGACGACTCGGATGCGGGCGGCGCAATCTACAGCACATGCGACCTCACCCTCAACGGCAGCGGTTCCGCCACCATCACGGGCAGCAAGAAGCACGGCGTGTTCTCGAAGGACGATGTGAGGGTAACCGCCGGCACGTGGAGCGTCACCGCTGCGGCCGATGGCGTGCATGGACGCGATTGCGTGAAAGTCTGCGGCGGCGACCTGCAGATAACCGCCGGAGACGACGGCATCGCCTCCACCAACGACGAGAAGGCCGGCAAGGGCTACGTTGGCATCGATGGCGGCACGCTGAACATCACGAGCACCGACAAGGGCATCGTGGCATATGCCTACATGAGAGTGTCGGCCGGCACGGTGTCGATCAACGCGGGCGACGATGGGCTGCACAGCGACGGCTCGCTGCACGTGACGGGCGGCGCCTGCACGATTGATGCCGGCGACGATGGAGCGCATTGCGAATACGTGCTGCAAATCGACGACGGTAGCATCGACATCACCGAATCGGTCGAGGGCCTCGAGGGCGAGAAGGTCATCGTCAACGGAGGCACGCAGCATGTGGTGGCCAGCGACGACGGCGTGAACGCCGCCTCGCACGAGGATTCGAGCAGCACCTCCACCACATCCGATAGCGCTGGCGACGCGGGCAACGAAACCGCAGGAGAAGGCAGCACTCCCCCGGAGATGCCGCAGGAGTCCGACAACGGTACTGGCGCAGACTCGACCACGCCACCCGAAAAGCCCGATGGTGACAGCAGTTCGCAAGACGGCAATGGCGGCGGAAACGTGGGTGGACAGCAGCCCGGCGGCAACGCGCAAGACGGCCAGCAGCCCGGCGGCACCGGAAATGCAGACGGATCCACCCCGCCCGAGATTCCCGATGGAGGCGGCGCGCAGGGCAACGGCGATGGCACGATGCAGCAGCCTGATGGGCAGGGCGGCAATGCCGGTGGAGGCTTCGGCGAATACAACGAAGATTGCCAGATCCAGATCAATGGCGGATACCTTGTGGTAGACGCTTCGGGCGACGGACTCGACAGCAACGGCGACATCTCGATGACGGGCGGCGTGGCCCTCATCAGCGGCCCCACCAACGACGGCAACGGGTCTGTCGACTACGCCGGAAGCTTCTCGGTCGAGGGCGGCACGCTCCTGGCCGTGGGCTCGTCGGGCATGGCGCAAAGCCCATCCTCTGTCGCCAGCGCCTACGCGCAGGCCAGCGTTTCGGGCAATGCCGGGCAGAGCGTCGCCATCACCGACGAATCGGGCAACGTGCTCGCATCGTTCACGGCCCCGAAGTCCTTCGCGCTGGTGCAGTTCTGCATCGCGGGAATGCAAGACGGCTCAACCTATCAGGTCGTTCTCGACGGCACCGTCGCTGGAGCCAACTCCGACGGATACGCATCTAGCTCGACCGTATCGGGAGGAACCAGCACATCGGCCACGGCAAGCACGTCGGTGTCGTCGGGCATCGCTCCCGGTGGCCAAGGCGGAAATCAGGGAGACGGACAGGGCACGGGCGGCACTCCCCCGCAAGGCGGCGGTGACGGGTTCGACGGCAATGCCCCATCGCAGGGAGGACAATCTCAACCGCAGGGTCAAAACACGACGACATCGACTTCCGCAAACACCGTGAGCCTCTAGCCGAGGCAACAGCACAAGGCAGCAAGAAGGGGAATCCGCCCATCTGGACGGATTCCCCTTCTCTTCATGCAGCCCTAAAAACTGCAGCAAGCTCTTGCTTTTGCAGCTAGCTCCTAGGCTCCCAGAGCCTGCGCGGTAGCGACTGCCACGGCAACGGTGGCGCCCACCATCGGGTTGTTGCCCATGCCGATGAAGCCCATCATCTCCACGTGAGCCGGAACCGAGCTGGAGCCGGCGAACTGCGCGTCGGAGTGCATGCGGCCCATGGTGTCGGTCATGCCGTAGGATGCGGGGCCTGCTGCCATGTTGTCGGGATGCAGCGTGCGACCCGTGCCGCCGCCGGAAGCCACCGAGAAGTACTTCTTGCCCTTCTCCGTAGCCTCCTTCTTGTAGGTGCCGGCCACCGGATGCTGAAAGCGCGTGGGATTGGTGGAGTTGCCGGTAATCGACACGTCCACATCCTCGTTCCACATGATGGCCACGCCCTCGCGCACGTCGTTGGCGCCGAAGCAGCGCACGTCGCCGCGCTCGCCTGCGGAGTAGCGCTTCTCCTCCACGATCTTCAGCTCGCCGGTGGCGTAGTCGAAGTCGGTGTGCACGTAGGTGAATCCGTTGATGCGCGAGATAATCTTGGCGGCGTCTTTGCCCAATCCGTTGAGGATCACCCGCAGCGGCTCCTTGCGGGCCTTGTTGGCATTGCGCACGATGCCGATCGCGCCCTCTGCGGCGGCGAAGCTCTCGTGTCCGGCCAGGAAGGCGAAGCAGCGGGTCTCGTCGCGCAGGAGCATCGCGCCAAGGTTGCCGTGGCCGATGCCCACCTTGCGGTCGTCGGCCACCGAACCCGGGATGCAGAACGCCTGCAGGCCGATGCCGATCTTCTCGGCAGCCTCTGCGGCGCTCTTCACGTCGGACTTGATGGCGATGGCCGAACCTGCGGTGTAGGCCCAGGCGGCATCCTCGAAGCAGATGGGCTGCACGCCCTTTACGATGTCGTACGGAAGGGTCTGCATTCCAGCTGCCTTGCAGATATCCTGCGCTGCATCGAGATTGTCGATCCCGTACTCTGCAAGCACAGCCTCGACCTTGTCGATCCTGCGCTCCTTGCTCTCGAAATCGGCCATCTCTACTCCTCCCTCGGGTCGATGTACTTGGCGGCCTCGTCGAAGCGGCCGTAGGTGCCCGACGCGTCCTTGAGCGCCTGGCCCGCGTCCACGCCGGTCTTGATCGCGGCCATCATCTTGCCAAGATTCACGTATTCGTAGCCGATGATCTCGCTATCCTCGTCGAGGGCGAGCCTCGTCACGTATCCCTCGGTCATCTCGAGATAGCGGGCGCCCTTGGCCTTGGTGCCGTACATGGTGCCCAGCATCGAGCGGTCGCCCTTGCCCAGGTCGTCGAGCGCGGCTCCAACGGGAAGCCCTCCCTCGGAGAATGCGGTCTGCGTGCGGCCGTACACGATCTGCAGGAAAAGCTCCCTCATGGCCACGTTGATCGCATCGCACACCAGGTCGGTGTTGAGTGCCTCGAGGATGGTCTTGCCGGGAAGGATCTCGGAAGCCATGGCGGCCGAATGCGTCATGCCCGAGCAGCCGAGGGTCTCGACCAGCGCCTCCTCGATGATTCCGTCCTTGACGTTGAGGGTGAGCTTGCATCCGCCCTGCTGCGGCGCGCACCATCCGATGCCGTGCGTGAGTCCGCTGATGTCGGATATCTGCTTGGCGGCAACCCACTTCCCCTCTTCGGGAATCGGCGCCGGCCCGTGGTTTGCACCTTGTGCAACCGGGCACATGTTCTCGATTTGAGCCGAATAAATCAAAGCTCCACTTCCTTTCGTGATTTAGACACCTTTCAGTAGTCCAACGTGAAAAATTGTACCGCTACATTGGGGCTTGTGCCCATACCATAGCGACAAAAAGACAAACAGTGGCTCCACGAACCATTCCAGAAGGCAGCTTCGGAGTGGCAAAACGGCTAGGCTAGCGGGCGATTGCCACGAGAGATGCGCCATCGTAGAGGAGTACTCGGGAAGCATCGAGTCCTGCCTGCTGCGCCGCGCTCGCAGCATTCGCCCTCGCATCGGCATCCGCATCTTCGCACTCGATGGCCGCATAGGCACCGTACCGCATGGCGAGATGTGCAATCTCTGCGCACTCGCCCGCATCTCGAACGCAGACCGCAGCCACACCCGAGTAGTGCTTGAGAGCCAGCTCGAGGGCATCGAGGCTTCCTTTGAATCGCAGAATCATCGGAAACTCCGAGGCATTCTCGAGAATCTCCCACTTGTCGAGTCCTTCGTCACAATCGATCGTGCATCCGTCGGAGCATTCGAGCTTGCCGTTCTCGGACACCACGATGTCGGCAACCGACGTCAGGGCGAACTCGCCCGAGAGCATCCGCCCACGTTCGACCGCCTGAACTCTGGCTTGGGCGAGCGTGTCGACGATAGCGCGCGTGAATTCCGGAGTGGATCCGCAGCAGCTGCCTATGATGGCGCATCCCAGCTCCGCGAACCTCGGAGCCAGCACGGCCATCTGCTCGGGGGTTCCCGGATAGCTTGCGTTGCCCTCGGCATCGGATACGGGCATGCCCGCGTTGGGCTGCACTATGAGCGGAAGGGCCGTGGCCTCGGACATCTGCTCGATCACATACATCATCTGGTCGTGGCCAAGGCCGCAGTTTGAACCTACCATGCTGGCACCCATCATCTCCATCACGTGGGCTGCCGCAGCGGGCGTGGTGGACGACAGCGGCATACGGCAGCTCTCGTTGAAGGAAAGGCTGGCCACTACCGGCACTCCGCGTCCGCGCGTGGCGTCCAGAGCAGCCAGCAGGGCGCATCTGGCATCGGAGACGTCGATGAGCGTCTCGATCATGATCGCGTCGGCGCCCGCCTCGACCAGAGCGTCGATATGTCGGCGATATATGCGATACAGCTCGTCGAAAGTCGTGTCGCCCAGAGGCTCCAGCATCTTTCCGGCAGGCCCCATGTCGCCCAGCACGATGTCGAACCCGGCTTCGCGCGCGATGCCGACGCTGGCCGCGACCAGCTTTCGCGAAGCCTCTGCTTGGGTCGAATCTAGCGAAGTGCAAGGGCTGAACGAGTTGGTGATGCCACATGTGGCCCCCGCCTCGCGATACATGGAATGCACTCTGGCCACCGCATCGGGGTCGTCGGCGTTGAGATGCAGGGCGCCCGCCGACACGTCGGCCCCCAGCGATTGGAGCATCGTGCCCATCGCGCCTTCGCAGCACAGCGGCCCTTTGCCGAATTCCAGTCCCCTCATCGTCGCTCCCCTCGCGTCGCCGCAAACTTCTTCTGGATAGACTACCGCCACTTCCGGCATCGAGTCCACGCGAGCCGGCGCATGGATTGTGCCAATTCCATTGACTCGAACATCTGTTCTGCTATTATATCGAACAGATGTTCGCAACACGAATCGGAGCGGCCGATGGACACAGCAAGCAAACTGCAGATACTCGCCGATGCGGCAAAGTACGATGCCGCATGCACTTCGAGCGGAGTCGACCGAGATGCCAAGCTCGGCCACCTGGGAAGCACGTACTGCGCCGGCATATGCCACAGCTTCGCTGCCGACGGAAGGTGCATCACGCTGCTCAAGGTGCTCATGACCAACGTATGCATGCACGACTGCGAATACTGCGCCAATCGCAGGAGCAACGATGTGCCCAGGGCCATCTTCGACCCCAGGGAGCTGGCAGACCTCACGATAGAGTTCTACAAGCGCAACTACATAGAGGGGCTGTTTCTCAGCTCGGGCGTGGTGCGAAGCCCCGACTTTACCATGGAGCTGATGATGCGCTGCATCGAGATCCTGCGCAACGAGTACGGATTTCTGGGATATATCCATGTGAAGTCGATACCCGGCTGCAGCAACGAGCTGGTGGAGCAGATGGGCTACCTGGCCGACAGGATGAGCGTGAACATAGAGATGCCCAGCTCGCAGAGCCTGGGTCTCATGGCGCCCGGCAAGAGCAAGGAGTCGATACTCGCTCCCATGAGGCATGTGGCCTCGGGGATAGCCGGCAAGCCCAAGGGCAAGCCGCGTCACAGGTCGCAACCGTCGCTGGATTCGAAGTGCAATTCTGGCGGTGCGCTGTCGGCTCGCAAGCACACCGAGATGGAGAGGTACGAGTACTACGAGAGGTTCGTGCCTGCCGGACAGAGCACCCAGCTCATAGTGGGAGCCACGCCCGAGACCGACTACCAGATCCTCAAGCTGTCCTCCGCGTTGTATGGAACCTTCTCGCTCAAGAGAGTCTTCTTCTCGGCATACCTGCCCGTCAACGAGTCGTCGATACTTCCCGACAGGAGCACCGAGACGCCGCTCAACCGCGAGCACAGGCTGTATCAGGCCGATTGGCTCATGCGCTTCTACGACTTCGACGTGAGCGAGATAGTAGATGCCAGCAACCCCTTCCTCGACACGCGACTTGACCCCAAGGCCAGCTGGGCGCTGCGCAACCTCGACAAGTTTCCGGTCGAAATCAACAAGGCACCCTATGAGATGCTGCTGCGCATACCCGGCCTTGGCGTGGCCGGCGCCAAGAAGATCATGCGGGCCCGCAGACATGCCACCATCACTCCCGATTCCATGAAGCGCATGGGGCTTTCGATCAAGAAGATCCAGTACTTCGCGACGTTCGGAGGCAAGTACGTTTCGACATTGGCTTTCGACGAAGACCTGCTGCGAGCCCAGCTGGTGCGAATGTCCAGCCAAGCCGGAAAGCACAGACGTAGCGGTGGAAAGAACGCAGCACCCGGACAGCTGTCTCTGTTCGACCCCCGGGGAGGAGACGGCAACGGCGAATGTCTTGGCGAGCTTGGATGCGCAGCTGCCGGCGAACCGTTCCAGCGAGGCCAGCTCGAGGCGTTCGCCAACCAGAGGC
This sequence comes from Bacteroidaceae bacterium, assembly GCA_963624975.1. Classification (GTDB taxonomy): domain Bacteria; phylum Actinomycetota; class Coriobacteriia; order Coriobacteriales; family CADBOM01; genus CAVLCC01. The sequence goes on from CAVFRF010000028.1 coordinate 40,205, forward strand.
TGGCCCTGGAGTCGAAGCGCGCCAAGCCGAGGGAAATCGAGAAGGTGGCGGTTTAGCAGGATTGAAGGTTACGATCGTTGCATGAACTTGAGAGGAGAGCGCATGATGCGCGGTGGCGGCGACATACAGCATGACGGCAACGGCGCGCATGCTCGCGGGATAGCTCCATGCACAGCGATGCGGCATCGCGACTCTCGTGACGCTCAACCGGCTCCGACCTACGTCTACGACGGAACGCTCGAGGGCTATCTCACCTGCGTGTTCACCGCATTCGAACGCAAGGAGACCCCTTTCGCGATCGAAACTTCAGATTGCATGCAGATACCGCTCTTCGGACAGGTCGAGTGCATCGAGACCGAAACGGAAAAGGCCTTGCGCGTGGCAGAGGGGCTTCGCCGCAAGCTGGGACCAGACGAGCTGGAACGCATCAAACTCGCCTTTCTGAGCGACGACCAGGAGAGGGAGATGAAGCTGCTTCGCTACATCCAGATCGCGATGCGCAAGGGGCGCTACGCATATTGCGACCACTCCCATCCAGTGGTGGCCGAGTACGAGAAGCTGTGGCGCAGGGTTTCCAACGAGAGGCACAACATACTGCAGTTCGCGCGTTTCTCGCAGCTCGAGGACGGCGTGTACTTCTCGCGCATCAACCCTTCGGCCAACGTGGTGCCGGCGGTCATGCAGCACTTCTCCAAGCGCTTCAACACGGAGTCGTTCGTGATATACGACGAGGTGCACGGCATGGCCGGCATATCGCGTGGCGGAGACTGGAGGCTCGTTCGCACGGATAGCCTGACGATTCCCGATTCCGCAGCCGATGATGCACTCTACGAAAAGATGTGGAGGTCGTTCTACGATTCGATCTGCAATGAGCAGCGCTACAATCCGGCGCTGCGGCGCAGCTTCATGCCGATGCGGCTGTGGCGCAACATCTGCGAGGTTGCAGACGCGCTAGAGCCTCTCGACCGCAACGACGACGCGGTCCGCATAGTCTAGCCGCACAGGCTCTGCCAGCCTCTACATCACCGAGGTTCTTTTCAAGCGCATCTGCTTGCCATCGTCCAGCGTCATGGTGAGCAGCTTCGAGTCGGCATCGTATTCCAGCTCTATTGCACCGCCGTCGGTGTTCAGCACCAACGCGGTTTCGCTGGTAGACCATGTGATTTTCTTGTCCTCGTCGGCGATGGACGCACCGTTGATGCTGAACGTGGCTCCATCGTCCGCACCATTGAGAACCATGGTCGCCACCTGGGCCGGATCGATGGAGTGCTCCTGCATGTAGGCCTCGTCGTAGGTGGTGGACCCATCAGATGAGGAGTACAGCACCCAGGTGCCAACGAAATCCTCGCGTGGAAGACTGCGATGGCAGCAGTTGAGAAACACCACGGCGAACACGATCGTCACCGCAATCGCCGCCACGAAGACGAGTATCACCTTGCTGGAAATGCTCGAAGCCTGTCTGCCGCCGCCTTGCGCACGACGCCTATCTGCCATCGTCTATCCCCTACCGCTTCTCCAGCACGACTACCTGTCCCAGATAGTCCAAAGTTAGCTGACCTGTATCGTCGACGTACGTGGCATCCATCGAGCCAACGTCGGTCGTGAGCGTAACGCCCGTCGACGTTTCCTCCCACGTAAGCCCCGTCGTGTCCACGCTCTCGCCCATGGCACTCATCGCAACCGAGCCATCGCCGTTGAGGTCGACGGTCATGAGGGAGTTGCCATCTACGTCCAGCTCTTTCACGTCGTAGCTCTGGGTGCCGCTCTTCACGCCGCAGCACACCCAATGCCCCTCGTACTTGCTGCCCGACGAGCAGCCGCCAAGCGCAGCGCACGCAAGCACCGTGCAAAGCAGCATCAGCATCAGGGACACGAGCACCGATGCCCCGCTGCCCCTGTTCATACAGCTTCGATTTGCCATCAGCAACGCAGATACCCCTTAGCTGACCCTCTTGAGGACCATCTTGCTGCCCTCGTAGTCGATGGTGATCGTGTGACCGTCGGTATCGTATGTCACGGGCAGCTGGGTATCGCTGCTGGTGAGAACGATCTCGTTGCCAGACACCGACCAGGTGGGCGAGCTTCCATCGGTAAACACCGAGTTGCCGAACGTGGACATGTCCCACGTACCGTCTTCCTTCAGCTCCAGCGTGCACATCTGCTCGGCCGTGGCGATCGACTCGATCTCCTCGGCGGTGTAGCTTCCGGAATCAGAGGTTACCTGCTCGAACACGTAACTGCCAACGAAGTCGGCCATGGTTGCCTCTCCGCTGCTTCCGCATCCGGCCAAGAACGCCATCGAAGCGAATGCCAAGAGCATTGCAGCCGCTAGAGCCGTGAACTTCTTCATCCTGTCTACCTTCCTAAACGTTTGCCTATCTTGTGTGTCAACTTACACGATCCGCAGAACCCATGCTCGCCTAGACGCGCGCTTCGCGCTAGTTAGCCTGCCCGGTCGCCCTGCCGATCACCTTGGTTCCCAATATCACGGTCTCGCCAAGCGAGGCCTCCACCTTGCGCTCCTCCACGTGCATGTCCACAGTCAGCTCGCCCAGGGCGCCGCGCAGGCGTGCCTCGTCTATCGCATCCTGTCTCGCCATCTTGTGGGCGTACTCCAACGCATCTTCGCGCTTCTCGAAGTACTTGTTGCCGCCAGCCGTGCGCACGTTGTAGTCGGTAACTCCACCCGAATCGTATACCGGATCGATGTTTACCACGGCTTCCACCGCGATGTTGGCGATGGCAGTGCCAATGGCGTTGGCCACCTCGGCGTTGTCGGGAATCACGTACTTCGCGCCCAGCGCCTTGGCCACATCGGGCAGAAACACATGCGTGGGTGCGCCGATGCCAATGAGGGTCGCGTCCACGTTGAAGCCGATATTCACCAGCGGATTGCGGCTGTCGCTTTGGCTGTCGGTCCAATTGCATTCGATGAGCTTCTTCATCTGGTCGCTCAGGCCGCCGCCAAGCTCCTTGGGATACCTGTATTCCATGAGCGCATACAGGATGTAGCGATGCAGCTTCTGCTTGAACATCGAGTACACCCTGTCGCAGATCATCTCCATCCCACGAAGCCTCTCCTCCTCGGTCTTGGCGGAGAAGAACTTGCTGGCAAAGTAGCGCACCGCAAGCTCGGAAGCGTGGGTGTCGAATCGGTTGAAGTCGCCCTTCACATGCATGATGTCGGTCGGGGTGAGTCCGACGCGCATCACGATGCCAAGGTCTTCGAGCCTGTCGGGCCTGTCGCGGTACACGTCGATCTTGGAGCTGGCCAGCATTGTCGGCCCCTCGTGCACGGCATCCAGGATGCGCTTCTCGGAATCGGTGAGGTCCTCGATGCCCTCGGGTTCCTTCTGCAGGTAGAGGAACTCGTGGATCGGATAGTCGGCCCTGCGTCTGCTGTTCACGAGGTTCTCGAGCTTCTCGACCGCCTCTGGGTGCTCATCGGCGAAAATGCAGATCGGCACCACGCGACGGCTCTCCAACTTGAGCTGGCCCTTCTCGTCGGTAACCCTGCTGTCGCCGCCAAGCCCGTAGGTGTCGATGAACACGCCGTGCACCTGCGTGCGCCATCCTCCAATGCGGATGCTGTCGGTCATCACGGGGTTGCCCGACTCCACGATCGAGATATCGGTGGTGGTGCCTCCGATGTCCACGATCAGGCAGTCGCCGCAGTCGGTGATGCCGCGTCCGCCGATCACGCTGGCGGCAGGGCCGCTCAAGATGGTCTCGACCGGCTTGATCTTCGATGCTTCCTTGGACATGAGGCTGCCATCGCTGCGCAGGATCATGACGGGAATGTCGAGGTTGCGCTCGCGCAGCACCTCGGTCACGGCTGCGATGAAGTCGGATATCACGGGCAGCAGCCTGGCGTTGAGCTGAGCCGTGGCGCCGCGCTCGATGAAATTGAGCTCGTTGGCAAGGTCGCTCGCGATTACCACGGGGCACTTGCGGGCCTCGGAGAAGAACTCCCTCGCATGGCGCTCGACCACCGCTCCGTTGCGAAGCGAATTGAGCTCGGAGAACGCCAGCGACTGCGCGTTGTCGAAGAACTCGCGGTGCTCGGCGTAAAGCGCGTTCCAGTCGGGTTCGTCCACGACCTTTCCGTCGAAGCTTCCGCCGGTGTCCACGCACAGAGTATCGTCGCGGGCTATGCCGTACTTCGCGTCGATTCCCAGCGTGTCGACCGTGAACTCCGGAAGCCCCAGCAACACGAGCCTGGCCTTGCCGCCCTTGCCTTCGACGCAGGCGTTGGTGGCAAGCGTGGTGGAAAGCGAAATCGAAATCGCCTGGTCCAGAAGGCCGGAGTCCAGCGCGTCTAGCGAGCGCGAGATGCAGAGCGTGAGGTCTTCCTTGGTGGTGAGCGTCTTGCTCTTGAATAGGACCTTCTCGTCGTCGTAGTCGTATGCCACGATGTCGGTGTAGGTGCCTCCGGTGTCGATTCCTATTCCAATGCGCATGCTTCAGAAATCTCCTTATCCGCTAAATGTCCAACAGGCCATGCACGCTATCCAGCAAACGCATAGCATATCGCATCCAGCAGGATAATTGCGCTATGCTGCACGATTCCCCTCCCGTAGTTTTCGGAGAGGTCGTCTTCCGCATCCCGCACCACGTCGGAGTCGTCGGGGATGCTGAACTTCACCACCACCCGCTTGTGCCTCGCGCCAAGCGATTCCACCGCGTTGCGGAACCTCTTGCATAGCTCGCCCGGAGTGTCGAACACCACCAGCGGGCTGCCCCCGCCATCCGTCACTTCTCCGGTGACGACCTCCACCATCAGGGTGCCCGGCGCCGGCGCCGACGACATCCTGTCGGCGCTGCGCACCTGCGAGAGGCTCGTGGTCGCGAAGGCGAGGTTGGAAACCGAAGCCGCTATCTGGCGCGCCATTTCGTCCACGCCGTAGATGCACATCGGGGTGCTCTCCAACACGTCGGCCGCCCGCGAGAACCCCACGCCTGCGGCGCTGGGAGCCACCGGGTCCTTGTCGTCCCAGGAGCGATGCAGCCTGGCCAGCGCGTTGGTGGTGGCTATGCCCACGATGCCGTCGGGCTCGATGCCCATGTTGGTCTGGAAGTCGCGCACGCCCCTCTCGGTGTACGCGCCGAATATGGAGTCGTTGGGTCCGCACGAAAAGCCCAGGATGTTCAGGATCCTCTGCAGCTCGCCCACGTCGTTGCCATGGAAGTAGGGCATCCTCAGGTAGAGCGTCCTGTCGCCGAGCGTGTAGGAGGCGTCCACGAGGGCGGCCCACATCATGGCATCCACCGACTCGCCGTCCTGAAGGCCCGCATCTTTACGGAACATGCTCACGGCCGCCGCGGTCGCCACGTCGAACTTGCCATCTATGCCGGTCTCGCCAAGGTCGTATCCGAGCTTGGCCAGCCTTCTCTGCACGTCTTCGACAGCCGCGCCCTCGCAGCCAACGCCAATCGAATCCATCATCTTGCTCCTACTATCTTGCATCGCGTCGAAGCGCCTTCGAGCCGCTGCACGCAGCAGCCTACGACAGCCTCTTCACGAAAAAATCCGCCATATCGTTTAGGATCTCCAGCTCGCCGGGCCTCAGGCCCGCACCCGCCAGCAGCCCCTTCGCCTCGCGCACGAGGCCCTCGGCGTAGCTCCGCGCCGCGTCTATCGATCCGGCATCGACCATAATCTCGACCGCCCGCTCCAGCAGCTCCGGATCCGTTGCCTTGGAGTCCAGGATCTGCTCCAGCTCACCGGACCTCTCGGAATTGCGGAGCGCGTGGATGGCCGCGAACGTGCGCTTGCCCTCGGTGATGTCGCTCCTGAAGTCCTTGCCGGCGCTCTCCTCGCTGCCCACCAGGTTGATAAGGTCGTCCTGGATCTGGAAAGCCAGCCCCGTGAGCATGCCGAACCTGCGCAGCGCCTCTACCTGCTCGGCCGTGCCCCCGCCGATGATCGCGCCCACGGCCAGCGGAATCCCGCCGGAGTAGTAAGCGGTCTTGAGCGTGGCCATCTTGAGGTAGTCGTCTAGCTCGATGTCGAACCTGCCGTCGCGCGCCCAGCCCACGTCGAGGGCCTGCCCCTCGATGGTGCGCAGGTCCATCTCGCAGAGCTGGCCGATGACCTGCAGCTTGACGTGCTCGCTCAGCCCGTCGTCGGATAGCACCGCCGGCACCATGGACGAGAGAGCCATGTCGCCCGCGTTGATGGCCAGGCCCAGCCCCATATCGAGGTGCATGCAGGGCTTGCCGCGCCTGAGCGTGGAGTCGTCCGCTATGTCGTCGTGCACCAGCGCCGCGTTGTGGAACAGCTCGATCGCAGCTCCCGACCTCAGCGCCTTCTCGGGGTCTCCGCCCACCGCGCTGCAGGCCAGCATGCAGATGAGCGGCCTGTGTCTCTTGCCGGCGTTGCGAACGAAAGCGGCGAGCGGGTCGTAGAGGTACTTTCGGATATCGGAATCGGCCTCGCCATCGTAGAAGCAGCCAAGGTACTCGTTCACGATTCCCATGTTTGTCGAAAGGTACTCTTCGAAGGTCATGCCGCTCGTCCTAGCTCGAAAGCGCCTTCTTGGCGCGCTGCCACAGATCCTCGAGGCCATCCGAATCGTAGGATTCCACGGTCCGGCCTTCCTCGTTCGCATACCTTTCCATCATAGCCCAGCGACCTCTGAATTTCTCGCACGTCTTCTGCAATGCGCTCTCGGGGTCTACGCCGTCCTTGCGCGCGACGTTGCACAGGGTGAAGAGGATGTCGCCGAATTCCAGCTCGGCATCTTCCTTCGTGGCACCTGTGTCGGCGATGGCCGCCTCGTACTCGGCCATCTCCTCGCGAACCTTGTCCCACACCTCGTCGCGGGTGTCCCATTCGAAGCCGCGGGCCACCGCCTTGCGCGAGATGTCGCTGGCCTGCATGAGCGCCGGCTGCGACCTGGGCACGTCGTCCATCACGCTCTTGGGGGCAAGCTCGATGCCGGCTTCTGCGGCCTTGCGCTGTCTGGCCTCGGCCTTGAGGCGCTTCTCGCGCACCTTGATGTAGTCCCACAGGTAGGTCACGTCTCCCGGGGTACGCACCTCTTCGAGCTGCGCTATCTCCTCGGCGGTGAGGCCCGCCGCGCCGAACGACGCTTCCTCGCCGAACACATGGGGGTGACGCCTCACCATCTTGTCGCAGATGCCGTCGATCACCTCCGCGATGCCGAACTCGCCCTCATCCGAGGCTATCTGCGCCTGCAGCACCACTTCCAGCAGCACGTCGCCCAGCTCCTCGGACATGCAGTCCACATCGCCCGCGAGCAGGGCCTCCTGCGCCTCGTAGGCCTCTTCCACCATGTTGCGCGCGATCGAGGAATGGGTCTGGTCCTTGTCCCACGGGCAGCCGTTCTCGCCTCGAAGCGCCGCGATTATCTCCACGAACCTGCCGAATTTCCCCGCAACGTCGTCCTGCCGCGGCGGAACCTCCGCATATTTGCCCTTGCCTGCTTCTGCATTCAGATCGCCCATGTTCGGACATCCTTTCCTGTCGTGCTAGTCGATCGCCGCGTCGTCGCCATCTGTGCTAGTCGCACCTGCGGCGCATATGGCATCGAGCATCTTCAGCGTCTGCTCGTAAACGTCCTCGGTGCCGCGGGGTCTGAAGGTGACCTTCTCCGATTTGGGATAGCAGATCGCTCCCTTGTCTTTCGCGGCCTGCCTCTGCCTGGCCGTGAGCTTGAGCTTCTCCATCTGGACCTTGCCGCCCACGTAGGTGATGGTCTCGAATCCAAGCTCGCGCATGAGCATCTGGATATGCGCCCTCGACACCAGGTTGAGCGCCTCGATGGGCAGCTCGCCATACGATGCCGCCATGTCCTCTGCCGCAGCGCTCACCTCCATGTCGGAGCGCGCCATAGCGAACCTTCGGTAGTAGGCGACGCGATCCTCGGTCGAGGGCACATACTCCTCGGGAATGTAAACCTCGGCAGGCAGGTCGATCACCAGGTCGGCGGTAGCGAGCTTGACCGGGGCGCCGCCGCGGGCCTCTTCCACGTAGTCGGCCAGCATCGCGGTGAACGCCTCGAATCCGATGGCGCTGATGTTGCCCGACTGCTCGGCGCCCAGCATCGAGCCGGCGCCGCGTATCTCGAGGTCGCGCATGGCGATGCGGATGCCGCTGCCGAACTCCTGGTTCTCCTTTATGGCCAGCAGGCGCTCGGTGGCGTCTTCGGAGAGCACCATGTCCTGCGGGAACATGAAGTAGGCGTAGGCCTGCACGTGCGAGCGGCCCACGCGGCCTTTAAGCTGGTAGAGCTGCGACAGGCCCAGCATATGGGAGTCCTCGATGATCAGCGTGTTGGTGTGCGGGTTGTCCAGCCCCGACTCGATGATCGTGGTGGAGACCAGCACGTCGATCTGCCCCGCCGCGAAATCCTCCATCACGCCCTCGAGCTTGCTCTGCGTCATCCTGCCGTGCGCGAAGCCCACCCTGGCTTCGGGGGCAACCTGGGCAACGCGGGCCATGGCATCGTCGATGCTCGCGATGCGCGTGGCCACGTAGTACACCTGGCCTCCGCGCGCCAGCTCGCGCCTGATCGCGCCGCTCACGATGCCCTCGTCCCACTCTCCCACGTGCACTTCCACCGGCAGGCGGAACGACGGCGGCGTGTCGATGAGCGACATCTCGCGGATGCCGCCCAGCGACATCTGCAGCGTGCGCGGAATCGGCGTGGCCGTGAGCGTGAGGATGTCGATATGCTCGCGCAGGTTCTTGAGCTGCTCCTTGTGCTTCACGCCGAACTTCTGCTCCTCGTCGATGATCACAAGGCCCAGCTGCTTGGGCGTCACGTCACGCGAGAGCAGGCGGTGCGTTCCGATGAGAATGTCTACTTTGCCCTCGGCAAACTTCTCCAGGATCTGCTTCTGCTGCGCCGGCGTGCGGAACCTCGAGAGTATCTCCACGTTCACCGGGAAGTCGGAGAATCTCTCCGAGAACGTCGAGAAGTGCTGCTGCGCCAGCACCGTGGTGGGGCACAGCACCATGACCTGCCTGCCGTCCTGCACGGCCTTGAACGCCGCGCGAATGGCCACCTCTGTCTTGCCGTAGCCCACGTCGCCGCACACGAGGCGGTCCATCGGGCGCGACGACTCCATGTCTGCCTTCACGTCGGCGATGGCGCGCGCCTGGTCGCTGGTCTCCTCATAGGGGAACAGCTCCTCCATCTGCCGCTGCATCTCGGTGTCGGCGGAGTACGCATAGCCCTCCACCGACGACCTCCTCACATACAGGTCCACCAGGTCGAAGGCCAGCTTCCTCGCGGCCTTGGAAGCCTTCTTCTGGGCGCGCGCCCAGTCGTTGGTGTCGAGCCTGGTGAGGCGCGGCTCCTCCGAGCCCGACCCCACGTACTTCGTGATCTTGCCGATCTGCTCCACGGGGATGAAGAGCTTGTCGCCCTCCGCATACTCGAGAACCAGGTAGTCGCGCCAGATGCCGTCGACCTCCTGCTTCTCCATGCGGGTGAAGTGCGCGATGCCGTGCTTCTGGTGCACCACGTAGTCGCCGGGCTTGTAGGGGAAGGTGAACGCGGGCGACGTGCCTGTCTTGCCCGCCGTGGCGTCTTCCGAAAGGCTGCTCACCGTTTCGGCTGCGCCCAGCAGCGCCAGATGCGCGCTTGGAATCACGACGCTCTGCGACACCGGGCTGTCGACGATGTTCACCATGTCGCGCGAGAACGCCCTGGCATCGTCGGAGAGCACCTTGATGGGAATGTGCGCATCGGTGAGGGCAAGTTCCACGTCTTCGCGCATCTTGCGGTCGGTGATGCCCACCACCACGGTGAACGCGCTGCTCATAAGCGACCTTGCCTGTGCCATGAAC